>CAMZLM010000001.1 GCA_947311485.1 uncultured Paracoccaceae bacterium
GAGGTTCCCCAGATCCTGAATGTGCTCAAGGGGGAAATGTCCCTTGTCGGGCCACGGCCGGAACAGGTGTCATTCTATGAAAACTTTGAAAAAGGCATTCGCGGATATGCGCGCCGCCAGAAGGTTTTGCCGGGGATTACCGGATTGGCCCAGCTGAAATACGGCTATACCTCGGACGAGAAGGGCACCGCGCGCAAGCTGAAGTGGGATTTGGAATATATCAAAAAACGCAGCATACGGATGGAATTGTACATCATGCTGCAAACCGCCTGGTTTGTGCTGGGGCGGCTGATTGGCCTGCGCACGAAAACCGGCCTGTAACCACAAGCCCCTTGAATGCCCCCGCCTGCCCTGTAGAATGACCGCAACGAGGCATGGACCGTGCCGGATAAAAACAGTGCAGGCATATTATGACAAAGACAGTTCTTCTGACCGGTGGTGCCGGATACATCGGCGCGCATACGTTTGTGGCGCTGGCCAAGGCTGGTTTTTCGCCGCTGATCTTTGACAATTTTTCCAATGCGGATCCGGATACGCCGGCGCGGATTGCACAGATCACCGGTGCGGCGGTGCCTTGTGTAAAGGGGGACCTGCTGGACAAACCGGCGCTGGCGCAGGTTTTTGCCGATTACGACATCACCGCAGTGATCCATTTTGCCGCGAAAAAGGCCGTGGGCGAATCCATGCGCGATCCGTTGGCCTATATCGAAAACAACAGCGTTGGCCTGATCAATCTGCTGAATGAAATGCAGAACCATGCAACAAGGGCGTTTGTGTTTTCCTCCTCGGCCACGGTGTACGGGGCGCCGGAACACTTGCCGATCCCGGAAACCGCGCCGCTGAGCTTTGCCAACCCTTACGGGTTTACCAAGCTGATCGGCGAGCAGGTGCTTGAACAGGCGGCTTCGGTAAATCCGCAATGGGCGGTGGGGATTTTGCGCTACTTCAATCCGGCCGGTGCGCATGAATCGGGGTTGTTGTTGCAAAGCCCGCGCAATTCGGCGGCCCCGCCGGAAAACCTGATGCCGCGTATGCTGGAGGTCGCCCGCGGCGAACAGCCGTTCCTGACGGTGTTTGGCGATGATTACGACACCCCCGACGGCACCGGCGTGCGCGACTATATCCACATTACCGATCTGGCGCGGGGGCATGTGCTGTCGCTGCAAAAGCTGCTGGAGACAGGGCAGGGGCATACGGTCAATCTGGGCACTGGTCGCGGCTATTCCGTGCTGGAGATGATCGCGGCCTTTAAACAGGCATCGGGGCAGGAGCTGCCACACAAGATCATGCCGCGCCGCGCCGGTGATATTGCCAGCTGTTACGCCGACGTGCGGCGCGCGCGGGAGCTGCTGGGTTTTACGGCCGAATACGGCCTGCTGGATATGTGCGCCTCGAGCTGGGCCGGCGCGCAAGAATAACAGGGATCAATGCGCGCGGTAAACCCGAAATATCCATAAAAATTAAGAGTATATAAGGCGATATTAATTTTCGCGAAAACAATTAACATTGTATGACAAAGACACTGTATTTTGCTGCGGGGTCTTTGTGGAATGTTTACGATCGGCCCCCATATTCCGCAGAGATGCGGGAGTATGACATGACGACATTTACCTTTAGCGGCAGCAGGCAGACCCTTTCGGGGGGCGTGGTGACAGCGGTCAGCGGCGCAAGCCTGCGGTTTGTGGCACCGGATTCAACCGCCGGCCTGGTCTATAGCGAGATCACGCCCGGGGTTAATGGTCCGGCAATTGTGTCGCTTGTCGGGGGGCTGTTTTACCATTCCGAAATCGACGGGGTGGAATTCTCGTCCCTTAATCCGGAGATCAGCTTTGGCCAAGTGATCTGGGGGGCGGCGCAGGTGTCTTATGTGATGAACTTTCTGGTGGGGGACACGCGTTACAGTTTTGCCATTGGCGGCGATGCGCTGGATGTTTTTGCGACCGTTGCGCAATATCAGGCCTATCTTGATTCGATCGTGTGCAGCTGTGGTGTGACCAGCGCGGCCTATGCGGCCGGACAGGCGATTGATTTATCTGTGGCCGGCGGAGTGGTGGTGACACAAGACGATGTGATGGTCGGCAGCGCCTTGGCGGATACGCTTCATGGTGGCGGGGGGCGGGATACGTTGATCGGCGGGGACGGGAATGACGTGTTGATTGGCGGCGACACATCCGCGGATCTGCGCGATGTGGTTTATGCGGGCGGCGGCGATGACAGTGTTGACGGTGGCTATGGCAATGATTTGCTGTATGGCGATGCGGGCAATGACACTATGGCGGGGGGCTTTGGCGCGGATACGGTGATTGGCGGCGTGGGCAATGATGTGATCACCGGCTCGGCCTATGGAGATGTGGTGTTTGGTGGGGATGGTGATGATTTCCTCAACGGCGGTTTTGGCCATGATCGCGCTAACGGCGGCGCGGGGGCGGACAGGTTTTATCACCTTGGTATTCTGGATCACGGCAGCGACTGGATTCAGGATTACACCGCGGCGGAGGGCGATGTGCTGGTGTTTGGCAATGCGTCGGCCACGGCGGCGGATTTTCAGATCAATCTGGCGCATACGGCCAATGCCGCCGGTGAGCGTTCCGGCGATGATGCGGTGCAAGAGGCATTCGTGATCTACCGCCCCACAGGGCAGATCATGTGGGCCTTGGTGGACGGGGCCGGGCAGGCGGAAATCAACATCCGGATTGGCGGTGTGGAGACGGATTTGCTGGCGTAAGGAGGGGGGATTTATCAATTTTGATAACTCTACCTTATCACGGCTAATAGAGATTTTTTAAAGTTGGTCCAGTAGGTTTCAAAATAGCAAAATTATGATGCTTATAGGTAATTTCGGCAATATATATACTATCTGCCGAGGGCGTTTTGCCAATTCCTGACAATTTTTTATCCAAGGTAGGCCAGCGGAAAATCATGTGGTATATGGAACTGAAGGCCCCTGAAATACGGCGCATAAATTTATCGAAAGGGTTGCCATGGTCGTGCCAAGTACGGATGTTCTCTCGCTGGTGGGAGCCAACACCTATTTTCGCTGGAACCTGGATCAGGCGCTGGGGACGGGGGTTGTGGTTAGCTATAGTTTTCCAACGGCCATGGCCGATTATGATATACATTCCGGCACCACGTTTCAGGCAATGACAGGGGCGCGTCAGGATTATATCCGTGCGGCGCTGGATGTGTGGTCGCAGGCGTCGGGCCTGACCTTTGTCGAAGTGCCGGATGCAACAAATGGCGAAATCCGCTTTTCGATGTTTGATATGTCGGCCTCTGGGAATGCGGGGTTTTCCTATTTTCCGAGCTACACCTACACCGTTGCGGGGGATGCGAGCACCTATTCGAACCGCTATCAGACGATTGGCGGGGATGTTTTCCTCAACAGTGCCTATTACGGGGCGAATGCGGCGAGCCTGGCTCCGGGGGTGGACGGGTTTTCGGTGCTGCTGCATGAAATCGGCCATGCCATCGGGTTTGAACACCCGTTTTCGGGCAATATCATTACCCCGGGCCATGACAATTCAACCTATACCATCATGTCCTATAACCGGACCTACGGGCAAGCGACCCTTGGCACGGTGGATGTGGAAGCGGCACAGTATATCTACGGGGCGGATGACGGGTTTACGGCGGTCTGGGACGGGGCGAATTCCGCGGTTGTTGTGACTGGCACGGGGGGATCCGATGTTATGCGCGGGTCAAACCTTGCGGATATTCTGAAGGGTCTTGCGGGCAATGACACGCTGATCGGCGGGCTGGGCGGTGATACGCTCAATGGCGGTGACGGGGACGACCGGCTTGTGGTCGGCTCCGGTGCGACCGCGATGGATGGCGGTACGGGCAATGATGTCGGTGTGGTGACGGTGGCGTATGACACCAATCTGCTGGGCAACAATCTGGGTCATGTGACGGTTCGGATTGGTGCGGTGGTGCATGATTTCATCAATGTCGAGAGCATCGAATTCAGCGACCAGACCCGCCTTGTCCGCGATCTGTTCGGCCCGGGGATCGTGAATATGGGCAATATGTTTTCCCAGATCATCTATGGCTCGCAAGGCAGTGATACCCTTGATGGAAATGCCGGTAACGACACGTTGTTTGGCTATTTTGGCTGGGACACCCTGACCGGGGGAACCGGCAATGACTCGCTTTCGGGGGGGGATGGCAATGACCGGCTTTTCGGCGGTGATGGTCTGGATACGCTGGAAGGCGGGTATGGCAATGATTTGCTGTTGGGGGAACTGGGCAACGACACGCTGAACGGCGGCGATGGTCTGGATACGCTGAACGGGGGGGCTGGCGATGATGTGATCATTGGCGGCGATACCACGGCGGATCTGCGCGATGTGGTTTACGGCGGCGATGGTGATGACAGTATCGACGGCGGTTACGGCAATGACGAGCTGCGCGGCGATGCGGGCAACGACACGATTGCCGGCGGTTTCGGGGCGGATCTGGTGATCGGCGGCGTGGGCAATGATGTGATCACCGGTTCGGCTTACGGCGACGAGGTCTTTGGCGGCGATGGTGATGATTTCCTCAATGGCGGTTTTGGCCATGATCGGGTCAATGGCGGTGCGGGGGCGGATAAATTCTATCACCTCGGGATTGTGGATCACGGCAGCGACTGGATTCAGGATTACACCGTGGCGGATGGCGATGTGCTGGTGTTTGGCAATACATCGGCCACGGCGGCGGATTTCCAGATCAATCTGGCACATACGGCCAACGGGGCAGGGGTGCGGTCGGGCGATGCCACTGTGCAAGAGGCCTTTGTCGTTTACCGCCCCACCGGGCAAATCATGTGGGCGCTTGTCGATGGCGAAGGCCAGAGTGCGATCAACATCCAGATCGGCGGTGTGGTGACGGATTTGCTGGCCTAGGCATCCGCGTCTTTTAATTCCGGAAAAAACCCTTACGTTCGGAGTATACCTTTGGCCTGCCAAAGGTGTTGAATAACACAAGGGGCGAAGCGATGAAAAATCATGTAAAAGGGCTGGCGCTGCTGGTGGCGGTCTTTGCGGCGGCCTGTACCTGGGGCTATGCAAAGGACAAAACCATGAAACAACCAACGCTCGGGATTTCCCGCGTGGCCCTGTCGGGGCCGGATGCGGGATTGCAGGGTCTTTTGGTGCGCGGTGCGCATACTCTGGGCGCGACCGGCGCAGGGATTGCCGGCGACAAACACGATGCTTTGACCAACCCGATCCGCGCCATTATCAAGCTGCGCGCACAGGGCGGGGACTGGCAAAAACAAACCCGCCTGCACGATATTGCCGGTAAATCTGTGGCCCCTGCCTATTTTATGCCGCTCGGCCCGGGCAAGCGCAGGATGCCAAACCGGCTGTATTATCAGGCGATGTCGGGGGGGGCGTTGTATTTCGTTACCCGTGAGGCCACGGATATGGTTCTGCCGCTGACAGGATCGCTGCATTGTACCTTTGATCTGGCGGATGGCGGATTTGACTATGGGCAGGTGTTGCTGGGAAATCTGCCGGACAAGGATATGACGATGGTGCTAAAGCGGATTTGTGCGGCCCTTGGCGCTATGCGGTGAAACGATTGCGAGCACAGATGATTTATCGTATGTGTTAGCAAAATATTAATTTTCAGGATCGTCTCATGGCCAGTACAACCGCCGCAAGTTCCATTTCCAACAGCCTGCCGACAACCGGGCGTATATTGCTGGCCGATATTACGCAGGGGCAGGTCTGGAATGAAACCAACCTCGGGTATTATCTGGGCAATCATACAACGCTTGGCTTTGATACAGAATTTCAAACCACGTATTACGAAAATTTTTCCGGTTTGCCGGATATGAATTTTGCCTATACGGCGGCAACGGTACGTGCTTTTGACATGATCGACAGTGTGATCCAGACGGATCTTTACCGGATTACGTCATCGACGATTGCGCAGGGCAGTGCGGATCTGGTGGTTGTCACAACCTCCGCCGATGCAGGCGGGCTTGAGGGGGTTTTTCAGTTTGTAAACAGTTCCCACCGTGATTTTTCCGGTCTGGATGCCTGGTCGCTCGGGGTGTTCAGTTCCAGCAACACGCTGATGCAGGCGGCCCCTGAACTGGGTGGGGGCGAATATCTGAACTGGACCGTGATCCACGAGATCGGCCATGGCATGGGCCTGATGCACACCCATCAGGAGGTCGCGGGCCTGCCGGCGCTGGCCAGTGTGGGCGAGGCGATGGACAACGAACGCTATTCGGTGATGTCCTATCGCGGGGCCACCAGCGCCAATACCTATGGGCATGCGGTGTCGATGATGGCGCTGGATATTGCCGCCTTGCAGCAGCAATACGGGGCGGAAAGCTATGCCACCGGCAATTCGACCTATACCCTGTTTGACCGGCAGGCCGCGGCCTTGCAGTTGACCGAGGGCAATGTGCATGTCGGGCGGGCCTATTTTTCGATCTGGGATTCCGCCGGTGTGGATACGATTGATTATGGCAGCTCCAGTAACTCGGTGATGATCAACCTGAATGATGCGACACTGGATCGTTCCGGCGTGGCGGCGGATGCGGCGGCCTCGGTTACCGCAGTGCAGCACACGACATTTTTTGCCAATCTGAACAGCTCGGTCACCGGTGGCCTGATCGATCTGCAAAATGAACTGATCAATCCGGACAACCATGCGGGGGGCTTCTTTTCGCGGGTGCTGGTGCAAAGCGGCAGTACCTATATTGGCGAAGATGGCGGTTTCACCATTGCCAACGGTGCGCAGATTGAAAACGCCACGGGCGGCGCACAGGAAGACCTGTTGATCGGCAATGAGCTGGCCAACACCCTGACCGGCAACGGCGGCAATGATGTGCTGGTTGGCGGGGCGGGCAATGATGTGTTGGCAGGCGGGGCGGGCAATGACATCGCCGCCTATTCCGGTGCGCGCAGTCAATATACCATCGCCACAGACGGGTTGGGGGTGACAACGGTTACCCACAATGGCGGCGGTGTGGACGGTGTTGATACGCTGACCGATATGGAGCAACTGCGCTTTAGCGACCAGCTGTACACAATCGCGATTCCGACAGGCGTTACCCTGACCGGCAGCGGATCGGCAGACAGCCTGTCGGGGGGCGCGGGTAATGACCGGATCGAGGCGCGCGGCGGGGCGGATAC
>CAMZLM010000002.1 GCA_947311485.1 uncultured Paracoccaceae bacterium
CCCTATTCACCAGACCTCAACCCGATCGAGCAAAAATGGGCCCAAGCCAAAGCCGTCAGGCGCAGAACAGGACGAACAACAGAACAGATCTTTGCAAATCAAAACTGGAATCAAATTTGAGTCGTCTGGCTATAAGGTGCGCGACCGCCTGAAAGGCTCCGCCAAGGTTCGTGTTCGCAAGAATATCGGTAATGATTTTGCCGCGCGCGGTTTTGTGAGCTGTGGCGACTGTGGCGGGCCTCTGAGCAGTTCTTGGTCCAAAGGACGTGATCGCAGCTACGCCTATTACCTCTGCCAAGCCAAGGGCTGTGACAGCTACGGCAAATCCATCCCCCGTGACAAGCTGGAAGGCGACATCGGTGCCCTGATCAAAACCCTGCAACCTAGCCAAAACCTGTTTGAGCTGGTCAAGGTTATGTTCCGCGATGCGTGGACACAGCGTTTGGCGCAGGTCGAAGACATCGTGAAGTCCGGCAAGAACCAGATCAAAGCCATTGAAAAGCAGGTGGACGCCTTGCTGGTGCGTATCATCGACACCACCAACCCAACCGTGATCCGCGCCTATGAAGGCAAAATCAGTGAATTGGAGCGCAGTAAAACCAAGCTACAAGACCAATTAGCGCGTCATATCACCCCAACATCCGGCACGTTCGAAGAAAAACTAGAACCAGCCCTGCAATTCCTCGCAAACCCTTGGAAACTATGGGAAAGCGGCCAAATCACCCTACGCCGCATGGTGCTAAAACTAGCCTTCACAGACCGCATTGCATACCACCGGAATCAAGGTGCTAGAACCACCAAAATAGCTTTACCATTCAAGGCTTTAGGGGGTGTTTTATATAGGGAGAGTAGTAATGGTGCACCCGTCGCGATTCGAACGCGAGACCTCTGCCTTCGGAGGGCAGCGCTCTATCCAGCTGAGCTACGGGTGCCTGAGGGGCGGTATAGGGCAAGTATTTGCGGGGTTCAATCGTCTATTTTGGTGCTGCGCTCTTTTCCTGATGTCGTTGGGTGGCATGGCGGGCCAGTTCCAGCGTGTAGGCGGCCAATGCGTTCAGGGCGGTGTCGGTTACTTCGGCGTTACGGGCATTCAGGGCATCGGTAATTTCGGTATGCAGGGAAATGATGCGGGTACGGTCGCGTTCGGAATAGGTGATCATATTCATAAGCGGCTGCATGGCTTCGACCGCGCCGGCCAGCTGGTAGGAAATCACCGGATTGTCTGCTGCGTCCACCAGTGCGCGGTGAAAGCTGACGTCGGAGGCGCAGAAGACTTCGTCGCTCAGGCCTGGTTGGCCCTGCCTGTGGATTTCGGCGCGCATGGCAGCCAGATGGTCGGGTTGGCGGCGTTCGGCAGCCAGCGGGATGCAGGCCCGTTCAAGGGCAAAGCGGGCTTCGCAGGCGGTTTCAAAACTGATCTCGTTCATCGACAGCAGCAAGGTAGAGGTCGTGATCTGCTGGCTATAGGCGTCCTGATAGGACAGCCGGTTGACAAAGGCCCCGCCGGTGGCCCCGCGTGTGGTGCGGATCAGGTTTTGTGCCGCCAGCCGTTTCAGGGCCTCGCGTACGGTGGAGCGGGAGACGTTGAAACGCTCGCATAATTCGCTTTCGGCAGGCAGGCGTTCGTTAACAATCAGTTTGCCGCTGATGATCGCGGCGCGGATTTCCCCGGCGATTTGGGCGGAAAGTTCGCGGTCCTGATCCAGCTGATATTTCATCGCGCGGCACTTTCTGTTTGACTCGGTTTCAATTGTCAGACATTTAATTGTCAGACATTTACTTTAACGGCCTTCTTTCACCAAAGAAAGCCCCCTATTATGCCGAGGTATCCCATGGAAAACCCTATCGACACGATTCTGGCCCGCGCCAAATCCCATTGTGACGAGGTCATCAAGCCAAATGTAGATGCGTGGAACAAAGCTGGTATCTGGCCGCGGGATGCCTCGGACAAGGCGGCGGCGTTGGGATTGACGGGCCTGTATGCGCCGGTTGAATGGGGCGGGCAGGGGCTTTCTCTCGGCGACGGTATCCGGGTGTACGAGGAATTGGGCAAGGGCGATGGGGCCTATGCCTTTGCTTTGTCGATGCATAATATCTGCACCTACGCCTGTTGCGGTTTTGGCACCGAGGCCTTTAAGGAAAAGGTGGCGAAAAAGCTGGCGTCCGGTGAAATGCTGGCCAATTTTGCTATTACAGAACCGCAGTCGGGATCGGATGCGGGCAACATGTATTCCCGTGCCAAAATCAACGGCGATGGCACTTGGACAATCAACGGGGCCAAGGCGTGGGTGTCGCTGGCTGGCGAGGCAGATTACTATTTTACCGTGGTGAAAACCAGCGATGAACCCGGCCACAAAGACATGGCGATGATCGCCATTCCAGCGGGTGCAGAGGGCCTGACCTTTGGTCCGCGTTACGACACAGCGTCCTATAATTTCCTGCCCCTGTCGGAAATGTATTTCAAGGATGTGGTGGTGTCCGAAGACAACATCATCCTGCCGATTGGCCAAGGGCTGCAAGGCTCGCTTATGGCGATTGACATTGCGCGGGTCTCCATTGCTTCGGGTTGTTGTGGCCTTATGGAAACCGCGCTGGATACGGCGCTGGCCTATGCGCGGGATCGCAAGATGTTCAAGGGGCGCAACCTTGATCTGGACGGGATTCAGTGGATGCTGGGCGATGTGGCGACGGATCTGGAGGCCTCGCGCTTGTTGTACCGCGCTGCTGCTAATGCACTTGGTACACCGGAGGGGCCAGTTATGGCCGCGCATGCCAAACGCTTTGTGCCCGATGCGGCGGTGCGGGCGGCCAACACCTGTACGCAGGTGATGGGCGGCAGCGGGCTGTTACAGGAATACGGCATGGACCGCTTGTCGCGCCTGTCGCAAATGCTGCGGATTGTGGATGGCACCACCGAAATCAGCCGCGTAGTGATCGGGCGCGCCCTGCAGAAACGCGCCGAGGGTCTGCCTGCGGTGCGCATTCCAAAGGGGTATGGAGAATGATTACCCCTAACTATGTGCGGATGATGGCGCGGTATAACCGGTGGCAGAATGGAAACCTCTATGGGGCAGCCGACACGCTGGACGATGCGGCGCGGCGGCAGGATCGGGGGGCGTTTTTTGGCTCCATCCATGAAACCCTGACCCATATCCTTTGGGGTGACACCGCCTGGATGAGTCGCTTTGATAATTGGGACACTCCCGAAGTCGGTATTGCCGATAGTGGTGGAATGATTGCCGAATGGGAAACCCTGAAACAGGCACGCGCCACGGCGGATGTACGGATTGTTGACTGGGCCAGCCGGATCACGGCCGAGGAATTGGCCGGAGATTTCGAATGGTATCCCATGGGCAAGACAACCGCGATGGTACATCCCCATGGTCAGCTGATCACACATTTGTTCAACCACCAAACCCACCACCGCGGGCAGGTTCACGCCATGCTGACCGCCGCCGGTGCCACACCAACAGCAACAGACTTGCCTTTTCTCCCCGAGAGTTGAGGCGCACGAAAGGACAATACCATGACATTTAACGCATTGATGGTTCGCAAGAACGACGAGGGAAAAACCTCTGCCACTGTGGAACAGGTTTCAACCGATGACCTGCCTGCCGGTGACGTAACCGTTGCCGTGGAATATTCCACCGTGAATTACAAAGACGGGCTGTGCATCGGACCGGGTGGCAGTTTGGTGCGCAATTATCCGCATGTGCCGGGGATTGATTTTGCCGGAACGGTCGAGGCATCCGATGATGACCGTTACAAGGCGGGCGACAAAGTTGTGCTGACCGGCTGGCGCGTGGGCGAAGCCCATTGGGGCGGTTACGGGCAAAAGGCCCGCGTCAATGCGGATTGGCTGGTGCCGCTGCCTGAGGGGCTGGATACACGTCAGGCAATGGCTGTGGGCACGGCCGGTTTCACCGCGATGCTGGCGGTGATGGCGTTGCAGGATCATGGGCTGGTTGCGGGCAACGGGCCGGTTCTGGTCACTGGCGCGGCGGGGGGTGTTGGCTCGGTCGCGACGGCGATACTGGCGGCGCAGGGTTTTGAGGTTGCCGCCGTAACGGGGCGGCCTGAAACGGCGGAATATCTGAAATCCCTCGGGGCCAGCCAGATCGTGGCGCGTGAAGAGATCAACGAAACCACTAAGCGTCCGCTGGAAAAGGAAACCTGGGCGGGCTGCGTGGATGCTGTCGGCGGTGACATGTTGGCGCGGGTTCTGGGGCAGATGAAATATGGCGCTTCGGTTTCTGCTGTTGGTTTGGCAGGCGGCATGAAACTGCCCGCAACCGTGATCCCTTTCTTGCTGCGCGGCGTGAATCTGCTGGGCATCGACAGCGTGATGCAGCCCTATGACAACCGTGTTCGCGCATGGGGTCGGATTGCCAAAGACCTGCCAATGGACAAGCTGGAAGCAATGATACAGCCGGCAGTTTTGAGCGATCTGCCCGACCTTGGCCGTGCCATTCTGAAAGGTCAGGTCAAGGGCCGCGTTGTGGTGGATGTTAACGCTTAGGCGAACCATTTGACGAATTTTATATTTTTTGGGCCACCTCTTGCACACAAGAGGTGGCCCAAATGCCGTTTTAAGCCCGGTTTGGGTCGCCTGGATCACAACTTATAATATTTATCTCCCCCAAAATTCTACCTGTGGCATAGCGAGTAATCGCTTTGCCGCCAAAACCATGTGGGGAAATTTGAAAACGGCTGAAGACGAAACCCAAGGCATACCGGCACCGGAAGGTGCAGCGGGAGTCATCGAAACCGATTATGAAATCGGACAAGACAATCTGGAAACCAGGCTCGGGCCGCTCGGGATTGATATCCATAATCCGGTTTTTCTGATCTCTGGTCTGTCCATCGTTGCGTTTGTGTTTTATGCGTTGGCGCTGCCGGACCAATCCACCGCCTTGTTTGGCTGGCTACGGCCATTCTTAACCAGCAATTTTGACTGGTTCTTTCTGGGGGCTGCGGATTTCTTTGTCGTTTTTTGCCTGTTTTTGATCATAAGCCCCTGGGGTAAAATCCGGTTGGGTGGGTCAGAGGCAAAACCCGATTACACCTATGTCGGCTGGTTTGCGATGTTGTTTGCGGCGGGTATGGGGATCGGTCTGATGTTTTACGGGGTGTCCGAACCGCTCAGCCATTATGCATCATCATTTGGCGGGGTTTCGGTGGAAAACGGGGTGCGTACAGATTGGGCACCGCTCGGCGGGGCCGAGGGCGATGCGGTTGCTGCGGCCCGTCTTGGCATGGCGGCTACGATCTTTCACTGGGGGCTTCACCCTTGGGCGATTTACGCGATTGTGGCTTTGGCACTGGCGCTATTCAGCTTTAACAAAGGTTTGCCGCTGACCATCCGCTCCGCATTCTATCCTATTTTCGGCGAGGCTGTCTGGGGTTGGGCTGGCCATATCATCGATACACTGGCCGTGTTTGCCACGCTGTTCGGATTGGCAACCTCGCTTGGTTTCGGGGCGACGCAGGCGAATGCGGGCTTGCAGGAATTATTTGGGGTACCGTTCGGGATTACGTCTCAGGTCGTCCTGATCACGCTGATTACCTCGATTGCGTTGGTGTCGGTTCTTCGGGGGCTTGATGGCGGGGTGAAAATCCTGTCGGAAATCAACATGGGGCTGGCGGCTGTTTTGCTGCTGTTTGTGCTGATTGCGGGGCCAACTCTGGCAATCCTGACCGGTTTCGCCGATAGTTTGCTGGCCTATCTGGAATACCTGCCCGCCTTGTCGATGCCTTTTGGCCGCGAAGACGTGAACTTTTCGCAGGGCTGGACCGCGTTTTACTGGGCTTGGTGGATCAGCTGGTCCCCCTTCGTTGGCATGTTCATCGCCCGCGTCAGCCGTGGTCGCACCGTGCGCGAATTCATCATCTGTGTGTTGCTGATCCCGTCCATGGTGTGTGTTTTGTGGATGTCCGTTTTCGGAGGCACCGCCATTCAGCAAGTGGTACTGGACGGTTACACGGCAGTTACAGCGGCCCCTTTGGAATTGAAGCTGTTTAAAATGCTGGATCAGGGGGATCGCATGAATAGCACATTGGGTTTGCAGAGGTGAGTATTGTCTGATTCAACTTCTTCCAGAAGATCAATCTGGAGGAGAGCATCTTGGAAAAAGCAACCTCGTTTCAAACCCTTGTATCGACACTGGACGA
>CAMZLM010000003.1 GCA_947311485.1 uncultured Paracoccaceae bacterium
ACGCGCTCTATCGCCACCCCGACATCGCCGCCCTGCGCGACGAAACCGAGGAAGACCCCAAAGAACTGGAAGCCAGCAAATACGACCTGAACTATATCGCGCTGGACGGTGAAATCGGCTGCATGGTGAACGGCGCCGGTCTGGCGATGGCAACGATGGACATCATCAAACTCTATGGCGCGGAGCCGGCCAACTTTCTGGACGTCGGCGGCGGCGCGACCAAGGAAAAGGTCACCGAAGCCTTCAAGATCATCACCTCGGACCCGAACGTCAAAGGCATTCTGGTCAACATCTTTGGCGGCATCATGCGCTGTGACGTGATCGCCGAGGGCGTGGTTTCGGCAGTGAAAGAAGTCGGCCTGAAAGTGCCACTGGTGGTGCGCCTGGAAGGCACCAAGGTGGAAGAAGGCAAGGCGATCATCAACAATTCGGACGTGGATGTGATTGCTGCGGATAACCTGTCGGACGCCGCCGAGAAGATTGTGAAAGCGGTCAAAGGCTAACCGTAGGGCGGGGTTTACCCCGCCTTTCCCGACGAAAAACACGGGCACCCCGCCCCACAAAGGAGCAACAGCAATGAAACCTCTCATAAAAACATCCAAAGCGCTGGGTGGTTTCCTCGCCGCTCTTTTGCTGGCGGGCTGCATGACAACTGGTGGCGCCTCCGCCCCAAGCAAGCCAGCCAAACCCTACGCCACGACCGGACAAGCCTTTACCCAGTTCAAACAAATCTGCCTGAAATCGCCCTTCAATAACGCGCGTAACATCGCCGCATTCCGTGCATCCCCTGTATTTGTGCCCGAGGAAAACAGCTTTGCGATTGAAGGGATCAACATAACATCCTTCAAGCACAAGACGGTTGCGATGTCGGGGATGGTAAGCGATCTGGCAGGAACACGGTCTTGCACGATCACATATACCCCCGCCGGCAATCAGGAAAACGAAACCCTTATCGCTGCGGCCCTTATGAACGGAATTGCAGGCATCAAAGCCCGCCCCAGCGGCATCAAGGGTGGCGGGTTTGTTGTATATTCATACAAGGGTGGCCGCCTGATGGTTCAGGTTGACCACAAACGCGGGGGCATCAGCCTATCGACTGTAAAACAATAAATGGAAAGCGATAGTAAATGCATATAGCCTCACTCAAACCCGCTGTTTTCACCCTGTCCATGCTTGCGCTGGCCGCCTGTAGCGGATATGGCCCGCGCACCCACGACAGCAAAGGGCGCGCTGTCGCAACCCCTGCAATGGCGACAACAGTCTTTATGAACGTCTGTTTCAAAACTGGCGGCAACCGTGCCGGTGTGATCCGGGCAATCAATCGGGACAAGAACATCTCGTTAAGCGGCGATAGCGCCGACAGCTTCATATCCGCCGGCCACAAAACCCACTCTATCGACGTGACCCTTCTGGGTTCGAGCGGGGTATGTGCCGTCAGCTTTGACAACGGTGAATCAGGTCAGGACACCGCGTCCAAAGCCGCCATGCTTTTGCTTCCCCGGGTCGGTGCAAAATCCATGGGCGGCTCACCCGGTGGCGGGCAGATCAATCTCAAAACCCGCAAGGGTATGGTCGTCATCGCCAACGGGGCCAAGGTCGGGCAAAATGGCGCTATACTGTCCCTATTCAAGAGATAATCCAAGGCCGGGCCACACCCGGTATCAAACAGGAGAAATGCCGAAAATGGTGATACTCATCGACGATAACACCAAGGTAGTTTGCCGGAACTGTGCTGGCGATGAATGCTGTTTGTTTGGTCAAGGCACAAATGCTGAAGGAGCGGATAAATGATACGCAGAGTTTTTCTTGTCATAGGCTTGTCTTTTGGTTTGTCGGGGTGCATGGAAACTGGGACCAGCTCTCCCAAAGTTGCTGTGTCAAAAGCAAGTCCGGCATCATTCATAACCACGTTTGATCGTTACTGTGCCGCCAACATTGGCAACCTCGATAAGGCCGTCCGCCTTTTGCAAAAAGACGGCTATGTTCCCATGGCAAAAATCGACAAGACACTCACAGTCTATTCTCGGTCGCCAAACCAGCCATTCGTCGGCATTGACAGTTTCAAAGGATCACCCATAGCCTGTGCAGTTATCAGCCAACCCGACAAATCGCTCAAACCTGCAGTGGCCGCGTATATGGGCCGCGTGCGTGGTGCTCGGCCAATTGAAATCAATGATGTGCGCGGTAACTTTGATGCGTCATGGGTAACAGATGTGCCCTATAAAACATTCTATGTCGCATTCACCTCATCCGACCCGACATTTGGCAGGATTTATACATTCCTTGCCGGCAAGGCTCAAAATTAACCAAATTCACCCACTTGGCGGGTAACCCCCGCTTGCGAAGCACTAGAAACGGAGCCAAACATGGCCATTCTCATCGACGAAAACACCAAGGTAATCTGTCAGGGCTTCACCGGCTCGCAAGGCACCTTCCACTCTGAACAAGCCATCGCCTATGGCACCAAAATGGTCGGCGGTGTGACACCGGGCAAAGGCGGACAGACCCACCTTGACCTGCCGGTGTTCAACTCGGTTCACGAGGCCAAGGCGGTGACCGAGGCCAACGCCTCGGTGATCTACGTTCCGCCCCCCTTTGCCGCCGACGGCATTCTGGAAGCGATCGACGCGGAG
>CAMZLM010000004.1 GCA_947311485.1 uncultured Paracoccaceae bacterium
ATGATCTCGACTGGATGCTGGAAATGCCGGTCATGGATTTGGTCGCCTGAAAACGGCTGTGCTGCTTGCAACAATAGCGCAAACATCTGCTCGGATTGCTTTTGGGGGGACCAAAATGATCCGGGCAGATCATCGTGCGGTCTAACGCCGCCGCCCCATCGCCCCGCCACGCCGCCCACCGGGTGTTTTTTTCTGCGCCAGCCCTTCGTTTATCACCTTGGTCATCGGGTGATCCGGGTTCAGGTCGCCATATTCCCGCAATAATATTGTCATATTTTCAGCCATATTCGTGTCGGCAGAAACCCCCAGCGCCCAATCCAGAAAAATGCTCCGGCACTCGGCTTCTGTGATCCCGTCAATGCGATAACTTTCAAAGATCAACCCACGGGGATCAATCGCCAGATTTCCCTTGTTCAACATCGCAAAACGGTCCTTTTTGGCGGTGAATATCGGCAAAACATAGCGATATCGGCGCGGAGAAACATCACAAAAATGCCCAAATTATTTCAAATTACGCGCAATAATTTCGGCAGATACGGCTGTCTGCTGCAAAATCGTCTGCTTCAAATCCTCTACATCATCAAATCCGGTTGCCCGAAGCACGAATCCCATGCCTTCCCGCCCCAGTTTCACCGGATCAAACGCCCCATCAATCAGCAAACGATGCGCCTGTTGAAAACGGTTCAACAACTCAAGCGTGCAGCCGAGGTGTTCACAATCCCCACGCTCCAGATCCCCCCGCAACGCCGCCGCCGCCAATTGCGCAATCGGGATCTGCGCCGGTTCCGCCTCGTGCCCCAACAAACAATACATCTGCGCCAGCAATTCCGTGTCCAGAATCCCGCCGGATCGGGCCTTCACATCCCAATCTTCCGCCCGATCCGCCTTGGCCTCGGCCAACCGCCCCCGCATTTGCGCCACATCCGCTTTTACCTCGGCCCGATCACGCAGTTTGGCCAATACCCGACGGCAAATATCGCTAACCTGCGCCGCCAATCGCTCTGATCCAGCAATCACCCGCGCCCGTGTCAGCGCCAAATGTTCCCACGTCCACGCCTTTTCAAACTGATAGGCCTCAAACCCGGAAACAGAGGTCGCCACCGTCCCCGCCCGCCCGCTGGGGCGTAAACGCATGTCCACCTCGTACAGCATTCCCTCGGCCATGGGCGAGGAAAGTGCCGTAATCAACGCTTGCGTTAGGCGCGAAAAATACGGGCCTTGTGCCAACCCGCGCCGCCCGTCCGAACACTCGCCGCTTGCCTGATAAATAACGATAATATCGAGGTCGGAACTGGCCGTCATTTGACGGGATCCCAGCTTGCCCATCGCGAGAACCACAAATTCCTGATCGTCGAAAACCCCATATCGACGGCTGAAATCCTGTTGCACCAACGGCAATACACCGTTGACCACCACCTGTGCCAAATCCGCATAGGCACGCTCGGCCTCTGTCAGAGTTGCCAATTCTCGCAGCGCCAACACACCGATACGAAAATGCAGTTCCTTGAACCAGCGCCGCACCGTGTTTAGCGCCTCCTCGTAATCCGCCGCATCCCGCAAGGCCGTCGCCAAATCCGCCTGCATCACGGATTTATCCGGAAGAGGTTCGAAAAATCGCCCTGAGATCACCGCATCCAGCACCCCCGTATTGCGCGACAAATAGGCGGCCAAGCTGGGGGCCGCCGCGCAAATATCGATCAACAGGTCAAGGATTTGCGGGTTGGCCTCGAACAGGGAAAACAATTGCACGCCCGCAGGCAGCCCGCGCACAAAGCCGTCAAGCTGTGCCAGAGTTTCCTCTGGCCGTGTGGTGGCGGCAAGCCGGCGGATCAAATCCGGCCGCAGCCGGTCAAAAATCCGGACAGCCCGGGGCGAGCGCAGCGCCGGCAAGCCGGCCCAACTGTCCATGGTGGCCAACATTTCGGCGGGTAAATCCACAGTGATTGCCGGTTTTTCCTCTTCCAGCGGCGCAAAGAAATCCTCGGTTATTTTGTGTACCTTGTTAAGACGTTGGTGAATATCCTCGACAAATTCACCGGTCTGTCTCCAACCGCTAAACCGTGCCAAACGGTCCATTTCAGGCCCTTCCGACGGCATTTTATGGGTCTGGGCATCGCGTAACATCTGAATACGGTGTTCAATATCGCGGTGTTTGCGATAGGCCGCAATCAGGGTTTCGGCCAACCCCGAAGGCACCCACCCCTTGCTGGCCAGCGCCCGCAGCGCGTCATCCGTGCGCGCGCAGCGCAAATCCTTGTCGCGGCCACCGGCGATCAATTGTTGGGTCTGGGCGAAAAATTCGATTTCACGGATACCGCCACGGCCCAATTTCAAATCATGCCCGGGTACCGAAATCGCCCGCCCCAGCCCCTTGTGCTGACGAATTTGCAACCGCATGTCATGGGCGTCCTGAATGGCGACAAAATCCAGATGCCTACGCCAGATAAACGGCGTGATCCGCTGCAAGAACCGTTTTCCCGCCGCAAAATCGCCCGCGCAGACCCGCGCCTTGATAAAGGCTGCGCGCTCCCATGTGCGCCCTTCGGCTTCGTAATACCGTTCCGCGCCGTCCATTGGCACACATACCGGCGTCACCGAAGGGTTGGGGCGCAGGCGCAGATCGGTGCGGAAAACATAGCCCTCATCGGTAATATCCGACAACATCTTGGCCATATTCCGCGTCGCCCGCAAAAAACCGGCGCGCACATCGTAATAATTGTCTTTGCTGTGGCGGGTTTCATCGAACAACACAATCAGGTCGATATCAGAGGAATAGTTCAGCTCGTAAGCCCCCATTTTCCCCATCGCCAGCACCACCACACCGGCGCAATTTTCCACGTCATCAACCGATACACCGGGCAGCTTGCCACGCGCCTGTTCACGCCGGATTTGGGATTGTAGCGCCGCTTGAGTGGCAAAATCGGCAAATTCTGTCAGCGCGCGGGTGACCTGTTCCAGCTCCCACACCCCGCCCAGATCACAGGCCGCCAGCAACAGCGCCACACGACGTTTGGCGCGGCGCAGGGCAACCGCCAGCGGTTCCGGTTCCTGATCGGTGACATCCGCCAAAATCGCCTGAAATGCGGCCTGTGGCTCTTGCTCCAGCACCTGCACGAACCAGTCGGATTCGCGCTCCAGAATACCGCGCAAATACGGGCTGCAACCCGCAATCCCCGCCACCAGTTCCGCCGCAGAACCAACCCGCGACAGGGCTTCTGCCGCGAGTTCCGGTTCATAGGAGATCGGGGCGGATTTCAGCAGTGATTTCAGGGACATTTATACGGTTCCTTCTGGCGGTCATGCCCGAATAGACGCCGCCTAGCCCAGAAAATCAAGCACCGAACGCGCCGCGCGCAAGCCAGGGTTCTCACCGCCTGCGCCAAGCGCCTGCATGGTTTTGCGACAGGCGGCACGCTGGCCTTCGGGGGCTTGTATCAAGGAATGCATCGCCGGAGTAATTTTCCCTACCGTACAGTTTTCAAACAGAAATTCCGGCACCACACGGCTGTCGGTGACAATATTGATCAGGTTGGCCGTATCAATCTGCGCCAGTTTTTTCACCATCCGCGTCGTCAGATAATTCGCCTTGTAGGCCACCACCATCGGGCATTCCGCCGCCGCCAGTTCCAACGCCACCGTCCCCGATGTTGCCAGCGCCGCATGCGACAGGCCAAACACCGCGCGCTTGCGGGCCTCGGCCTGTTCTGGCGTGAAACCCGCCGGATCCAGCAACAGCGGCGGCTTTTGCCAATGGGCGGTTTGGTGGCGCACATCCGCCGCAACCGCGCCAGACATCGGCAGAACAAACCGCAGCGCCGGCAGATCATCCTGAAGGTTGGTGCTGACCGTTTGAAACAGCGGCAACAAGCGCCTGATTTCGCCCTTACGCGATCCGGGAAGCAGACAAATCAGGCGCTCCTTGTCCGGCTGAAAATCCAGTTCCTGCGCCATGGCCAGCAACGCCGCCGCCTCCGGTTGCGGTTCGGCCACCACCGGATGACCGACAAAATCGCAGCTCATCCCCGCCGCCTGCATCAGGGGTGGCTCAAACGGCAACAGCGCCAGCACATGATCCACATGCCGCGCCATTTTTTCCGCCCGCTCTGGCCGCCATGCCCAAACCGACGGGGCCACATAATGGGCCACTTTCAAATCGGGCAAAACATCGCGCACCTTACCGGCCACCCGCAGGCAAAAATCCGGGCTATCGATCGTGATCAACACATCCGGTTTCGCCGCAACCACTGCTGCAACCGTCTGCTTTACCCGCTTCAACAGCTTGGGCACGCGAGGAAGAACTTCCAACAAGCCCATGACGGACAGGTCGGCCATGTCAAACAGACTGCGCAGGCCTTGTGCCTGCATCAACGGGCCGCCAATGCCCTGAAACTCAACAGGTTTCAAGGTTTTCAGCCCTGCCATCAAGGCCCCGCCGAGCTTATCTCCGGACGGTTCTCCCGCAATAATATACACCTTTAACGGCACGCTCACGGGGCTGGCTCCGCGATCAGAAACAGGCCAAGTTCATCGGCCTTGGCCACGGTTTCATCAAGACCGAGGATCAACACGCCACCAGCCTGTACCGCCACACCGGCAAGTCCTGCTTTGGCCGCATTTTCAAGGGTTTGCCCCCCAATCGCGGGCATATCCACACGCCAATCCTGACCGGGTTTCGGGGCCTTGCACAACACGCCTTGCCCGCCCTCGGTGTCGACCCGAAACCCTGCGCCCGTATCCGCCACGAAGCGCAGCATTTCATCGGTACCCTGAATGGATTCCACCCCGAGGCAAAGCCCCTGCGCCACCACCGCTCCCTGCCCCACATCCTGCGCACCAAGCGCACGGGCAATGGTAAATCCGCGCAAAATAACGGCGCGGTCCGCATCGGTCGG
>CAMZLM010000005.1 GCA_947311485.1 uncultured Paracoccaceae bacterium
CCGCCCTTGGTCATCCAGGGAAACAGGGCCACCATGCCCACAAATGCGGCCCAGGCCAACCAGTAAAACACGATGAACCAGCTCTCCATTCCCAGCAAGCCATAGGACAGGGCAAACAGCGACAAAGGCGCGACCGTGATTGCCAAAGACGGGCGAAACGGTTGGGCGGGGAAGGCCTTGAGCAGTTTCAGCCCATAACCGAAAAAGATCACCACAAACGCCACAAGCGCACCCATGGTAAGCCAGTAACTTTCGGTGACATAGCCAAGTTTGATCCCCGCGATCGGGCCGACAACCGGGCCGACAAACGTCAGGTACATAAACGGCGAAAACGCGCGTTTTTCCGGTGGATCCCGCCAAATCGCCCATAAAACCGCGATTGTTGATCCGTATTGCAGGATCACGCCGGCCCACCAGACCTGCGGCACCGAAATATTGAACGGCAAAAGTGCTGCGGCAAGAAGCATCATGCTCATCGGAATCGCGGCAATGCCCGCGCGCAAAGGCGGGGCCTTCAGATCTTCGAGCAGAACCGACGGACGACCAATCAGTTTCACCACATAAAAGGCAAAAAAGTACAGGAAGAAAGCCGTCGACAACCCGAGCAGAATACTGCCGATATAATCAGGTATCGGCAGAACTTCCGAACTGTTGCGCCAGGCCAGTGACAGCCCCATGTACCCAAGTGTCACCGGAAAAATCGCCGGTGGCGTTCTTTTCCAGAGTGGTGTTTTCAAAAGCATTCGTGTCTCCCCTTTTTGTCGGCAATGTGCATTGCTTGCCCGGATCAATCAAGACCCGCTTGCATTTTGCGTAAACAAGTCGCAGGGTTATCCGAAAATCGGGAGGCCGGGATGAGCAATCATGGATATGAAAACGGGCGATTGAATTTACCTTTCGTGGGAATTCCCACCTTTGGCAAGAAACCCTATGTGGCGGATTGGGATGCGCTGGATGCGGATGTGGCGATTTTAGGCGCACCATTTGATTTTGGCGCGCAATACCGGTCGGGCGCGCGGTTTGGCCCGCGTTCCGTGCGCGAGGCCTCGACCCTGTTCAGCTTTGGCCACGCGGGGGCCTATGATTTCGAGGACGACGTTACCTATTTGGGCGCGGATGTACAGATCGTGGATATGGGGGATGCGGATATCATCCATACGGACACCATCCAGAGCCACCTGAATATCGAATACGGCGTGCGCAAAGCCCTGAATGCAGGCGCGCTGCCGGTGGTGATTGGCGGCGATCATTCGGTGAATATCCCCTGTATCAATGCGTTTGACAATGTGGGTGACTTTCATATCCTGCAAATCGATGCGCATCTGGATTTCGTCGATGAACGCCACGGCGTGCGGTTCGGCCATGGCAACCCGATGCGGCGCGCGGCGGAAAAGGACTATGTCACCGGCCTGTCGCAATATGGCATTCGCAACGTGTCCTCTACCGCACGCGAAGGCTATGTCGCGGCGCGTAAAATGGGATCGGATATACAATCCGTGCGCCAGATCCGCGCCATGGGAATCGCCGCGGCAGCGGCCCGTATTCCCGCCGGCGTGCCGGTCTATGTGACCATTGATATTGACGGATTTTGTCCCTCGATCGCACCGGGAACCGGTACGCCGAGCCATGGCGGTTTTCTATACTACGAGGTTCTGGAACTGCTGCAACAGGTGGCAAAAAACCACGAGGTGATCGGCATTGATCTGGTCGAGGTCGCCCCCGATTACGACCCCACCGGCGGCACGCCGATACTGGCGGCACAGCTGTTGCTGAACTTCCTCGGGTTCATTTTTCATGCACGAAAAGACCGTTGATATGCCTGTTCTGGCGTTACATCACGTACAGCTCGCGATGCCGCAAGGCAAAGAAACCATCGCGCGGGCATTTTATGTGGATTTGCTCGGGTTCGAGGAAATCCCCAAACCCGCCAACCTCGCCAAACGCGGTGGTTGCTGGTTTCAGGCCGGCGGGGTTCATCTGCACCTCGGGGTGGAAATCCCGTTTACCCCGGCGCGCAAGGCCCATCCCGCCCTTTTGGTCGATGATCTGGACCGGCTCGCGGCACGACTACAAGCCGCCGGATGCGAAATGCGCCCCGATGAACCGCTGCAAGGTTTCGCCCGAACCTATGTCAGCGATCCGTTCGGAAACAGAATCGAATTGATGCAGGCAATTTAACCCTGTGCCATCCGCGCCGCGCGCAGGCGGGCGAAATCGTCGCCAGCGTGATAGCTCGACCGGGTCAACGGGGTGGCCGACACCATCAGAAATCCCTTGCCATAGGCGGCTTTTTCATAGGAGGCGAATTCCTCTGGCGTGACAAACCGTTCTACCGGATGATGTTTCGGGGTGGGCTGCAAATATTGACCAATGGTCAGGAAATCAATGTCGGCCGCGCGCATGTCGTCCATCACCTGATGCACGCCTTGGCGGTCTTCGCCCAGACCAACCATGATGCCGGATTTGGTGAACATCTGCGGATCCAGTTCCTTGACCCGTTGCAACAACCGCAAAGAATGGAAATAGCGCGCGCCTGGACGCACGGACGGATACAGGCCGGGCACGGTTTCCAGATTGTGATTGAACACGTCGGGACGGGCCGCAACCACGGTTTCCAGCGCGCGGGCGTCACATTTCAGGAAATCCGGCGTCAGAATTTCAATCGTGGTATCGGGGGCGCGGTGGCGCACGGCGCGGATGGTCTGGGCGAAATGCTCCGCCCCGCCATCGGCCAGATCATCGCGATCCACGCTGGTGATCACCACATGCTTCAGCCCCAGTTTATCCACCGCATGGGCAACACGCCCCGGTTCGAACGTGTCCAGACTGTCGGGTTTCCCCGTAGCAATATTGCAAAACGAACACCCGCGCGTACAGATTTCGCCCATGATCATCATGGTCGCATGGCCCTGTGACCAACATTCCCCCACATTGGGGCAGCCGGCCTCTTCGCAGACGGTGACCAGTGCGTTGTCGCGCATCAGGTTGCGGGTCTTTTTATACCCGTCTCCGGTCGGGGCCTTGACCCGGATCCAGCTTGGCTTGCGCAAACGTTCGCTATCGGGACGTTTTGCTTTTTCAGGGTGGCGTTGTTCGGGAATCTTCAAATCGCGCATGGCTCAACCTCTGTTATCGTGGCCTCTATATAGCCGCGACAATTTGGCTTGTCTTGCGAAAACGGTCGGTTAAATGCCGGAACAAAGATTGCGGTAAACTTAGAAACGTTATAAAAGACAGCAACTGCAATTTCTCAAAGGATGAACCTATGCATCAAGGCGTAAAACTCCCCGACGTGGTGTTCCACACCCGTGTTCGCGACGAATCAATTGGCGGCGATAATCCGTTCCGCTGGCAGGACATGACCACTGCCGACTATTTCGGCGGCAAACGGGTTGTTCTGTTTTCCCTGCCCGGCGCGTTTACCCCGACCTGTTCCACCTATCAGCTGCCCGGTTACGAAAACGGCGCTGCCGATTTTGCGGCCCAAGGCATTGACGAAATCTACTGCATGTCCGTCAACGACAGCTTTGTGATGAACAAATGGGCGCAATCCCAGAATCTGGAAAACGTCAAGGTCATCCCCGACGGGGCCGGCGTTTTCACCCGTATGATGGGCATGCTGGTTGATAAATCCAACATCGGCTTTGGTCCACGTTCCTGGCGTTATGCCGCGGTCATCAACGACGGTGTTGTCGAAGCATGGTTCGAAGAGCCGGGCCGCGAAGACAACCACGGCGAAGACCCTTATGGCGAAAGCTCGCCTGAAACTGTTCTGGCATGGCTTAAAGCCAACGCCTGATACATTCGGGGGCCTGTTTGCGAATAGGCCCCCGCATCGCAGCGACGGGAAATGGTTATGAAATTTTTACGTGCGCTCCGATTTTTGATGGCCTTGGCCATTTCCACCTTTTTGATAACGCTTGTGTTTGTGGTCGGTTTTGCTGCCCTGCAACCGCTGTTTGAACCGGATCCGTTTGATCCGGCCGATATGATTGTGGTGCTGGGCGCGGGCATGGATGCCAACGGGGATTTGCACATTTCCTCAAAGCTGCGGGTCGAAAAAGGCGTGAAACTGTTCAAACAAGGGGCCGCTCCGCGCATGCATTTCACCGGCGGTGTTGGCCGCCCGAACGGTGTGTCCGCCGGTGGCCAAATGGCAAAAATGGCGCAAGGCATGGGCGTGCCTGCCAGCGCTACCAGCTTTGAGGGGAATTCCTATTCGACCCTGCAAAATGCCTTATTTTCCGCGCCTTACCTTGCCGGAACCAAGCGGATCATTCTGGTAACAGAGGGTTTTCACCTGCCCCGTTCATGGGCGTCCTTTCGATATTTCGGCGCACCGGAAACCGCGCTGGCCCGTTCCGTGGCCTTTCGCCAAACCAGCCCGAACCTGCGGTTCCCCGCCATCACCATGTGCATCCGCGAAGTGCTGGCGATCTGGTTCAACATAGGCCGGCAGGGGAATCGCATGAACATCACACGCGGAGTATCTGAAGAAGGTAGCGATTATTCCATCCTGCCTTTTTACGCATGACGCGCAGGGATTTTTTGTCTTTTGCTTTGTTGAGCAGGTTCATCGCCATGTGCTTGATGA
>CAMZLM010000006.1 GCA_947311485.1 uncultured Paracoccaceae bacterium
ATCAATTTCAAAGAGCCGGAGACAACAAGTAACAGTAGCGCCTTAGTTACCCTTGGCGCGCCCGCCGTTCACTGCCTCATCCTAACCGTCAGTTCCGAGTGTTTCAACATCGTCGCCTCCGGTGAAGCGGTATCTAGACCGAGTTGACCAACACCGCAAGAGGGAAATTCGAAAATGTGAAAGTTTTTTGACACGAAGCCGTAATCAATTGAAAATACAGTGTTTTTCATACATGGAACTTGTCTTGCTGCGCGCAGCATCCAAAGAAACCCAATGCTGCCATGCATCCAAATCCGTGATCTCCCTGTTCCCCCGCGGACCACACCCCATATTTAGTATACAAGCCAACATCAAACACAAGAGCATCGGAATCAGACGAGTCACATGCCCCGTAAACACGCTCTTAATTCTCTGGGAGTTGACGAAACGCCTCCCGCCAGGGCCTCAGTCAACGATTAAATCGCCACAATAAGACTGACCTGTACTTTAGTCCCGTGCGCCACTCCTAGGCGGCCTGACCCGCCGCCCAGCCCGACGACCATGCCCATTGAAAATTATAACCGCCGAGCCATCCGGTAACGTCGACAACTTCTCCAACAAAGAACAAGCCGGGAATCGCGCGGGCCTCTAGAGTTTTGGCATTTAGCGCATGCGTATCCACCCCCCCGAGCATGACTTCGGCGGTACGATATCCCTCGGAACCGCCGGGAACGACCTGCCAGCGGTGAATACGGTCTGCCACGGCCTGCAGGTTTCGATTAGACTGGTCCGCAAGGTTTCCCTGTAGCGGACAATCCCGCATCACGTATTCTGACAGTTTTTTAGGCAAGACACGCGCCAGGACGGTTTGCACCGCCTGTTTCCCATGAACCTGTTTTTGAGCCAGCAGAAAATCGAACAGGTTCCCCGAGGGATGCAAATTAATGCTCAGGGGATCCCCTTCACGCCAGTAGGATGAAATTTGCAGGATGCTTGGGCCGGACAGGCCACGATGGGTAAACAGCATGCCTTCTTGAAACGCCGTTTTTTGATGGCTTATCACCGCATCGACAGAGAGGCCGGCAAGTGCGGCCATTTGGGGGAGGTCGCCCGTGCCAAATGTGAGCGGCACCAAAGCCGGGCGGGTTCGGGTAACGGACAAATCAAATTGTTGCGCCAAAGTCAGGCCAAAGCCCGTTGCCCCCATCTTGGGAATCGATTTACCACCAGAGGCCACCACAAAGGAGCCACTCTGGACAATGCCCCGAGATGTCACCAATCGAAACCCCGTGTCCTTGCGCACATCGGAGATCCCGCATTCAGTCCAGACTGTTACGCCCGCGTTTTGCATATCCTGCGCCAACATGGCGATGATATCCTTGGCACTCTTGTCACAAAACAGCTGCCCCAAGGTTTTTTCATGGTAGGCTATGCCATGTTTCACCACGCGGTCGATAAAATCCCACTGGGTAAAACGGGACAGCGCCGAAAGCGCAAATTTGGGGTTTTCGGAGAGAAAGCATTTCGGCTCGATATACAGATTGGTGAAATTACAACGCCCACCGCCGGAAATGCGAATCTTTTGGCCAATCGTTTTGGCATGATCAATCAATAACACCCGCCGCCCACGACGGGCTGCCTCGATTGCGCACATCATGCCGGCAGCACCAGCACCCAAGATTACAACGTCAAAATTGAACATAGGTTCCAATAGTTTGACACAACCGGCAAAACAACCGGAATTTTTCGTGAATTAGCACTTGCAGCACTTCCGAACTGACGCTAAATACGCCCTCAGTTGGGGTGTAGCCAAGCGGTAAGGCATCGGTTTTTGGTATCGTGTACCGTAGGTTCGAATCCTACCACCCCAGCCAACTCTCTGCCTATGAGGCTGTTTTCATTATATTTACTGCTCACCTTGTCGAACCTTTCGTATTGAGTTCATCAACTTTTGAACCCTGTTCGTTCCTGATTAGCATCTCAAACCCATGATCAGCCAAGAGCCCACGGCGCGCTTTGCCTGCATAGGCTTGAACCATCGTTGGTGACATGTGGCCCGTCCAAGCCACGATTTCCCGTTCAGTTGCCCCTGCCTCAGCCAGTCTGGTAGCGCAAGCTTTGCGAAGGCCGTGAGCCGAGCATTTAGGCAGTCCTGCATCATCCCACCATCTACGCATGGCGGTTCCCAATCCGTTTGCGTTCCTTGATTTCTCGCTTCTCGTTTCAAGGAACGTGAGTTTGTCCCCGGAAGCTGGTCGATTACTTTCCGCAATTCAGGGTGAAGCGGAATATCAATCAGAGGTGGTCGCGGAATTTCGGACCAGTAGTTAAGATGGATCGACTTAGGAGAGAGACGATTCACAATGACGAAACGAAAGAACCATTCGCCCGAATTTAAGGCCAAAGTCGCGCTTGAAGCGATCCGTTGTGAATAGGCATGCAAAATTGACCCACTTGGGTGGGTAATTGGCGTTTAAAATTGACCCACCTGTTTTGTTAACATCCGCGTATTTGGGCGCGGAGAATGATCAGGTGATATTAATGGAAAGTGCAGC
>CAMZLM010000007.1 GCA_947311485.1 uncultured Paracoccaceae bacterium
ACGATCCTGTCTTCGTCAAACATGCTGTCCACCGCCATCAGGCGTTTTATGCCGGCCAGATTGCGGCTCAACACCAGCCCGCCCAGAATGCGGGCCTTGTCGCTCAGTTCGTTGAAATCCATGTGCCATCCCTTTTTGCCGGCAGTCTGGCCAAGGGGCGGGTTTTGTCAACCAAAGCCGCGCCAGTTGACCCAACGCCCATGGAAATCGGCGCGCCCCAGATCGTATTTTTCCCCGCCGGGCCAGATTTGCGCGCTCAGGCCGGCCCCTTGGCCTTTGCCGTCGGCCTCCATCCCGAGGTGAACCAGCGGGGCGCTCGGGGTGGCCTGTGCGCCGGCGTGCTCCAGGGTGGCAGCGCAGGATTGCTGTACCGCTGGCGGGAAATATTGCCATGCTACCGTGTGATAGACCACATGCACGGCCCCGTTGAACGGGAGGGCAAGGCGGGTTTGCAACCAGTCCTCGGCACCGGCGCGGGCGAGGGGGGCATTTTGCTGCAACGCGATGGCAATCGCAGCCTCGGTGCGGTGCAGGCGGTCGGTTTGGTCCGGCCAGATATAGGCGCGCAGGCGCAGGGCGTCCGCTGCCGGATCCAGCGGGTTGATGTCGCAGCCGGCCTTGTCGATCACCTGCGGGGGGATTTGCGGGGGCAGGGGGCCGGTCCAGTCAGGGGTCAGCTGCACAGGGGAATCCGGGTTGCCGAAGCTGTGGTCCCCAAGGGTCAGCCCGAAGTGGTCCCAGTTCAGGTTCAACCCCGCGCTGGCCCCGAGTTCGGAAACCACCAGTGGCAGGTTGAACATCGCCTGCAGGGACAGCATGGCAGGCATAAGCGCGGCGGCGCGGCGGACCTCGTTGGTTTGTGGCGGCGAATTCAACCATTGCTGAAGCTGTGCTTCATGGGTTTGCAACGCGCTGTGAACGGCTTGCCAGAGGGTGGTATCATCCACGGTATGCGGAGGGTAGGCGGCGACCAGATCGGGGGCTTTGCCCTGCAACACCAGCGCGTGCAGCGCGCCGGTCAGGCGCAGCGGTACGGAATCCGTGCGGTTGGAGGCATCGCCGGCCCAATTCAGGATACGCGCGCCAACGGCCGTATCCGGTGCAAGGTTTTGCGCCAGTATCGTCAGTAATCTGCCGGTAAAAGGGGAGCCAAGGGCGGTGCAGGCGGTGGCCTGTTCAATGAAAAAATCGCGTACAGTCATATAAATCCCTGAATAATGTCAGGATCTATTTAAACTTGTCCGCCAGTTTTTGCAAAGCAGTGCGGGTATCTTCGGGTTCGGGGGCCGGTTTTGCGGGCTTTTTAGCCACTGGTTTTGTCGTCGATGAGCGCGGCGGGGCTGTGCGCAGGGCGACCGCATTCATAAAGCGCCCCGTGTCGCCGCGCGCCAGTTCATCCGCGCCGTCCGAAATGCCGCGCAGCAGATCATCGAGCCAGTCCTGATCCGCCTTGGCGAAATCATGCAGCACATAGCGCGCGACGAGTTCCTTGCGGCCCGGGTGGCCAATGCCCAGCCGCACCCGGTTGTATTCCGGTGTGATATGCTGGTGGATGGAACGCAACCCGTTGTGCCCGGCATGACCGCCACCCTTTTTTACGCGGCATTTGCCGGGGGCGAGGTCTAGTTCGTCGTGGAAAACCGTGACATCCCCGGGGGCGAGCTTGTAAAAGCGCATGGCCTCGCCCACGGATTGGCCGGACAGGTTCATGAATGTTTCCGGTTTCAGCAGGGCAATTTTTTCGCCCCCCAGACGGCCTTCGGAAATCTGGCCCTGAAACTTGCGCCGCCACGGCGAAAACCCGTGGTCGCCGGCGATCCGGTCCAGCACCATAAAGCCGATATTGTGGCGGTTCTGCGCGTATTTGGAGCCGGGGTTGCCAAGGCCTACAAACAGTTTCATGTCATCCATCCGAAATTCTATTTGCGCCGTTATACGCCGTGAACCATCAGGGTGACCACCAGATTTTCGCGTGATTTCGGGGTATCTGCCTGAAACAGGGAAAAATCCTTTTTCAGCAGGGCCAACAGGTCGGGGCGGGTCGCGGGGGCGATGCCGGCCAGATCCAGCGCCGTTGTCAGGGCTGGGCCGGTGCCGGCCCGAATATCCCGCAAAATGTCGGGGTGGTGTGCCGAAACATGATCGGAAAGCTTTTGTCGCCGTGCATCATAGCCGGCGTTGCCAACAGCGGTTATCAGGGCGGACACGGGCAATAACACCGGATTGCCCAGATGGCCCATGTCACACCCGGCCAACGCCACAGGCAGGAGAAATAGTAACCGCATGGATGGACCCTTTCGTTTCCTGCTATGTGGGAAACCATTGCCGGATAACAAGATCACCCATAAAAAAACGCCCCGACCAAGGATCGGAGCGTTTTGCATTTCCAGTGCTGGAAACTTATTCTTCGGTTGCGGCCTCTTCGGTTGCAACTTCTTCTGTTGTTTCTTCGTCGTCGTCATCTTCGGCCTTCAGGCTGCTTGGCGCAGAGATGTTGGCAATCACGAAATCACGGTCGGTGATCATCGGACGTGTGCCTTCGGGCAGTTTGATCGAGGAAATGGTGACCACGTCGCCCACATCCAGATCTTCCAGATCGATTTCGATGGACGTAGGAATGTTGCCTGCGGTCACTTTCAGTTCGATTTCCGAACGCACAACTGTCAGAACGCCACCGCGTTTCAGGCCAACGGAGGTTTCTTCGTTGGTGAAGGACACAGGGATGTACAGGTTCACACGCGAATTGCGGTGCAGGCGCATCAGGTCGATGTGGGTTGGCAGGTCTTTGACAACGTGGCGCTGAACACCGCGGCAGATGACGCGGAAGTCATCGTGGCCTTCGAGTTTCAGGTTGAACAGAGTCGACAGGAATTTCCCGGCTTTCAACTGTTTCAACAGCTCGTTGAATTTGACGTTGATTGCGACTGGCTCTTCGCCGCCACCGTATACAACACCTGGAACCATTCCGTCGCGGCGTGCTTGGCGGGCGGCCCCCTTGCCTGTCCCCGAACGCACTGTCGCGTTAATTGTTGGCATTTCGGCCATGATAATTCTCCAATTTTACAAGAGCGGCAATCCTCCAAGGGTGTAAGTGCCGCGTGAAGTCGCTGCTATAGGGGGAAAACGGGCGAAAGAAAAGGGTTTTTTAACAGGTCCGGCCCCTATAGCCACGCGCCGGCGAAATCTTTCGGGATAAGCAGGTTTTCACGGCCCATATTGCGCAATTCCCGTTCCCCGCAAAGCGCCATGGTGATGTCCAGTTCCTTGTGGATGACCTCGAGCGCGGTGGTCACGCCGGCCTTGCCCATCGCCCCCAGCCCGTAAATATAGGCGCGCCCGATCATGGTGCCTTTGGCCCCCATGGAAATCGCCTTGAGCACGTCCTGACCGGAGCGTATGCCGCTGTCCAGATGGACCTCGATGTCGTCACCGACGGCGTCCAGAATGCGCGGCAGCATCCGAATGGAGGACAGCGCCCCGTCCAGCTGCCGCCCGCCGTGGTTGGAAACGATAATCGCATCGGCACCGGTTTTTACGGCCATTTTCGCATCTTCCGGGTCCAGGATTCCCTTCAGGATCAGCGGCCCGCCCCAGCGTTCCTTGATCCAGGCCACATCATCCCATTTCAGCGACGGATCAAACTGTTCTGCCGTCCATGCGCCAAGGTTGGCCATGTCGGACACGCCTTCTACGTGGCCGACAATATTGCCGAATACCCGCCGTTTGGTGCCCAGCATCCCCCAGGCCCAGCGTTGTTTCATCGCGATGTTGATCATGGTGGGCAGGGTCATTTTTGGCGGTGCGGTCAGGCCGTTTTTCAAATCCTTGTGCCGTTGGCCGAGGATTTGCAAATCATAGGTCAGCACCAGCGCCGAACAGCCCGCCGCCTTGGCGCGGTCAATCAGACGGCCAATAAAATCGCGGTCTTTCATCACATAGAGCTGAAACCAGAACGGTTTGGTGGTGTGTTCGGCTACGTCCTCGATCGAACAGATCGACATGGTGGACAGGGTGAAGGGCACGCCGAATTCCTCGGCGGCCTGCGCGGCCTTGATTTCGCCATCGGGGTGCTGCATCCCCGTTAACCCGACAGGGGCCAGCGCCACCGGCATTTTATAGTTTTTCCCGAGCAACGGCATTTCGGTGCTGCGGTTGGTCATGTCCACGGCAACCTTCTGGCGCAGGCGAATATCGGAAAAATCGCTGACGTTGTCGCGAAAGGTCTGTTCGGACCAGGAGCCGCTCTCGCAATAGTCAAAAAACATTTTCGGGACGCGTTTTTTGTAAAGCGTGAACAGATCGTCGATATTGGTGATGACGGGCATGGGGTCCTCCTGTGTTGCGGGCAGGTTAAAACCGCCGCGCGCCTGCAGCAAGCCAAAGCAGCCGGAAATTGGTAAGATCAGTTTCCCAAATTGTCGCTTTTGCACAGGGACGCCGCGAAATCCGCCAGTTTTTGCAGGCTTTCGGCGAATTTGCTGTCCTCGATGGTCATGGCCACGCGGATATGGCCGGCGGCGGATTGGCCAAAGCTCTCGCCGGGCATTACCGCGATCAGGGCCTCGCGCAGCAGACGAAAGGCAAAGGCCTCGCCGCTCAGGCCGGTGGCGCGGATGTCGAGCATCAGATACATCGCCCCCTGAGCGGGAATCAGGCGCAGGGTGTTGCTCTTGGACAGGATCTTTTCGGCTATGGCCTTGCGGGTGCGAAAGACTTCGGCGACCTTTTGTTCCGCATCCGGCCCCAGTTTCAGGGCGTATTCTGCCGCATCTTGCAGGAAACCCGGCACGCCATAGGCGTTCACCGTGGACAGGTTGGTGATTTCCTCGATCGCGCGCGCCGGCCCGATGATCCAGCCGATACGCGATCCGGTCATGGCGTGGCTTTTGGACATGGACCCGATCACCAGCGTGCGGTCGGCCATGCCGGGCAGGGCGCGCGGAGACAGGTGTTCGCCTTGCCAGATCTGGCTGTCGTAGACCTCGTCCGAAATCAGCCAGATGTCGTTTTTGATACATACATCGGCAATCATTTCCATGGTCTCGCGCGGATAGACAACACCCGTGGGGTTGTTGGGGCTGTTGATTAACAGGGAGCGCGCGCCTTGGGCTGTGGTTTCAAGAACAGCACGTTGCGGCAAGAAACAGTCGCTGGAACGGGTGGCAACACGGCGCAAATCGGCACCCGCTGCGCGTAAAACCCCGGGGTAGGTTGCATAATACGGGTCGCAAATCAGGCCGATGTCCCCGGGATCCAGCACCGCCATATGCGCCGAAAACAATGCCGCCTGTCCGCCGGTGGTTACAAGAACATTGTCCATATCGGTTTTTACACCGGTAATACGTTGATAGCGCGCGGCTATTTCCGTGCGCAGTGTGCTGCTTCCGGGAACTTCTGCATAGCCGGTGTTGCCTGAACGGGCGCTTTCATACATTTGCATCAGAATATCGGGGGCCGTGCGCGTATCATGTTCCCCGATGGTCAATTCGACCACGGGTTGGCCGGCATCAATCATGCGACGGGCCTCTAGAAAGACCTCCCAGCCATCAGAGCCACCCCCGTTAATGTTCAGCAAGCGATTTGATAGTTTCATGAGATTTCCTGTCAAGATTACTTTGGATAGGGTGGTCAAGGCTGTGCAATTTGGCAAGTATATTTGCGAATGCCTCTATTTTGCAGTGAGGTATACTTTAGGTAGAGAAAATACGATGATATGCAACAGTAAGACTTTACGTATGCAAAACGGCATGGTAATCCTGTGATTGAATTGATACGTTTTGAATCTATTTTGATGCAGTTGATTGTGTTGGGTGGGGGCGGCGTATGGAATTTGCAATTTAAGAATGAATAAGTAGTGGAGACTTACATGAAAAAAGCAACATTGAACGTCCTGAGAGGCGCAATTTTTGCTGTCGCTTTTTTGCCGGCGGCATCAGCATTTGCTGAAACCGTAGCTGTGGTGAACTTTGCAACAGCGCGTCACGATCTGAGCGCGCAGGCGCGCGCCACGTTGGCTGAATTTGTCAAGAAAAATGGCAAACAGTGCATTAATTTGACCGGGCACACCGACACACGCGGTAGCCTGTCTTACAATCAGGCGCTTTCGGAGCGTCGTGTGCGGTCTGTTGCTAATTATTTGAAGTCTCTGGATTTTAAGCATGATGTTACGGCGGCGAATGCTCTTGGCGAGACCCATTTGGCCGTTGCCAAAGAAGGCGATGTTGTTGCAAACCGCCGCGTAGAATTGCGCTCTTATAAATGTGGCGCGGCCGCGTTTCCGGCCGGCGCTGTGCCAGCCTGGCTGGCGGCGGTTCCGCTTGTTTGTCTGGCCGGGGCTTGTGACTTCTCGTCCTCTTCTTCCACGTCGACAACAACCACAACCACAACGACAACCACCAGTAACTAGAGTGGGGTTTAACGATTTGAATGCCCGGCATGGATGTGTCGGGCATTTTGGTACCAAGCAAGCATCAGATTTGTGTGACCTATCAGGGGACGGCGCGTAACAGCTCGGTTGTTGACGTGCCAAATTTTTCAGAAAGTCGAGCGGTATGAAACCCACTAAACTTCGTGTCTTTTTTTCCGCTTGCGCCTGTGTTTCGGCGCTTTTTCCGGGACAGGGTTTCGCCCAGTCCAAACCGTCGCTGAATATGTTCGGCAACCCCGGTTTGATCGATATGCCCAGTGCAGAAGCCAATCCGGATGCAGAACTGAGCCTGTCGGTTTCCCATTTCGGCAAGGCAACCCGCACCGCTCTGAGCTTTCAGATCAGCCCGCGTATTTCCGGCACGTTTCGGTATTCACGGATCGGGAACTGGTTTATCGGAGACCAGACTTTTGACCGGAGCTTCGATGTACGCTTCTTGCTGTTGAAAGAACGGAAATATCTTCCTGCTGTGGCGCTTGGCCTGCGTGATTTTATGGGAACCGGACTGTATTCTTCGCAATATCTGGTTGCGACCAAGAACTTGGGTGACAATTTTAAAGTTACCGCAGGGCTTGGGTGGGGGCGTTTGTCCGGCACCAGCCAGTTTCAACCATTGAACTTTGGTCAGGGCGGAAAGCCCAATTACAAAGAATGGTTTCGCGGTGATATCGGCGTTTTCGGCGGGCTGGAATGGAAAACCCCGATCGACGGCTTGCGGGTAAAGATTGAATACAGCCCGGATCAATATGTCTGGGAAAACCGGATTTTTCAAAACCGGACAGTGAAAACCTTTGATCGTAAATCATCGGTCAATTTTGGCTTCTCCTACATCACCAAACGAAATTTGCAGATTAGTGGCTATTACATGTACGGCACAGAGGTCGGCCTGTCGTTTTCCACCTCGCTCAATCCCAAACGCAAGCGGCAGTTGCTGCGGGCAACGCCGGAACAGCGCAATCTGGCCATTCGCCAGCGCCCCCAAGGGTTTACCACAGCCGCCTTTGACGGGGATTTCGACAAGCTCACCACCCAGAGCTATACCGAGCGCCTGCAAAAGGCCCTGGGCAAGAAAACGGTGCAGGTGATCTATTCCAAATACAACGGCAATTCCGCCGAGGTGCGGATTCGCAATGCCAAGTTTGATCGCCCCGGGCAGGCCGCCGAACACACCATGCGCGCGATGACGCAGGTTCTGCCTGACGGGATCGAGAATTTTTCCGTGGTGTTGATGGAAAATGATTTGCCGATTTCAACCGTTCACGCCAAACGCGCCGACATAGAGGCCTTGGGCCGTGGCGAGGGGGCTGCCAGCTTTGGTCAGCTGGTGGCGGTTGATGCTGGTAAAAAGGCAACCGGCGACGGGTTTTATACGCAAGGTCTGTTCCCGAAATTCACGTCTTATCTGCGGCCGTTCCTGAAACCGCATTTGTTTGATCCGGACGATCCGGTTCGCGCCGATTTCCGGATTGGCTGGAATTCCGTGTACGATATCACCCCCGGCCTGTCGATTTCATCGGAACTGTCGGCCAAGGTGGTGGGCAATCTGGACAATAACAGGCGCGGCTCCAATTCTGTGTTGCTGCATGTGCGCACCGATCTGGACAAATACCAAAGCAATGGTGCCTTTACTATTGATCGCCTGACGATTGATTACCTGACCAAGCTGTCGCCATCGGTCTATGCCCGCGTCAGCGCCGGTATTTTTGAACAGATGTACGGGGGCGTTTCTGCCGAGGTTCTGTGGAAACCCGTCAACAGCCGCCTTGCCTTTGGGGCAGAGGTGAACTGGGTCAAGAAACGCGACTATGACCAACGGCTGAGCTTTAGGAATTTCTCGACTGTGACGGGCCATGTGTCTGCCTATTGGGACATGGGCAACAGCTATTACGGCCAAGTCGATGTGGGGCGTTATCTGGCGCATGACCTCGGGGCGACGTTTACCTTTGAGCGGCGTTTTGACAACGGTTGGCGGATCGGGGCGTTTGCGACCTTTACCAATGTTTCTTTTGCCGATTTTGGCGAAGGGTCGTTTGACAAAGGTATCAATGTCACCATTCCGTTTTCCTGGCTTGCCGGACAACCCACACGGCGGCGGCATACTTTGGTTATCCGGTCTATTACCCGTGATGGCGGGGCGCGTGTGGATATTCCAAACCGTCTCTACGGGATTGTTTCGGATGCGGGACGCAAACAGATCGTTAATTCCTGGTAACCCGGTAACGCGCTTGTAAAAACCCGCTTGTGTTAAGGGGGAAAAGTGCGTTACATCAACGGCATGAAAACCTGCACCATCATTTGCTGCATTTGTATTCCCTGCTAACATCGCTGCGCGGGCCGGTTTTTCATTTCCAGAATAAAATGTGACAGGCCCGCGTCGGGACAAACGACCGCGAGACGCCTATGACCGAGATCAAGCTCTATAACACCAAGACCCGCAGCAAGCAGGTTTTTACCCCGATTGATGCACGGAACGTGCGGATGTATGTCTGTGGGCCAACGGTTTATGACCGCGCCCATATCGGCAACGCGCGGCCTGTGATTGTGTTTGATACGCTGTATCGGTTGCTGCGCCATGAATATGGTGTTGAACATGTTAAATACGCCCGGAATTTCACCGATGTAGACGATAAAATCAACGCCCGCGCCGCCGAAACCGGCCGTGACATCCGCGACATCACCGATGAAACCATCCAGTGGTTTCTGGACGATATGGGTGCGCTTGGGGCGCTGGAACCGGATTTTGCGCCGCGGGCCACCGAGTATATCGACCAGATGGTCGCCATGACGCAGGAATTGATCGACCTGGGCCATGCCTATGCGGCGGAGGGCCACGTGCTGTTTGCGGTGGAAAGCTATGACAAATACGGCATCCTGTCGGGGCGGTCTGTGGATGATATGATTGCCGGTTCGCGGGTCGAGGTCGCCCCCTATAAACGCAATCCGATGGATTTTGTGCTGTGGAAACCGTCGGATGAAAAGACGCCGGGCTGGGAAAGCCCATGGGGGCGGGGGCGTCCGGGCTGGCATATTGAATGTTCGGCCATGTCGCGGGAATTGTTTGGCGATCGTTTCGATATTCATGGCGGAGGGCTGGATCTGGCGTTTCCGCACCACGAAAACGAACGCGCCCAGAGCTGTGCTTGCTGTGGCGAGAATAGCTATGCCCAGGTCTGGATGCATAACGAAATGTTGCAGGTCGAGGGCAAGAAAATGTCCAAATCGCTGGGTAATTTTTTCAGCGTGCGCGAATTGCTGGATCGCGGAATACCCGGAGAAGTAATCCGCTTTGTCTATCTGTCCACGCATTACCGCAAGCCGATGGACTGGACCGATAAAAAGGCGGCGGAGGCCGAAGCGACGTTACGCAAGTGGCGGGCGCTGACGGCGGGTATCGAACCCGCCGCCAACGCGGCCTCTGCGGTTGTTGCGTGTTTGGCGGATGATCTGAATACGGCCGGCGCGATTGCGGCGTTGCATGATCTGGCGCGGGCAGGCGACGGGGCGGGGCTAAAGGCCTCTGCGGCGCTTTTGGGGCTGCTGGGGGATGATCTGGGCGGCTGGGATGTGGTTGCTGCTGCCGGTGACGGCGTATCCGCGCGTATCGAGGCATTGCTGGCCGATCGGGCGGCGGCGCGGGGGGCCAAGGACTGGGCGCGCGCGGATCAGCTGCGCGACGGTTTCGCCGCTGCCGGTGTGGCGGTCAAGGACACGGCTGACGGGGCCGTGTGGGAGCTGCTGCCGGAATTTGACGCGACCAAACTGGAGGGTTTGTGATGGGCAAGGAACGGCTCTATCTGTTTGATACCACGTTGCGCGATGGCCAACAGACCCACGGGGTGGATTTCACCGCAGATGACAAAACCCGTATCGCACTGGCGCTGGATGCGTTGGGGATTGATTATGTCGAAGGCGGCTGGCCCGGGGCCAACCCCACCGACAGCGATTTTTTCGAGGCCCCGCCCGTGTTGGAACATGCGACGCTGACGGCATTTGGCATGACCAAACGGGCCGGTCGATCGGCGCAAAACGACGAGGTTCTGGCAGGGGTCATGAATGCACATACGCCGGCTGTGTGTCTGGTAGGGAAATCTTATGATTTTCATGTGACAACGGCACTGGGAATCACATTGGAGGAGAACCTCGCCAATATTTCGCAAAGCGTCGCCCATATTGTGGCCGCGGGGCGCGAGGCGCTTTATGATGCGGAACATTTTTTTGACGGGTTCGCGGCGAACCCCGATTATGCGCTGGCCTGTGCGCGGGCGGCCTATGACGCGGGGGCGCGGTGGGTGGTGTTGTGTGACACCAATGGCGGGGCCTTGCCGGCACAGGTGGCCGCGGCCACGCGCGCGGTAATTGCAGCGGGGATTCCGGAGGATCATATCGGAATCCACACGCATAACGATACGGAACATGCGGTGGCCAATTCGCTGGCGGCGGTGGAGGCCGGCGCGCGGCAGGTTCAGGGAACGCTGAATGGACTGGGCGAGCGCTGCGGGAATGCCAATATGGTGACTTTGATTGCGACTTTGCTGTTAAAACAACCCTTTGCAGGGCGTTTTGAAACCGGAGTCGGCCTTGAAAAATTGCCGCAATTGACCCGGATTAGCCGGATGCTGGATGATATCCTGAACCGGGTGCCAAATAAATTTGCCGCCTATGTGGGGTCCTCGGCCTTTACCCACAAGGCCGGATTGCACGCCAGCGCGATTTTGAAGGATCCGACGACATATGAACATATCGTGCCGGAAACCGTGGGCAATACCCGCCATATTCCGATGTCCAATCAGGCGGGGCTGTCCAACCTGCGCAAACGGCTGGCGGATGCGGGGCTGGAGGTAGCCAAGGATGACGCGCGGCTGGGGGAAATCCTGCAGGCGGTCAAACAGCATGAGGACAGGGGCTATGCTTTTGACGGGGCGCAGGCGTCGTTTGAATTGCTGGCGCGGCGTATTCTGGGGCAGTTGCCGCAGTTTTTCGAGGTAAAGCGCTATCGTGTGATCGTGGAACGGCGCAAGAACCGGTATGATAAAATGGTATCGGTATCCGAGGCCGTCGTCGTGGTGAAAATCGGCAAGGACAAGGTTTTGTCCGTGTCCGAAAGCATGGATGACAGCGGGTGTGACCGTGGGCCGGTGAACGCGCTGTTTCGGGCGTTGGGCAAGGATCTCGGTCCTTTTCAACCCTATATTGATGATCTGCGGCTGGTGGATTTCAAGGTGCGGATCACCCAAGGCGGCACCGATGCGGTAACGCGGGTGATTATCGACAGCGCAGACGGGCAGGGGCAGCAGTGGTCCACTGTTGGCGTGTCAGCCAACATCGTTGACGCCAGTTTCGAGGCGCTGCTGGATGCGATAAACTGGAAGCTCATACGGGATGGGGCGAGAATTACATAAAATGTAACCTTGACGTTACTTTGTCAGCGGCCTAAATGTAACGCCAGAGTTACAAAAGGGGGGCGTATGGCCTGGATCATATTATTTGCGTCTGGTTTATTGGAAGTGGTCTGGTCAGCGGCCATGAAGGTCTCGGACGGGTTCAGTAATCTACCGGCAACGATTATTACGTTTCTCGCGGCCGGGATTGGATTCTGGCTGCTGGGATTGGCCATGAAAACCTTGCCTCTTGGCACGGCCTATCCAGTTTGGGTTGGTATTGGGGCTGTTGGTGCCTTTGGTGTTGGCGTGATATTTTTAGGTGAGCCGCTGACCTTGATCAGGGGGGGTAGTGTGTGCCTGATTGTGCTGGGTATTATTGGCTTGAAGGCATCGGCAGGATGAAATGGATTACGCCTTTAGCGATTTCATGGCTTAGGACGCTCGCAATGATAACGGCGGGAATGATCTGCCTAGCCTATGGTGTTATGGCAGTTTTTCTGGGGCGGCCTGATCCTTTCCTGCCTTGGCTGCCCGGGGTTTCTGGCCTGCTGGCTGCGATCCTGATTGCACTGGGGGCGGTACTTGCAGGCCGGAAAAATGCAACGATTGCCCATGACGAGGGATATTTTAACGACAGCCATCGGGCACAGCGCATCAGTTTCTGGGTGGCTATTTCGCTGTATCCGTTGTTTGGCATTGCCATTTGGCAAGGCTGGAGCAATTACCATGTGGCCTTTGCCGCGATGGGGACGCTAACGGCCGCAAGTTTTCTGTTATTGTTCGGCATTTTCGACCTGCGGGGCCGCTGGTGAAGCTGCAAAACAATCTTAAAGCTTTGCGCGCGGCACGCAAGATGACACAGGCCGATCTGGCAACCGCCGTCGGCGTGACGCGCAAAACCATCAACACGATAGAAAACCGGGTTTTTGTACCCAGCACGGTTTTGGCCTTGCGGATTGCACAGGTTCTGGAATTGCCGGTCGAAGAAATTTTTGAATTAACAGAGCAGGACTGAGAAAATGACGATATTAATGCCTGTAGCGAAGTTCGTGGTGATCTCTGGCATAGTCTATCTGGTTATCGCTGTCGGGCTGATCTATTCGCAGTTTCCGCAGCCGTTCAAGCAAACAAAAGGGCTGGATTTTACCCGTTTGGATCAGGAAAACCAGCCGATGGAGCCTTTGACCTACCGTGCGCGGGACGGGGCGGAATTGGCATATCGTCATTATGGGCAGGAAAACGCCGGCCCGCTGGTTGTTGTTGTCCATGGGTCCGGTGCCTTTGGTGCTGCTTATGACGGGTTGGCGCGGGGGATTGCGGCGCAGGGATCAGATGTTTTGCTGCCGGATTTGCGTGGCCATGGCAGCAATCCGGAACCGCGCGGCGACGTGGCGTATATTGGTCAGCTTGAAGATGACCTGATGGATTTGATCAGGCTGCACCGCAAAGAGGGACAAGAACTGGTGTTGCTGGGACATTCGTCAGGGGGTGGCTTGGTGTTGCGTTTTGCCGGTGGGCAATATGGTGCAGAGCTGGATAAAGCCGTGCTTTTGGCCCCGTTTCTGAAATACAATGCGCCCGCAACACGGGAAAGTTCTGGCGGTTGGGCGCGTGTGTTAACGCGCAGGGTTATTGGATTATCGATGTTGAATACGGTGGGGATTAGCCAGTTAAATCACCTCGTTATGATCCAGTTCAATTTTCCCGACGCCATTCGCAACGGCCCTTATGGCGATCTGCTGACTGATGCCTATAGCTTTGCCCTCAACACGTCATACGCGCCGCGAAATGATTATCTGAAGGACATTGCCGCCTTGCCTGAATTTGTCTTGATTGTGGGCGATCAGGATGAGGCATTTTATCCGCAAAAATATGAACCGCTGATGAAGGAGGTCACCGACAAAGGCCGGTATTTCTTGCTGGAAGATGTCAGCCACCTTGGGGTAAGCTCGGCACCGCAAACGCTGAATATCATTACGGATTTTATGAATGACTGAAGACGAAAAAAACTGTGCGGAGTTGTTGCGCGTTCAGGATCCGGACCGGTTTTTGTCGGCCATGACAGCCGATGGCGAGACCCGCGCGGCATTGATGGTTGTCTATGCCTTCAGTCTGGAAATTTCCCGCGCGCCCTGGGCAACGCAAGAGCCGATGCTGGCGGAAATGCGGCTGCAATGGTGGCTGGATCAGGTGGCGGATATCTATGAAAAGGGGCAGGTGGCACCGCATATGGTGATGACGCCGTTGCTGGCTCTGGTGCAAAAACACGACCTGCCGCGTGTGGTTCTGGATGATATGATCAACGCTTTGCAATGGATGATTTACCATGAACCCCATGCGGATCAGGCCGCGCTGGACCGGTTTATCAACGATACGGCGGGCGGGGTTTTGCGCCTTGCGGTTCAGGTGTCCGGCGGGCCGCTGCCGGATTTGCAGGCGTTGGCGCAGCTGGGCTATGCGCGCGGCATGGCGGCGTGGTTTCGCGCGGTGCCGGCGCTGGAAAACTATGGGCGCGGTGCGCCTCTGGTGGATCGCTCGGCAGAGGGTGTGCGCCTTTTGGCACAAGAGGCCTTGGCCGCCGATGTTCAGGCACGGAAAATGCTGAAGACGGTTGATAAACGCCTGTTGCCGGCGTTGCGGGGCGGCTGGATGGCACCAAGTGTTCTTGGGAAAACAATCAAAGATCCCGACCTTGTTTTCCACGGCGGGCTTGAACCGGCAGAGGGTATATCGCGGCTGTCCTTGATGTGGAAAACGGCCACGGGTCGGTTTTAGGGAATTAAGTGCAGGCTTCTGTTGCCTAAGAGTTTTGCCCGAAGGGCAAAAGCTCCTGCAATCAATGTGATTAAGTGCAGGCTTCTGTTGCCAGGTGCCTGCGAACCCCGCCAGTCCCGGCTAGGGGAAAGGACTTAAGTTTTCGGTATTAGGTACTGCTTACGCAGCAACTGCAACCGGAGCATTGTTGTCATTTGCAACTAGCTTAAATGAGCCGATAACGGTGGCATCGTGCCGAATGAAAGCTAACATCTTTAGACGTCCGTCGATCCTATTTCGACCCCATGGTCCCCAAATGAGGGATGTTTGGTGGAGTCGCCGGGTACCGCCCCCGGGTCCGAACCGCTTATTACATGCGCGTTTATCATCATAGTTCCCGAAGGAACACGTTACATATAGGGCAGGTTCGGGGCAGTTAAAAGGGGGCAGGGCTACATTTCCCAGCCAAATTCGCGGCATTGAGCCAAAATCCGGTCTTTGACAAATTCGCGCGAGGTATTGATGCAATTGCGTTGCAGGTACCAAAACAGAAATTTGGCATAGGCGGGGGGATGGGTCAGAACGCGGTCAAAACACTGCGTGACCGGCGCGTATTGCACGCTTTGAAAGGCATGGTGGAATTCGCTATGGGCAAAGAGGATCCCCGGTTTTCGATGGAACAATCCCTTGAGCGCCACCGAGGAGTTTTGCGCAACAACATAGTCGCAGCCCGCCAGAAGGTCGTTCAAATCACCGTCAACCAAATGCGCGCGGGGATGTTCCAATACGCGGTCAAGCGCCTGTAGTTCTGCGTCGGAATAGACCTCTCGCGGGTGTTTTTTGATAACAATATCGCGGTTTTGTTCATGTTGCAGCGTGGTTTTTATCATGTCGATCGGGGACATGGTTTGCCCCACGCGGCAGCGGGTAAGCTTGCCCTGAAGCGGAACAAATACCGCGCCGGTGTGGGTGGGGGTGGGCTGGCCGATGACATTTTCACGCCAGTTCCGGAAAAACCGCTGCGCCAGATTGGCGTCAATCTTTGCCGGTCGGAATTTTTTCCCTGTCGTGCGGAAATCCTGCCGATAGGTTTCGCTTTCGAGCTTGTAAAACGGTCCGATATAGGCCGATCGTGCATCCAGCGCGCGGTCGTGAAACGGGTCTTTGTAGTGAAACATCGCATAGGCATTTTTGCCCAGCGACGCCAGCCGTGCCGCGTCGGTATCAACAACCCAATGGACATCAAAGCCAAGTTCGGAAAAGGCATCGGTGACCGGGGTGAAAAAACGATGGGTTTTCCTCGCATTCAGATGCCGGCACAACCCTTCGGGCAGATAAATATCGAGCGTTCTGATTGCCATTTGTGGCGCGGTCCTTGTCCTTGGCTGTGCCAACTATACCGCGCCGCATTGCAGGCGCAACCGCAACTATTTCGGGGTCCGGGCTGACGGGATGCAGGGGGCATCTTGACACGGGGCACTTGCCACGCCAAGCCTTGGCGCATGTTTGATATTCGACCCGCAGCTTATGTAATTGGAATGTTGGTGGCCGTGCTGGGCGCGACCATGGTTGTTCCTATGTTTATGGATGTTTACGACGGGAACGGCCATTGGCAGGTGTTTGCCTTGTCAGCCTTGCTGACCTGTTCGACCGGCGGCTCGATTGCGCTGGCCTGTGCGAATGCGACCTCCCGGGGGTTAACCATTCAACAGACGTTTTTGCTGACCACGGCGGTATGGGCGGTTTTGCCGGTTTTTGCCGCTTTGCCGTTGATGTTCGGGGCCACCCAAAGCACGGTTGTGGATGGTTTTTTCGAGGCGCTCTCGGCCCTGACGACAACAGGGGCGACGGTTTTGTCCGGTCTGGATGATTTGCCGCGCGGGTTGTTGTTGTGGCGGTCCATGTTGCAGTGGTTCGGCGGGGTAGGGATTATTGTTGTGGGAATGGTTTTCCTGCCGGAACTGCGGGTTGGGGGCATGCAGATATTCAGGACGGAAGCTTTTGATACCAGAGGAAAAATTCTGCCCAAAGCCGCCGAAATAGCCAAGTCGATTGCGAATATCTATGTGGGGCTGACGTTGATGTGTCTGGTGGCCTTTCTGGCGGTCGGGATGCCTGTTTTTGATGCGATCAACCATGCGCTGACGACGCTGTCCACCGGCGGGTTTTCCACACATGACGCGTCTTTCGGGGCCTTTAGCGGTACGCCGGAATATGTGGCTTCCTTGTTTATGATTCTGGCGAGCCTGCCGTTTGTGCGGTTTGTGCAAATGGTGGCTGGGTCATCGCGGCCTTTGTTCCACGATCAGCAGGTACGGGGGTTTATGAAGGTCACGATCGTGTTGATTGTCGCCCTTACGTTGCACCGGTTTTTCGTGGCGGGGGAACATTTCGAAGTGTCCCTGCGGGAGGCGGTTTTTAACGTGACCTCGATTCTCAGCGGCACAGGGTTTGCCAGTGCGGATTATCAATTGTGGGGCAGCTTTTCGGTTACGCTGTTTTTCTTTATGGGGTTGATCGGGGGCTGTGCGGGGTCAACCTGTTGTTCGGTCAAGATTTTCCGCTTTCAGCTGTTGTTTGCCTCGATCAAGACCCAGATTCGCAAGATCCACTATCCGCACGGGGTGTTTACCCCGCAATACGAAGGCCGCCCCGTACCAGAGGAGGTCATGTCCTCGGTGATGGCATTTTTTGTGATGTTTCTGGTGATCCTCGGGGTTCTTTCCGGTTTGCTGGGGCTGACGGGGCTGGATTTTGTCACATCGGTTTCCGGTGCGGCAACGGCGTTGGCCAATATCGGGCCGGGGCTGGGGGATGAAATCGGGCCGGCGGGAAATTTTGCCAATATCAACGACACAGCGAAATGGTTGTTGATGGCGGGCATGTTGATTGGCCGACTAGAGGTCATGACCGTGCTGGTCCTGTTTTCGATTAACTTCTGGAGAGGCTGACAATGACCCGACAAAAACCGCTGGGTGTGCAGATTTCGCACATGTTGCAGGTACGTGGCGTCGAGGTGATTTTCGGCATTCCCGGTGTGCACAACATTGAAATGTATCGCGGCATTCAAGAGGCCGGCATCACCCATATTCTGGCGCGCCATGAACAAGGAGCCGGTTTTATGGCCGATGGTTATGCGCGCGCAACCGGCAAACCTTGATCCATTTAACGCCGGATTGCCTTGTGTAACAGGATGTGATTTCCCTTCGGGCGTGGTTGTACTAGGGTAAAGAAAACAAACGGAGTTGCGCAATGCGGTGGATTTTTCGAATTATTGTGGCGCTGGTTTTGGTTCTGGCCGTGGCGATGGGCATGGTTTTCATGCTGCCCAGCGACAAAATCGGTAAAATTGCGTCGGATCAGCTGGAACGCATGACCGGACGCAAATTAACCTTGTCTGGCCGGTTTAGTCCGACGATTTATCCTGTGCTTGGCGTAAAAACCGGCCCGATCAGCATTTCCAACGCGGATTGGGCCAGTGATCCGGTTATGGTCAAGGCCGAAGGCGCGGCCGTCGGGGTTGGCTTGACGGCCTTGTTTGGCGGTACGCTCGACGTCAGGAAAATGCAGTTGATCAATCCGGTGATCCATCTGGAAAAGGCCGCAGACGGGCAGGTGAACTGGGATTTCGGGAACGGCAAGGGGGGATCAAAGGCGGATACGGGGGCGGGCGAAGGTTCCGGCCGCGCGCAAGAGGTATCGCTGGAGCTGGGCGAGGTCGTGTCCGGTATGCTGACGTATTCGGACCAACAGACCGGCGAGGTTATTACCCTGTCTGACATAAATATGGCGTTGTCCCTACCCAAAGGCGGAAATTTGATGACGCTTGACGGCGGCGCGAAGTTTCAGGGGGAAAAGGTTAAAATAAACCTGAAACTGACTGATTTAAAACAGTTTATAGCCGGTGATACGGGCGGAATCGATGCCTCTGGGACCTATGCCGGTCTGGATTTGGGATTTGCCGGACGGCTCGGCGTTCTTGGCCGTGGTGCGCCTGTGGTGGATGGCCGGTTGAAGGTTCAGGCCAAAAACATGGTGCCCATCAAGGCGTTGGCCGGGCCAATGCCCGACGCGATCGGCAAGGCAGAGGATCTGAAACTGGATGGTGTGATCCAGTCATCGCTGGCCGGCTTGGCTTTTGATGGAAATATCGATTTGTCGCTGAACGGATTGCCGGTGAAACTTGCGCTGGAAGCTACCGGAGGCGATGACTGGGCGCAGACGCTGGGTTTCGATATCACGGCAAACCTCGCGGCGGGCAAGGCGTTGGCCCTGCGGTTTGACGGGGTTGTGAATGGACAAAAGCAGGCCGCCAGCGGCGCGCTGGATTTTACGTCGAATGATTTTCGCGGGCTGATGAAGGCCCTGAATATGCCGCTGGATGCCCCTTCCGGCACCCTGAAAAAAGTGGCGCTCAAGGGGGGCTTGTCTGCCACCCCCGCAGCTGTGAAGCTCAATAAAATGCGCTTGCAGGTTGATGATAATGTACTGTCGGGAAATCTGCTCATTAAAAATGCAAAGAAACCGTATGTGCAGGCTACGCTAAACAGTCAATCGCTCGATTTGGCACCGTTTGTATCCGAAACATCTGCCGGTGGCGGGGCCGAACCCGCTTCGGTCGGCTGGAGCAAAGAGCCTCTGCGCATTGTTGGTCTGGATATGCTGGACGCAGATGTGACGCTTAAGGCCAACAAGGTTAATCTGGGCGTAAGCAAGCTGGGCCTGACACATATCAAACTGAAGCTGGCAAAAGGTCTGTTGACAGCAAAACTGATTGATGTGCGCGCCTTTAAGGGGGCGATGTCGGGCGTGCTGCACTTGCGCGGGGGCAAACAACTGGCCTTTGATGCCGATGTTCTGGCCAAGGATATGCGCCTGAAACCGTTGCTTTCAGAATTGCTGGGGATTGATCGGTTGATCGGATCCGGTACCACAAAAATGAAACTCGCCGGACGGGGGGGGAGCCTGTATGAGGTGATGAATTCATTGTCAGGCAAAGGCACGATCAATTTCGCCAACGGCGCTTTTCGCGGCATTGATCTGGCCGCAATGATGCGCAACCTGAAATCCGCTTTCGGGGGATTTCAGGGGGCCACAGAATTTACCTCGATGACCGGCAGTTTCACCTTGAACAAAGGTGTGCTCGAAAACGTTGATCTGTCATTGGTCAGCCCGTTGTTCAAGGCAATCGGCAAAGGCAAGGTCGGGATCGGCGGGCGTTTCATGGATTATGTTATCACGCCGTCGACCCTGAATGGGGATGCAAAAATCTCGGTGCCGGTGTTTATCACGGGGTCTTGGGATAATCTGAAATTCCGTCCGGATCTGAAAAACCTGATCGATTTGGTGCTGCAAGGCAGGCTCAAGGACAATGCCGAAGTGCAAAAAGCCAAAGACAGGCTGAAAAAACTGCGCGCGAAAACCCGTGATCCGAAGAAAACCGCGGCAGAAGAACTGCGCAAGAAGGTTGCCAAAGAGCTGAACACGACTGCGACAGATGAAAAAATGCTAAAGAAAAAAGCGGAAGAAAAAGTAAAAGAAGAACTCGGTAATGCGCTGCTTCGGCTTTTGAAGTAATCGGCATGTATTTCGAATTTGCCTAAATATCCCCGCCGGAGGCATAAAAGTTTTAATGCCTCCGGCGGGGATATTTTAACGAATTCGAAATGAATAAGTGTAAAATTGCGCATACGGTACAGGCTGGGAAGCCGATGGCCGTCGAAGTCGAAGTGCCCCGCTTTACGTTTGTAAAGCGGGGTTTTTTATTCCCACTCGATGGTGCCGGGCGGTTTTGAGGTGATGTCATAGGTGACACGGTTGATGCCTTCGACCTCGTTGATGATCCGTGTGGCGGTTTCGCCAAGGAATTCATGGCTGAAGGGATAGTAATCCGCTGTCATACCATCCACCGACGTCACAGCGCGCAAGGCGCAGGCAAAGTCATAAGTGCGCCCATCGCCCATCACGCCGACAGTACGGACCGGCAGGATGGCAACGAAGGCTTGCCAGATGTCGTCATACAATCCGTGTTTGCGGATCTGGTCGATGTACACCGCATCCGCCTTGCGCAGGATTTCGAGCTTCGGACGGGTGATTTCGCCGGGGCAGCGGATCGCGAGGCCGGGACCGGGGAAGGGGTGACGCCCGATGAAGGATTTGGGCAGACCCAGTTCCATTCCCAGCGCGCGGACCTCGTCCTTGAACAATTCGCGCAGCGGTTCCACCAGTTTCAGGCCCATTTTTTCAGGCAGGCCACCGACGTTGTGGTGGCTTTTGATGGTGACAGATGGCCCGCCGGAGAAGCTGACGCTTTCGATCACATCGGGGTAAAGCGTCCCTTGGGCAAGGAATTTTGCGCCGCCCACGGCGCTGGCGTGTTTCTGGAACACGTCGATGAACAGCTTACCGATAATCTTGCGTTTGGTTTCCGGATCGGACACGCCATCCAGTTGGCCAAGGAACAATTCCTGTTCTTCTGCGTGGATCAGAGGCATTTTATATTCGTCGCGGAACATGGCGACGACTTCTTCGGCTTCGCCCTGACGCAACAAGCCGTGGTCGACAAATACACATGTTAACTGGTCGCCGATTGCCTCGTGGATCAGTACGGCGGCGACAGAGGAATCCACCCCGCCGGACAGGCCGCAGATCACCTTGGCATCGCCAACGGTTTCACGGATTTTGCGGATGGCTTCCTCGCGGTAGGCCCCCATGGTCCAGTCGCCGCTGAAACCGGCCAGTTTGACGAAGTTTTCGTAAAATTTCGCCCCGTTCGGGGTGTGGTGGACCTCCGGGTGGAACTGCACCGCATAAAAATTGCGCGCCACATCTGCGGTGATGGCAAAGGGGGCGTTGGGAGAGGTGCCGTAGACCTGAAATCCCGGGGCAATTTCGCTGACGTGATCGCCGTGGGACATCCAGACCTGTTCTTTGTCGTCATCGGCGGTAAACCAGCCATCCAGCAGCGGAATGTGGTCGGCGGTCGGTGTGACAAAGGCGCGGCCGAATTCGGCGGTGCCATGGCCGGTTTCGACCTTGCCGCCGAGCATGTGCATCATCACTTGCTGGCCATAGCAAATCCCCAGCAAAGGCACGCCAAGTTCAAAGACGCTGGCCGGCGGACGGGGGGAACCGTCGTCGATCACGCTGGCGGGGCCACCGGAGAGGATCACGGCCTTGGGCGCGAAATCGGCCAGAAAAGCGCCTGTCACCTTTTGATAGGGGTGAATTTCGCAATAGACGTTCAACTCCCGCAGGCGGCGCGCAATCAGCTGCGTTACCTGTGAGCCAAAGTCGATGATGAGGAGGCGGTCATGGGATGTATCTGTCATAGGCGCGGTTTAGGCGTGCGGGCGGATTCGCGCAAGCCTGATTGCGGAAAATGGTCGCTTGTGGAGGGTTTTCAGCCAGATCAATACAGGTATTTTGCCAAAAAACGACAGGGAATGTCGCACATGGCAACTGTCGAGGCGAATTTATCCGCCGCAGGGCTGGGCGGGGCATTAGAACGGTCCTAACATGTCACCCAAGGCTAAACTGCCCTCTGTAAAGGTTTCTTAAATGTCCGAAGCTGCTGTCACACCTGTTCGCCGTCGTACCCGTGGGGGCGGCGGGGCTGCACGCCGTGCCGAACGTAACGCGATTCAGGTTGAATTCGCCAAGTATATCGAACGCAATATTCCGAATTTCGAGGTCCTGAACGAAGAAGCCTTGCAAATAATCGAGGCGAATGCCGAACAGGTTCTTGAAGAAATCGGGGTGAATTTTCCGGATAATCCGGTGGCGCTGCAACGGTGGCGGGATGCGGGGGCGGACGTGCAGGGCGAACGCGTGCGTTTGCCGCGCGGATTGGCACGGGAGCTGATTAAAACCGCGCCAAGCGCGTACATCCAGCACGCCCGAAATCCGGCGCGCAATGTGCGGGTCGGGGGCAATTCGATGGTATTGGCACCGGTATACGGGCCGCCGTTTATTCGCGATCTGGACGGCGGGCGGCGGTATGCCACCATGGATGATTTCCGCAAGATCGTCAAACTGACCTACATGTCCAAATGGCTGCACCATTCCGGCGGTACGGTTTGCGAACCAACGGATGTTGCCGTGAACAAGCGGCATCTGGATATGCTCTATGCGCATATGACCCTGTCGGACAAACCCTATATGGGGTCTGTTACCGCACCGGAGCGGGCCGAGGATTCCGTGCGTATGTCGGAGATCCTGTTCGGCGGGTCGATCAAGGATAAATGCGTGATGACCTCGTTGATCAACGTCAATTCGCCGATGACCTTTGACGATATCATGATGGGGGCGATGGATGTTTACGCCAAAAACAATCAGGCATGCATCCTGTCGCCGTTTATCGTTGGCGGCGCGATGGCACCGGTTTCTGTGGCGGGAACGCTGACGCAGGCCTTGGCCGAGGGGCTGGCGGGTGTGGCCTATAACCAGCTGTGCAATCCCGGTGCGCCGGTGATTATGGGGGCGTTTGTGACCTCGATTGACATGAATTCGGGTGCGCCGACCTTTGGCACGCCGGAAGCGTCGAAAATTCTGTATGGGATGGGGCAATTGGTGCGCCGGTTGAACCTGCCGTTCCGGTCTGGTGGCGGGTTGTGTGGATCCAAATTACCGGATGCACAGGCGGCCTATGAAACCGCCAACACGCTGAATGCGGCGTTGTTGGGCGGGGTGAATTTCTGTCTGCACGCGGCGGGGTGGCTCGAAGGCGGGCTGGTGGCGTCGATTGAAAAGCTGGTGATGGATGCGGATCAGCTGGGTGTTTTACATTCTCTGGCCGAAGGCATCGACATGTCCGAAGATGCCCAGGCCATGGGAGCAATTGCCGAAGTCGGGCCGGGGGGGCATTATCTGGGCTGCGCCCACACACAGGCCAATTTCAAAAATAGTTTCTGGAAATCCGGTGTGCTGGATTACAAGCCTTTTGAAACATGGGCCGAGGATGGCGAGCGTGATACGATGACACTGGCGGCGGCCAAGGCGCAAAAAATGCTGACAGAATATCAGCAACCGCCCCTGGACCCGGCGATTGATGCGGCGTTGCAGGCCTATGTTGCCGAACGCAAGGCCAGCGAACCGGATGCTTTTGGCTAAAATCCAAGCGTTTTTTTTCGATGAATTTGAATGCCCCCTGCCCAATGGTAAGGGGGCATTAATTGTATTGAGTATACAAGACGACACAGAAATATCGGTTCCATAAGGTGTCTTGATTGATGCCTGTTACAAAACAAAGAAGCGTCAAATTGGAAACAAATTTACGCCACATTGTTTGGTATAAAGGAACTGTAGTGGGCGGTTTGCCCTTGGTCTCTGCTCCTTATGGGGCTTGTTAACGAGTAGGTGGGTTTATGGTTGTTGCGAGTATTTTTGCTTCGGGAATTCTTATCGGTTTTGTGGTGGGGTTCATTAGCTTTACACTGATCTACGCATTTTTGGCGTAACTTTTTAATTTTATCAATATGATACAGGGTGATCTTCGTTCCGGATTGCCTTTGTCATATCTGCGGTTCTATCACAATTGCACGGAAATCATTGACGTTCGTCAGGGTCGGCCCTGTGATCAGCTGCGCCCCTAGTGCTGCGAAAAAGCTGTGCGAATCGTTTTCGGCCAAGGCCTGTTTCGGGTCCAGTCCACGGTCCTGTGCGGCGGTCTGGCTGTCTGGCCCAATGATCGCGCCGGCAACTTCGGCGGCACCATCCACGCCGTCGGTATCCCCCGCCAGCACATGAATGCCCGGCTGACCGTTCAGCGCGACAAGGGCTGCCAATACGAATTCCGCATTTGGCCCACCGATCCCGTCGCCGCGTCGGGTAACGGTGCATTCGCCACCGGACAGCAGTAGAACCGGTGCATCATCTGCTTTTAACCCTGTCTGGATCTGTCTTGCCTGCGCAATCTGGCGGTTGGCTTCGTCGCGGGCTTCGCCTTCGATGGCATCGCCAAGGATCTGCACGCGGAAACCCTGTGCTTTGGCGTGATCGCGCGCGGCCGCCAAGGAGGCCGACGGGGCGGCGATGATCCGGTTCTCCACATGGGACAAGCGCGGGTCGTTTGGCGGGATAACACTGCTTTGGCGCAGGGCCTCAAGCGCGGTTTCGGGCATTGGAATTTGCCATTCTTTCACAATGTCCAGCGCATCTTGTGGCGTGCTTGGTTCGCCCACAGTCACCCCCGAGGCAATATCCGCCGGATTGTCGCCCGGCACATCGGAAATCATCAAGGTCAACATTTTGGCGCGGGTTGCCGCCGCCATTTGCCCGCCTTTGATCCGGCTAAGGTGCTTGCGGACCACATTCATTTGCGCAATCGGTGCGCCGGAGGCCAGCAAGGCCTGATGAACGGCCTGTTTATCGGCCAGAGTCATCTGTCCCGCCGGTGCGCAGAGCAAAGCAGAGCCGCCACCTGAAATCAGGTTCAGCACAAAATCATCAGGTGAAAGACCTTGTAACAAGGTCAACATCCGTTCCGTCGTCGCCATGCCCATGGCGTCCGATACCGGATGCGCGGCTTCGACGATTTCGATACCTTTGCAGGGGCGGGCATAGCCATAGCGGGTCAGGACCAGCCCCTCGCAAGGCCCCCAAACGGTTTCTACGGCCTCGGCCATGCGGGCAGAGGCCTTGCCCGCACCAATCACCAGAACACGGCCAGCAGGTTTGGTTGGCAGCACTGCAGGAATAACCTGCATCGGGTCCGCTTTGGCCACGGCAATGTCGAATAGATTGGCTAGAAACGGGATGTGGTGCATGGGGAAACTCCTGGGGCTGATGCCAGGCGATCAAAACCGGTTCAGGAACAATCACAATCCTGACCGACCAGATTATAGCGCCCGCATTTGGGGCATTTGACGGCCTTTTGAACGGTTTTCTTTGACTTCATTTTGGGAACCTTGGGCAGGCGAAAGCGGCCAAACATGGCCAGTACCAGAATGAAAATCAAAAACAGGGTGAATATTTTAACCATGATCTATAACCCGAATTGCGCCCAGAGGGTGCGGTCCTCTACGGCGGAGAGCACATCACTGGCGGTGCCGATACCAAGCCGCTGAAACATGCTGCGTTTCTGGCCGCGGACCACAAGGTTGACCTTGTCGCCGTAAATTTCTTTCATTTTGGGCACCAGATGGGCGATGCCATCGGCAAGCCCCACATCAATCGCACCCTGACCGACCCAGATTTCGCCGGTAAACAGGTCGCGGTCCGCCAGTTTGGCCCCGCGCCGGTCGGTGATCTGGCGTTTGAAATTCTGGTGGATCACTTTTTGCAGGGCCTTGAGCCGTTCGACCTCTTCGGGTTTTTCGGGTTTGAACGGGTCCATCAGGCTCTTGTTTTCGCCGGCGGTATGCACGCGCCGTTCAATGCCGTGTTTCTGGATGAATTCGTGAAACCCGAAAGAGGCGGAAATCACCCCGACGGAGCCAATGATCGAGCTTTCGTCCACATAAATTTCATCGGCGGCACTGGCCAGCCAATAGCCCCCCGAAGCGGCGACATCCTCGCAAAAGGCATAAACGGGAATGTTCTTTTCTGCCGCCAGCCGCCGGATACGCGCGCCGATCAGCGAGCTTTGCACAGGGGAGCCGCCGGGGGAATTGATCGCAAGGGCTACGGCCTTGGGTTTGCCCTTGCTAAACGCGCGTTCGAGCAAAGATGCCAGCCCCGCATCATTCAAGGTATTGGAGCCGAAAGACCCACCCGTGGCGATAACACCGGACAGGCGGACAACAGAAACAGTGGGGCGGGACCGCAAGCGGTTTATCATGGTTCGCATGGCTTACATGTAAGGGGGAATGCGGAGTGCGGCAAGGGGTAGGATATTATTGCATTTTGAAATGCAAGCGGCTTTGCAAATCGAGAAAACCCGTTTGTGAGTGTCGTTAAATGGCTTAATGTGCCGCTTTCCGGTGTTCATGCCCGAATTGCTCTGATAGGCTCCCTTGTGTGTTAAGGCTACAGCCACATATCAACCATGTTGGGCCATATGCCCGCCAACGCGAAAGCGCATGCCAAATGGGCGATGCGTGTTGGCGTGTTGCTACATAAAAACTTACCAATGGGAGAAAGACTATGAAGAAAATACTTGCTACCTCCGCCCTTTTGGCGGCCACGTTTGGGGCATCCGCTGCATTTGCTGAATGTGGAAGCATCAAAATGGCAGAATTTAACTGGGCATCCGGTGAATTGATGGCCAATGTTGATAAAATCATCCTTGAAGAAGGCTACGGCTGTGAAATTGAATTGGTTGTTGGCGGGACAACTGCAATTTTTACGTCCATGAACGAAAAAGGCGAGCCGCAAATTGCTGGTGAACAGTGGGTGAATGCCCTGCGCGAGATCCTTGATCCTGCTCTGGAAGAAGGGCGTATCCATGCGGTCAACAAAGGCCCGATTCTGGGGCTTGGTGAAGGTTGGTGGATCCCGCCATATACGGCCAAAGCGAACCCGGAACTGAAAACGGCTCTGGATATCATCGAACATCCGGAACTGTTCCCCGATTCCGAAGATCCAAGCAAAGGTGCCTTTATCGGTTGTCCTGCCGGTTGGGGCTGTCAGGCTATAAACGCCAATTTGTTCAAAGCGTTCGATATGGAAGCCAAAGGCTGGAAGCTGATTGATCCGGGCTCTGCTGCCGGTCTTGATGGTTCAATTGCCAAGGCAAACGAACGTGGTGAAAACTGGTTTGGGTATTACTGGTCACCAACGTCGATTATTGGCAAATACAACATGCAATCGGTTCCGTTCGGTGTCCCATTCGCCGGCATGGATAACTGGAGCAACTGTATCTCCAAAGATGATTGTGTTGAACCAGTGAAATCGGCATGGGTGAAATCCGAAGTGTTCACGCTGGTTACCGATGAATTCTACAAAGGCAATGCCGACATCAACGCCTATCTTGAAAAACGCGTGTTCCCGGGCGAAGTTATGGGGTCCATGCTGGTCTTTATGGCTGATGAACAAGCCGCCGGTGAAGATGCCGCAATCGAGTTCCTGACAAAATACAAGGATGTCTGGACCAAGTGGGTTTCCCCGGAAGCAGCGGAAAAAATCAATAAATCCCTTTAAGGATATATTGCTTGAAAATGTATCGGCCTGCCTGAATTTTTCTGGCGGGCCGTGTGAATAAAAATAAAAAGGGGGAGGGGATATGTCACTAAAAGAGATGCTACCCGATGTTCTGGCCGAGTTTCCCAAAATGGGGCGGGCCGACTTGCGGGATTTCAAAAAAGGGATCGACGAGACATTTCGGGTCTTTACCCGCGAAAACGGAGAAGCAATCGAGAATTTTTTCTACCCGTTGAAAATGTTCATGGTCTGGTTTGAAAAACTGTTGCTGGCAACGCCGTGGCCTTTAATGATTGTTGTTTTGTGCCTGCTGGTTTGGCTGGGCGCACGCAGTATTACTATGGTCATTATGACGGCTGTTGCGCTCTTCCTGATTGGATATCTGGGTATGTGGGACGATACAATGCGCACACTGGCGCTGGTTTCGGTTTCTACATTTGTGTGTATTGCTATTGGCATTCCGGTGGGGATCTTGATGGCAAAATCCGATCGCACCCAGGCTGTGATCGTGCCGATTTTGGACATTATGCAAACCATTCCCGCCTTTGTGTATCTGATCCCTGTTTTGATGCTTTTGGGTATTGGCAAGGTGCCGGGCCTGATTGCGGTGTGTATTTACGCCATTCCACCGGTTGTGCGTTTGACGGATCTGGGTATTCGTCTGGTGGATAAAGATGTGCTTGAGGCGGCCGATGCTTTCGGGGCCTCGCCAACGCAAAAGATGTTCAAGGTGCAGTTGCCTCTGGCATTGCCAAACCTGTTCGCCGGCGTAAACCAGACGATTATGATGGCGCTGGCCATGGTTGTTGTGGCGTCTTTGATCGGGGCGCATGGTCTTGGATCGCAAGTATTGAAAGCGGTGAACAACCAGTATCTGACCCTTGGCATGATGAACGGTTTGGCCATTGTTGCGATTGCGATTGTGTTTGACCGCGTCAGTCAGAAATTTGGCAAACGTTTGCAAAAACATTCGGAGACGATCCATGGCTGATAACGGAATCGAGGTTAAGAACCTTTATAAAATCTTTGGGCCTCATGGCGACCGCTATATCCAGATGGTCGAGGATGGCATGTCCAAGGATGAACTGAATGCCAAGCACGGGCATGTGTTGGGGTTGAAAAATATCAACATCTCGATGCCTTCGGCGAAAATTCAGGTCATCATGGGGCTATCGGGGTCGGGTAAATCGACCATGATCCGTCACATCAACCGCCTGATCGAGCCGACCTCGGGCGAGGTGATTTATCAGGGGCAGGATATTTGCAAAATGTCCAAGGCCGATTTGATGAATTTCCGCCGCGAGAAAACCGCGATGGTGTTTCAGAAATTCGCATTGCTGCCGCACCGCACTGTGATTGACAACACCTTGTTCGGGATTGAAATTCAGGGGGCTTCTCGTGGCCAAGCCGAAGAACGCGCCAAGCATTGGCTGAAGCGTGTCGGATTGGAAGGCTATGAAACGTATTACCCAAATCAGCTGTCAGGCGGTATGCAGCAACGTGTGGGGCTTGCCCGCGCGTTAACCAATGATGCCGATATCCTGATGATGGACGAGGCCTTTTCTGCTCTGGATCCGCTGATCCGGATGGATATGCAGTCTATCTTGCTGGAACTACAGGAAGAATTGCATAAAACGATTGTGTTCATTACGCACGATCTGGACGAGGCATTGCGCCTTGGCGACAAAATCGCGATTCTGCGTGACGGAGAAGTAGTCCAGCAGGGGACGGGACAAGAGATTGTTCTAAATCCGGCGGACGCCTATATTTCGGATTTTGTGAAAGAGGTAAACCGCGGGCGCGTGATTAAGGTGGATACCGTTATGACAGAAAACAGCGGTAATACGACGCTCCGGATTGCCAGTGGTTCGTCGCTTGAAGACGCCGCAAAGCGGTTGATCGATGCCGGTGAAACCGCTGCGGATGTTGTGGATGCCAGTGGCGCGCCGATTGGCGGGATCACCATCAAGGCAACGATTGATGCCATGGTTACCCCGGCCACACATTAGGGGATCTCGCCTTTAACGTGGTGATTCAGGTTTGAGGCGAGATGCTTTATACAAAACATCCGGTTTTACCGGTATTGTAAGGGCCTACAGAATATCCAGAACCGATTCCGGTGGGCGGCCAATCGCGGCTTTGCCGTTGGCAAACACGATCGGGCGCTCGATCAGCATGGGGTGTTCGGTCATGGCCTTGATCAGGATGTCCGGCGCGTCGGTTTTGGACAGGCCCAGTTCCTTGAACAGCTTGTCACCGCTGCGCATGATCTCAATCGGGCTGCGGTCCAGCTTGGCCAGCACATCGCGCAGGGTTTCTTCGCTTGGCGGATTGGTGCGATAGTCGATGACCTCGGGCGTGATCCCGCGCTCCTGCAACAGGGCAAGGGTGGTACGGGATTTGGAACAGCGCGGGTTGTGCCAGATTTTAACGCTCATGTGTAATGCTCCTTGTCGATGCCAACGGCCTGTGAAATGGTGTCGAACCCGTCTTGCGCCAGCAGGGTATCCAGACCGGTGTTGATGTCGGATACAAGCGACATACCCTTGTAAATCAATGCGGAATAGAGCTGTAGCGCGCTCGCGCCGGCGCGGATTTTGGCATAGGCCTGTTCGGCACTGCCAATGCCGCCCACCCCGATCAGCGGAATCTCCCCGTTCAGAAGAACCGCCAGTTGCCCCAGAACCCGGGTGGATTTTTCAAACAGGGGTGCGCCGGACAGACCACCGGCCTGATCGCGGTCGGGGCTTTGCAGGCCATCGCGTGACAGGGTGGTGTTGGTGGCGATAATCGCGTCCAGTTTCTGGGCGCGGGCCACATCGGCAATGTCTTGCAAATCGTTTTCCGACAGGTCCGGTGCGATTTTCAAAAATACCGGCAACGGTTTTGACAGGGTTTCACGGGCGTCCATCACACCGGCCAGCAGGGCGGAAAGCGCGTCTTTTCCCTGCAAATCCCGCAGCTTTTCGGTGTTGGGCGAGGATACATTCACCGTAACGAAATCCACAAATTCACCACAGGTTTTCAACACGGAGGCAAAATCGCCGGCGCGATCCGTGCTGGTTTTATTGGCCCCGAGGTTCAGCCCCACAATCCCGTGGGCCGGACGTTTCATCAACCGTTTGGCGATGATCCCGGCCCCGTCGTTGTTGAACCCGAACCGGTTGATCACGGCCTGATCGGCACGCAGCCGGAACAGACGGGGTTTGGGGTTGCCGGGTTGGGGCAGGGGTGTTGCGGCCCCGACCTCGATAAACCCGAAACCGCTGGCCAAAAGCGGCGCAACGGCGGTGGCATTTTTGTCAAAACCGGCGGCCAGCCCAAGCGGGTTGGGCAGATCAAGCCCGGCAAGGCGGGTGCGCAGGCGCGGGGTGCTGATGGTGCCGGCCCGCGGTACCAGACCGGCCTGCAAGGCCCGTATCGCCAGCCCGTGGCCGGTTTCAGGGTCCAGACGGTACAGCGCTGCCAGCGCCAGCTTTTCAGTGAGCTTCATCGCCTAGATCGGGTCTTCGGGGAAGACATGGCCGTCTTCTTCCAGCGGCAGCGGCAGCGCCCAGGAGACCTTGTTCAATGGCAATTCGCCGTACAAATGCGGGAACAACTGCCCGCCACGGGATTTTTCCCAAACCACGGTTTCAACATCGTCTTCTTCGACGCCAAGCAACCACAGATCGGTTTGGCCGGCGAAATGTTTTTCGGCGGTTTCCGCACACTGCATGGCGGATGAAAAATGGATAAAGCCGTCCTGCAAATCAATCGGAGCGCCTTTGGTGGTCCCGTCCTCTTGCAATGCAAGCCATTGGGCGTTGGTCAGTATCTTGTAAATCAGCATATGCGCTTGATGCCGTGCAATGGCCTGCGCGTCAAGGGCGGGTCAGTTATCCGGCCCGAAATCCTTGGGTTTGACGAATTGCACAAAGCGCAGTTTGCTTGCGCTCAGGGAGGTCCATTTGCCGTCCATTTCAAAACGCGCAATGGCGGCGGTCTGGAATTTTTGCAAGGCGCGGGCGCAATCTTTGGGCAATGGCGGTTGGGCCAATGCCGCCGTAAGCTGGCTCATGGTCGGGTCGTGGTTGATGACCAGCAGGGTTTTGACCGATTTGTCCGTGTTGCGAATCCGCGCCAGCAGGTAATCCGGATTGGTCATGTACAGGCTTTTGTGAACATCAACCGGCGGGGGATTGGTCAGATACGGACGCAGGTGTTCCCATGTTTGCACGGTGCGTTTTGCGCTTGATAACAGCACGCTATCCGGGGTCAGATTGTTTTCCGACAGCCATTTCCCCATGGTCTGCGCCGCTCGCACGCCGCGTTTTGACAGCGGTCGGTCGTGGTCCGGGCAAAACAGGTCTTTCCAGCTGGATTTCGCGTGACGCATGAGCAAAAGTGTTTTCATACTGCGACTATAGGACGAAAAATCAGCGGTGGAAATAGGTCATGTGATGGGCTGACTGGGCATCGGGGCGTTTCAGGGAACGGGGGCAGGCACGCCGTGCGGCGCAGCCTTGTGACAGGCAGGGCCGGCCTTCGGGGTGGTCCAGAAAACCGTGACATTTTGCGGTGTCATACCCCTGCGGGCCAAGCGCACCGACAGGGCAGGCCGTGCGACAGGGCTTGTCTGTGCAGGTTTCACAGGGGCTTTGCACGGGCGGGGCGGGCAGGTTGATTTTCCGTGGCACTGTCAGCGCCCCGCGAAAGGAAACCATCAGGCCGCAACTGTCATGCACCAGCATCCCGACCGGAGAAGACCAACAGCGCCCCGATTTGAGCGCCCAGGCCAGAAAGGGTGCATAGGGTGGCCCGCCAAAGGGCAGGGCGGGGCTGGCGTTGAATTGTCTGGCCAGCAGGGGAATCACCCGCGCGGACCAGCGATCCACTGGATCGGGGTGGGTGGATTCGGGGCTGGCGGTCAAAATGGCCCAAAAATCCGCCGCCGGTCCAAGCAGCAGCAGTGTTTCTCTGCCCGACGGATGAAACCCGCCCAAGAGGGCCAGCCCGTGTTGGGCCGCAGCCTGTTCTATGGCGGCATAGGTCATTTCTTGCGAAACGGCAGCGCCAGATTCCAGCCAATTCGCGCGGGGTTTTCATCCTGCCATTGCAGGCCGATTACCATGTCATCATGGCCTTCCGCCGGTTGGGCCACATAGGTGCCAAACATCCGGTCCCAGATTGACAGAGAAAACCCGTAGTTGGAATCATGTTCGTTGCGATGCACGGAATGATGCACACGGTGCATATCCGGTGTTACCAGCACAAGCCGCACAGGCCGGTCGAGCCACAGCGGCAGGCGCATGTTGGCGTGGTTGAACATGGCCGCGCCGTTCAGGATGATTTCAAACAGGATCACCGCCACCGCCGAAGCCCCGAGCAAATACACCGCACCGATTTTCAGCAGCATCGACAAGGCGATTTCCACCGGATGGAATCGGATGGCGGTGGTTACATCCATATCCCTGTCGGCATGATGCACACGGTGCAGCCGCCAGAGCAGGGGGATTTTATGGGTAATCAGATGCTGCCCCCAGATCAGGAAATCCAGAATCAGCAGGGCGGCCACTGTTTCCACCCAGACAGGCAGATCCAGCATGTTGAACAGGCCCCAGCCCTTGGCAGAGGCATCCATCGCCGCACCGACAGCCAGCAACGGAATAACCAACGCCATTAGCCGCAAAGTGGCGGTATTCAACAACACCAATGCCCAGTTGTTGATCCAGCGTTTTCTTTTGCGAATGCGCAGCGGGCGGCGCGGGATCAGGGTTTCAATCAGGGCCAGCAGGGCAAACAGGCCCAGAAACACGGCAAGGCGGAGGGTGGCTTCGTTTTCCAAATCGGCTCCTATGCGCGAATCATGCTGCCCGCGCCAAATGTGGTGAACAGTTCCAGCAAACATGCATTGGGCGTGCGTCCGTTCATAATCACAACTGCGCGAACGCCGCCTTTTACCGCATCCAGTGCGGTTTGGGTTTTCGGGATCATGCCGCCGGAAATCACCCCGTCGCGGGTCAGCTGTACCACCTGATCGGCGCTGATTTCGGTGACCACATCGCCGTCGGCATCCTTGACCCCGTCCACATCGGTCAGCAACAACAGACGGTCGGCCTTTAGCCCCGCGGCGATGGCACCGGCAGCGGTGTCGCCATTGACGTTGAAGGTTTCACCGTTTTCACCGCCGCCCAGCGGGGCGATGACCGGGATGAAACCGTCCTTGAACAGGGTTTCGACCACCTTGGCATTGACGGATACCGGATCGCCGACCATGCCCAGCCCGCCTTTGGCCTGTTGACACATCAGCAAATCGGCGTCCTTGCCGGAAATACCCACGGCACGGCCACCTTCCTGATTGATGGCCTGCACGATGTTTTTGTTGACCTTGCCCGACAGCACCATTTCCACCACATCCACAATTTCAGGGCTGCTGATGCGTTTGCCGTCCTTGAATTCGGATTTGATTTGCAGTTTGTCCAGCATCGCATTGATTACCGGCCCGCCCCCGTGCACGACAACCGGATGCAGGTTGCATTGCTGCATCATCAGGATATCGCGGGCAAAGCTGGCCATGGCTTCGGGACTGGACATGGCGTGGCCACCCAGCTTGATCACCACGATGGATCCGTCATGGCGGCGGATGTGGGGCAGGGCGTCGTTCAGGACTTTGGCGGTGGTCAGGGAATCACGTTTCACGGCTTTGGATTTCTCCATGGGGCTTGCTCCGGTTGCTTGCGCCCCTGATTAGCGGGTTGGCGCGCGCAGGCCAAGGCTTTTACACGTTATTTAAAGGCAAGACAGGGATCCGCGCGTTCCGCCGGTTCCGTGGTCAGCCACAGATCAAAGGGCGGGGTGCCTTCTGCCGGCGCTTCCAGCAGGCCGACGGACAGCACGGTGACATCGGGGGCGGCCAGATGGATCAACGCGGGCACGGCCCAATCGGTGCGGGCATGGCCGGTGCCGGTAATCAGCACCACCGGCGCGCCGTTTTCGCGCAGGGCCTGTAACACCGTGTCGGCAAAGGCGGCATCGCGGAAACGCTGGGCCTCGACCATGCCGCCCATCAGGTCTATCGGCATGGCTTCGCAGTGGTCGGAGAATTGTTCCTGTTTGCGCTGTTCCAGCTGTTTTTCAGGCAGGGGGGAGGTCAGGCCGTACCGGTCGGCATGAACACCAAACACGCGGGCGGCCCCCTGTTTATAGGCGGCGCGAACGTCGGTTTTGGCGCGCGCCGCCCCGTAGAATTTGCTGTTTTTGGCGGCTTTGAAGACGGGGTAATACAAATCGAAATCGGGCCAACCACTGTCATGCCAGCGCAAGGCCTGTTCCAGCGCCGGTTTGTTGACAATCAGGTCGGGGAATACTTTTGCGGCCTGTTCGGGGGTGAGCATTTCAAACACAACGACGGTCGGTTTGAGGGTCGTGATGGCGTCGGCCTGTGCCAGATGGTGTTGGGCGTTGTCATGGGTTTCGCCCAGAATAACCACATCGGCTGGCGGCAGAGCGGCCAGATCGAGGCGGGTGATTTCGCCGGCTTGTGTGGTTCCGGCAAGGGCCATCAGTATGGGGAAGACAAGGTGTTTCATGGAGTGCCTCAGGAAACAAAAGGGGACACGCCGATAAACCAGACGTGCGAAAACAGAAGGGAAAGGTAGATCAGAATGCCAACCGCGACGCGGATTAACCCGCCGGTGGTGATTGTCAGTTTGCGTTTGGTGTTGGCAAGGCGGGTCCATTCATCCCCCCCTAAAATTCGCCGCGCGCGTTTGTTGATGATCCACATGCCCAGCAGGGAAAATGCGGCAAACAGACCAAACACAATCACATGCGCCAGATCGCCATTGGGCACCAGATGCGCCAGCGACCAGATCAGCAAGGCCACCAGCAACGGATGGCGCACCCAGCCAATCAGGCCCGGATTGTCCGGATCGAAACGCTCATGTCCCCAGCCCCCGAACGACAGCGGGTTGGGGCGCCCGATTGCCAGCGTAATCAGCAGGGTTGCAAATAACATGCCCGTAAGCGGGATATGGTTTTGCCATGGCTGCCACCCCCACAGTTCGACATAAGGCGCACGACCGGCGGCGCTGATGATCCAGCCCAGAATGGCGATCGACAGGGCCGAATAGGCCAGCGTAAAGCCAAGCGCCCCGATACGTGCAACAAGACGTTTTTTGATCGGGGGGCGCACGGGCAGGGTATGGGACAGGAAAAACACCCCGAAGGCCGCGATGAATTCGCCCCAATCCGATAGAAAAGCCATTGGTCGTTCTCCTGTTTGCGTTGTTGCTTTCCTATTTAGCGGTTTGCAGCAAAGGTTCCAGCGGTTAAACAGGGGGTGAAACAGGAGACTGAGCCATGAGCGATCAAAAACACCAGAAAACCATGCTGTTGACCGGTGCCAGCCGCGGCATCGGCCATGCCACGGTCAAGAAATTCAGCGCCGAAGGCTGGCGGGTTCTGACCTGTTCGCGTCAGGCGTTTTCCGAACATTGCCCCTGGCCGGGGGGCGAAGAAAATCACATTCAGCTGGACCTGTCCAACCCGCAAAGCACGATGAACGCGGTGCAGGACATCCGTTCACGGCTGAAGGACGGGATGCTGGATGCTTTGGTCAATAATGCGGGTATTTCACCCAAAGGCCCCGAGGGCGAGCGACTGACCACGTTGACCACGGATTTGATGGATTGGGCCAGCGTGTTCCATGTGAATTTCTTTGCCTCGGTGGTGTTGGCACGCGGGTTGAAAGAGGAACTGCAAGCGGCCAAGGGGGCGGTTGTGAATGTGACCTCGATTGCCGGATCACGCGTGCATCCGTTTGCGGGGGCGGCCTATGCCACCTCCAAGGCGGCACTGGCGGCGTTGACGCGGGAAATGGCGCATGATTTCGGCCCGCTCGGTGTGCGGGTGAACGCGATTGCGCCGGGAGAGGTGGAAACAGCGATTCTGAGTCCCGGAACGGAAAAAATCGTGGAACAGCTGCCGATGCGGCGGTTGGGGCAGCCCGAAGAAGTGGCCGATGTGGTTTATTTCCTCTGTTCGGAGGCGAGCTCCTATGTGTCGGGCACGGAAATAGAGGTAAACGGCGGGCAGCACGTTTAGACGGTTTGTTGCCTCCGGTGGAGGTATTGGGGAAAATGAGAACGGGGCCGTATGCGAAGCACGGCCCCGTTTTTGTTAACTTGCGCAGGAGATTTCCGCAGTGCCAAACAGGCCGTTGCTGTCAAGGAAGGCTTCCAGCTGTTGGCGTACCACGGTTGAGGGGGGCAGGGTTTCGCCCGCATCGGCAAAGGTGATGCGGGTGATGGTGCCAACGCCGGGGTCTTTTTCGGCGTCCGGTCGCCAGTCTGCATCCAGATGGTCAGACAGGTGGGTCATGGATTGCAAGGCACCGTTTTTAAAGTGGCGGATCACCGGATGGATAAAGGCATCCGGCGTTTTGCCAAAGATATTATGCTGGCGTTTGACGTGAAAAGAGTTTTCGCCGAAATCACCGAATTCAAGCGTTACTTGCAGGAATTCATCCTTGGCAAAATCGGCAATCTGTTGCGCCCAGTCAACGGGGATTTCCTGAAATACACGGCCCGCATGGGCACCGGACAGCACGATGGCATCGCCCAGAAATCCCGGTTGCAAAAACAGGCCGGCAGACAGGCTTATCCGGTCGATGATCTGTTTGATGACGGTCTGTTTGTCCAGTGTCACAGGCGTGTCAGGATAGGCGGTGCCGTTTGCGCGCATGGCGATGAATTCGGCCAGACAGGCGACGTTGTGACGGAACCCGTGCACAAAGCCGGACATGGTTTTCCGGTAATCGCGCGAATGGGTGATGGTGCCGGCAAAGAACAGGTCGGGGGTATTGAGGCTCTCCCACATCGGGGACATCAGCGGCAGTTTGTTGTTGGGGCACATATCGGGGCGGATGGATGCGTCAAAAATGCCATTGTCGAATTTGAAGCCGGTACAGGCGATGATGTGGTCATATTGCAGGATAATTTCGTGGCCCTCGGCGGCGGCCATGTCGATGTTGACCGTATAGACGCCATCCTGAAGCGTGATTTTGGTGATCTCCCCGTCCAGCATCGCGTTTTGGGTTTTCAGCTGATAGGTGTCGAGGAAATTGTTGTTCACCGCGCGCAGGTCGCCGACATAGTGGGTTTGCCAGGCAAAGGATACGGGGTCCGGGCTGACCACATGGATTGCCTGGGCGGTTTCCACCAGCGCATCGGCGGTTTCAAAAGCAGAGTTGCCCTTGCCGATAATCAGCACCCGTTTGTTTTTGTAGCGCGCGGGGTCGGTATCAAAATCGGCGTAGTTATCCACGGTTTCAATGCCGGGAATGGCGGGGATCCACGGTTTGCCAAATCCTGTTGCCACAATCACGCGGCGGGCCTGTATTTCGGACCCGTCGGCACAGGCCAGCATGTAGCCATCTGCGGATCTGGAAATTCGGGTGATGTCGCAATTTAGCTGGATGTTATCGGACAGCTGTTCGGCGAAACCCTCAAGATACCGCACATAATCATCCGCATTGGGGAAGTAGTCCTGTGACATGTTGCCAAACAGGTTGCCTTCGTCATTGATCAGGCTGTTCCAGTCATAGCGCAGGCGGGTGTCCGGATTGGACATGCCGGTATTGGGTTTATTCACTGAAATCAGGGTGCGATGGCGGGGGAACTGGCGGAAAAAATTCCCCACCGCGCCGGATTTTTCCAGAATTTTGAAATCCAGCCCTTTTTGTTTTAGAAAATACCCAGCTTGCAGGCCTGCCGGGCCTGATCCGATAATGCAGCAGTCAATCACGGTTTTGTCTTCCCTCGTTGGTGTTCGTGATCAGAGAATAGCGTCACCAATGCAATTTTGTATAGAGAAAAACTATTTTAAATAGTTATCATTGTTACGCAACACCCTCTAAAATGGCGTTGGCTTGGGGGGATATCGGTGTATTCAGCCGGATTTCAGGATATTTATCGGCTATGCTGTTGAAATGCGCCTCAAACGCCTTGATGCCCTTGACGGCGTGCTGAATCGGTCCTAATAAGCGGCTCGAAATTCAATTGCGCCGTGGACATTCCCGGCTGGCAGAACCGAAGGAATAACCGCATGTCCCGTCGTTGCGAACTAACAGGTAAATCGCCGATGTCCGGCAACAATGTGAGCCACGCTAAAAACCGCACCCGTCGCCGGTTTTTGCCGAATCTGAATGATGTGACCCTGATCAGCGATGCGCTGGGCCGGTCTTTTAAATTCCGGATTTCGGCTGCTGCGCTGCGTACTGTTGATCACCGTGGTGGTCTGGACGCATTCATGGCCAAAGCCAAAGACACCGAGCTGTCCGATGCAGCCCTGAAAGTGAAAAAAGAAATTGCAAAGGCTCAGGCTGCCGCCTGATTTCCTTTTTGATTTGAATTTGTTGCGGCCTCGGACTTGCTTTCGAGGCCGCTTCACTTTGTCCTGCATCATTTTGTTCTTCTACAGAATACAATTGCGCACAAAGGGCCTTACCCGTGATGCGGACCCGCAGGAGTGAACATGCGCGTTTTATTGACATCTGCCAAGTTGATAGCGGTGCTTCTGGCGTTGAGCTGGGCGGGCTTTGCGATCTACCTTGGGTCAATTTCCAATTACGCGCGGTTGTTGGTCGAAGATGCGGTTGTTGTGGTCAGCAGTCCGGTATCCAAATCCGCTGCGGCCTATATGGTTATTCAAAACAACACTGATTCCAATGATCGTTTGATACAGGTCCGGACCGATATTGCACGGATTGCCGGCTTGCATACGATGACGACCGAAGCAAATGGCACGACCAAAATACAGGCGCTGCCCGGGGGGATTGTGGTCAATTCCGGCGAACAGGTATATCTGAATTCAAGCGGAAACCGTATTCTTCTCAAGGGGTTGAAACGATATCTGACGCAGGGGGAAAGCGTGACAATGATCCTGACCTTTGAAAAGGCAGGGGAGTTGGTTATCAGCGTACCTGTGCAGATAAAAACCTAGTCGTCATCCGCCATCGCACGGCGCCAATGCGGCCGGCACAGGGATACATAGCTTTCATTGCCGCCGATTTGCACCTGCGCGCCGTCTTTGATCACGTCGCCGTTTTCGTCCTGCCGTACAACCATCGTGGCCTTCTTGCCGCAATAACAAATGGTGCGGACCTCGCGCATTTCATCAGCACAGGCCAGCAGTGCGGCCGATCCGGGAAACAGATTGCCCAGAAAATCAACCCGCAACCCGTAACACATGACCGGCACCCCCAGATCATCCACCGCGCGCGCCAGTTGCCAGACTTGATCGCGGCTCAGGAATTGGGCCTCGTCGATAAAAACACAGGCCAGAGTGCTGGCGTTTTTGCGGGTTTCGATCATGTCGAACAGATTTGATTCCGCATCAAACCCGTCTGCCGCTGCCGAAATGCCGATTCTCGACGTGATTTTGCCAGCACCGGCGCGATCATCAAACCGCGCGGTAATCAGATAGGTTTCCATACCGCGTTCGCGATAGTTATGTGACGCCTGCAAAAGCGCAGTGGATTTACCTGCATTCATGGTGGAGTAATGAAAATAGAGTTTCGCCATTGTCTGTCTCTGCTGGTTCCCTGTTGGGTCAACCTTTGGCGCAAAACCGGCGGTAAAATCAAGGAAATTGTGACCGGCGGGAATTTGCCCGTGTCGAACTTGGCCTTGGCAGGCGGATGGGGTAGTCTGCGCAAAAGACAGCGGAGTAGGGTCGTATGGTTCAGTCGTTTGAAACACTTGCCGCAATCCGGTTCGGATACGGGTTCAAAAAGGGCGCGCCGGACATGCGGGATGCGGGGCAGGTTCTGGCGCAACTGCGGGGGGCGGATGTTGCCATGGCGGCGTTTCCTACCCCTGATTACACCGAACGCCGGGGTGTTTATACGCATTACCGGGAACAGGTACGCCGCGCCAAAAAGGCCGGCAAGAAAGCCGACCGTGCATTGCGGCTGGATGTTCAAAGGGCCAAAAGGGCGCGTAAACATTTGGTGGTCAGGGATATTCACGCGCGGTTTGCCCGGGCGATCCTGAGCGATACCGGATTTCGGGAACGGCTGGCCATATTCTGGAGCGATCATTTTACCGTCGCGCCCAAGGGGCAGTGGCCCCAGATCCTCTATGGCGACATGATGGATGCGGCGATCCGGCCTCATCTGGCAGGGAATTTTCTGGACTTGCTGTTGGCGGCGGCGCTGCATCCCAGCATGTTGATTTATCTGGATCAACCTAAATCTTACGGGCCGAATTCACCGCGCGGGTTGCGCAGTGATAAGGGATTGAATGAAAACCTCGCGCGTGAGCTTCTGGAACTGCACACCATGGGGGTGGACGGGGGCTATGGGCAAAACGACGTGCGCCAACTGGCAGAGCTGCTGACCGGTATTGTGACAACGGACCAGGGGATGGAGTTCCACGAGAAGCAGGCCGAACCGGGGCCGGAAACGGTGTTGGGCAAACCCTATGGCAGTGATGCCGAGCCACGTTTTTCCGACATTCGCGAATTTTTCTACGACATTTCACGCCATCCGGACACGGCGCGCAACCTTGCCCGCAAGCTGGCGGTGCATTTCGTGGCGGATGATCCGCCCGAAGACCTCGTGCGTGCCATGCAACAGGCCTATCTGGATAGCGGGGCGGAATTGACGGCGCTCTATGAGGCGATGCTGGAACATCCGGCCTCTTGGGGGGCGCTGGGGGGCAAGGTGAAGCAACCGTTCGGATTTGTTGTTTCCGGTTTGCGGGCGTTGGATGTGTCGCGCGATACGGTGGCGAATATGGGCATCAGCGGCACGCGGCGGATGATGAGCATCCCGATGGCGGCCATGGGGCAATCCATGCTGCGTGCGCCCGGGCCGAATGGCTGGCCCGAGGAGGCCGAGGCCTGGATCACCCCGCAAGGGATCGCCGCGCGTTTGCAATGGGCGCTGGTGGTCAGCGCGGTCTATGGGGCCGAACTTGACCCGCGTGAATTTGTGCAAACATCCCTGCGCGATGCGGCAGGAAAGACCCTGATTTTGGCAGCAGGCGCAGCGGAAAACCGTAACGAGGGGTTGGCGCTGGTGCTTTCCTCCCCTGAATTCAACAGAAGGTAGCGGCAGATGGATCGTTCAAGACGCAAGTTTTTATCGAAAACGCTGGCATTTGCCTGTTCGGCAGCGGCCAGCCCGTTGCTGACGCCGATGACTTTGGCGTCGGTGCCGTCGGACAAACGGTTGGTGGTGATCATTCTGCGCGGTGGTATGGACGGGCTGGATTTGCTGCGGCCAAGCGGGGATCCGTTGTTGGTCGGCTATCGCCCGACGATTAGCGCGCGCATGGGGGAGGACCTGAACGGGTATTTTTCCCTGCATCCAAGCCTGTCGGGTTTATTGCCGATGTGGCAGGCGGGGGAATTGGGATTTGTGCATGCGGTTTCAACGCCTTATCGCAACAAGCGGAGCCATTTTGATGGGCAGGATATTCTGGAATCCGGCAGTGACCACACAGGAGCGGATACGCGCGATAGCGGTTGGTTAAACCGGATGCTGGGGTTGATTCCCGATGCGCAAAAGGAATTGGTGTTTTCTGTTGGACGGGAAAACATGCTGCTGCTGCGCGGGGATCAGCCGGTGTCGAGCTGGTCGCCGGCGGGGCGGATGGATATGTCCCCGCAAGGGCAGCTGTTGCTCGAGGCTATTTACGCCAAGGACCCGTTGTTTTCCGAAGCAGGTCAGGCGGCGATAAGCCTGGCAGGGCAATTGGGCGGTCAGGGGATGATGGCCACCGAGGACACGGGGCAGGACAGTATGCAAATGATGGTGCAAAATATCGCCAAGGCAGGGCGGCGGCAAAAGGCCGAGGCTTTGGCACGGTTCGCGGCGGGGCGGTTGCGCAGTGACACCCGCATTGCGGCGTTTTCGCTGGGTGGTTGGGATACGCATTTGAAGCAACACAATACCCTGCGCAAGGCGCTTGGGCAGTTGCAGTCGGCCTTGTTGACGCTCAAGGCGGAATTGGGGCCGGTGTGGCAGAAAACCGCGGTTGTGTGCATGACGGAATTTGGCCGCACCGTGCGGGAAAACGGATCCGGCGGGACGGATCACGGGACAGGCGGGGCGATGGTTCTGGCGGGCGGTGCCGTGCGCGGGGGCAGGGTTTACGGCGATTGGCCGGGGATTGCGGAACCGGACCTGTTTGCGGGGCGGGATTTGCTGCCTACCGATGACGTGCGCCGCTATGCAGCCTGGATTCTGCGTGGATTTTACGGGTTGGAACGGGCGGGGCTGGAGCGCACGGTGTTTCCGGGGCTTGATATGGCGCGTGATCCGGGGCTGTTGTTGTAGGGGGCGCTGCCCCCAAGACCCGAACGGGTCTTCCCCCCGGGATATTTCTACGAATTCGAAATGGGGGGAGGAAGGTTGGCTCCGACGGTAGGGATCGAACCTACGACCAATTGATTAACAGTCAACTGCTCTACCGCTGAGCTACGTCGGAACACTCTAACCTTGCGGTGAGGGCCGTATAGCAGTGGTTTTTTTGGGCGGCAAGCGGGATTTTACGGATTGTTGAAATTATTTTTTGTGGAATACGCTGTGCTGGGAAAGCGGGCCGTCGCTGCTGGCCAAATCGCGGGAGTAAAGGTCGATCAGATGCGCCAGAACGTTGCGGGTGGCGGCAGGGATCAGGCGGGGGTCGACATCGGTATAGATGGTTCGGGCGATACTGTTGGCGGTGGCGCTGCCAAGGGCGAGTGTGTCCAGAATCTGTGACTCGCGGGATTTGCGGTGTTTTATCAGATGGTTGACCATGGCCAGCGGGGCGGTGACCGGCGCGCCGTGGCCCGCGTAATAAATGCGGTCGTCCTGACGTTCGGCCAGAAGCGCAAGCGAGGCCATGAACGCGCTGAGGTCGCCATCCGGCGGAGAGACCATGCTGGTGGCCCACCCCATGACGTGGTCGCCGCTAAACACGGCACCGGTGGCATTGTTGGCAAAGCAGATGTGGTTGGACAGGTGGCCCGGTGTGTGCAGGGTTTCCAGTTCCCAGCCATCGCCGGTGATGATCTGGCCGTGGGTCAAGCGGTGGTCAAAGCGGAAATCGGTGTCGATGCCTTCCTGACCACCAAGGTCGCCGGTTTGGGCAAGGCGTTCCATCAGCGGGCTGCGACTGTCATGTGCGGTGCCAAAGGCATAGACCGGCGCGCCGGTTTTTTCCGACAGGCGGCGGGACAGGGGCGAGTGGTCCACATGTGAGTGGGTGACGAGAATATGGCTGAGCGGGCGACCGTTGAGCGCGGCCAGCAGGGCATTCAGGTGGCTATCGCTGTCAGGGCCGGGGTCGATGATGGCCATGGTGTTATTGCCAAGCAGATAGGTCTGGGTGCCGGTAAAGGTCATCGGGCCGGCATTCGGGGCGGTGATCACCTGCACCCCGGGTTCCAGATCAAGCGCGCGGCCTATGCGCGGTTTGTGGGACAGATCGAAGGGGGTGCTCATCGGTGGCTCCTTTGGTCTTGCCCTTTGGGGGGCTTGGGCATAACCCTTTGTGGAGATGTTTAACAAATGGCTCAAGCCCTATTTGCCCCGATCGATGCTCGGGCGCGCGGTTGCCATCCTGATTGTGCCGGTTGTGCTGATTCAGGTGGTGGTTGGTGTTGTGCTGGTGGAACGTCTGTTTCAAAATGTTTCCGGGCAAATGTCCGGTGTGGCTGCGCTTGAGCTGAACCTGTTGCTGGACAAGATGGCGGTCGATGCGCCGGATTTGCCCGAAGTGGCGTCGGCGTTGTTGATTAAGGTTGAACGTGATGTTGCGCCGGTTACGGGGGGGGACAGGCGGCGGTTTCGGGATATTTCCGGCATTACGGTGATCGCGGTGTTACGGGCGGCGGTGCCGGATGTGGTGCAGGTCGATTTGGCGCGCGACGGTAGTTTTGCCTTTGTCACGGTGGATCGGGGCGATGAACGGGTGACCTTTCGGGTGCTGCGCCAACATTTGTCGGCCCCGAATCCGCATCAGTTGCTGGTGATTATGATGCTGGCCTCGATCCTGATTACCGGCCTGTCGATCCTGTTTTTGCGCAATCAAGTGAAACCGATCCGGCGTTTGGCAGAAGCGGCAGAGGCCTTTGGCAAGGGGGAATCGCTGGAATTGCGCCCGCGCGGGGCATCCGAAGTGCGCGCGGCGGGGCATGCATTTTTGGCCATGCGCAGCCGGATTGAACGCCAGATCGAGCAGCGCACCTTGATGTTGTCCGGTGTCAGCCATGATTTACGCACGCCGTTGACGCGGTTGAAATTGTCGCTGTCGCTGATGGAGCAAGACGGCGAAGTGGACCTGATGCAGCGCGATCTGGATGACATGGCGGAAATTCTGGATGAATTTCTGGCCTTTGTGCGCGGTGACGGTGGCGAGGAGGTCGAGCCGGTTTCGCCCAAACAGGTGGCCAAGCAACTGGTCCGGAATTACCGGCGCAACGGTGCAGAGGTCGCGTTGGAATTTGCCGGTAACACACAGGATGATACCCTTGTAAAGATGCGTAAACAGGCGGTGCAGCGGGCGCTTGGCAATTTGCTGGGAAATGCGCAGAAGTATGGCGATCAAACCCGTTTGACCCTGTATCTGGGGGGTGGGTTTATTGAATTCATTGTCGAGGACAACGGCCCGGGGATTGCCAGAGACCTGCGTGAAACCGCGCTGAAGCCGTTTTCGCGGCTGGATAGTGCCCGCAATCAGGACCGTGGGTCGGGGGTGGGGCTGGGTTTGGCGATTGCGGCGGATATTGCCCGCAGTCATGGCGGCGGGATCAGTTTGGGCCAGAGCGCCGATTTTGGCGGGCTAAAGGTGAGCTTTCGTATTCCTCGTTAAAAAGCAGTTACTTGGGTATCCGACTAAAATAGTCGATAAAAGACTTGATAATGAGTTGCAATAACCCTAGTAAGATACTCAACAATCACATCCCGTTGGGTTATGGCTATGCATACTGCAAAAACGACATCGTTCTTGATCGGGTCTTTACATGAGCTGCAAACTTGGGTCAGGGCACATTTCCCGCGACTCGGGGTGGTTTTGTTGTTGCTGGTTCTGGCGGTTTGGCCGGATGAAGTCGGGCAAATCACCCGTGGCTTGATGCATGATGCTTATGTCGGGGTGTCGGTGTTCGTGGCGGCAACGCTGTTGCTGGTGTATGGGTCCGAGCGATTGTTTCGCTTTGATCTGGGTGATTTTTTGCGTCAGCGGACCCGGTTGCAAATTCCGATAGCGGCTTTGTTGGGCATGTCGCCGGGCTGTGCGGGGGCGATTGTTGTGACCTCGGCTTATTCTTCGGGCAATGTCAGCCTCGGGGCGCTGGTGGCGGCATTGACCGGCACCATGGGGGATGCCGCATTTTTGTTGATTGCGACGAAACCGATGGCGGCGGCGGTGTTGTTGCCGGTGTCGCTGGTGGCGGGGATTGTTACAGGGCTGGTTGTGGACCGGTTCCACAAAAAACACATTGCCGGACGCACCACGGTGAGCTGTGATCCCCGCACGTTGATCGGGCCAATTCGCCGGCGGGACTGGCTGTTTGCACTGTTTGCTGTGCCGGGGCTGGGGCTGGGTTTGCTGGATGCGTTTCAGGTACAGCTGGGCCCGCAGATGTCCTTTGGGGCGCTGGTTTTGTCGCTTGCGGGGATGGTGGTTTTGCTGCTGGTCTGGCTTGTGTCGCCCATGGGGGCGGTCAGCAATCCGTCGGATCCGCCGTTGGTGCGGGTGGTGGAGGAAACCTCCTTTATCACGATCTGGGTGCTTGGGGCCTATCTGGCTTATGGCTACGTGGAGGCTTTCTCCGGTCTTGATATTGCGGCGCTGTTTGCCGGTGTGGCGGTGTTGATGCCGCTGATTGGTACCCTGATCGGGTTTATCCCGGGGTGTGGTCCGCAAATCCTTGTGGCGACGCTCTATATCAACGGATTGGTGCCGTTCTCTGCGCTGGTGGCAAATTCGATTTCCAATGATGGCGATGCGTTGTTTCCAGCGATCGCGTTAAACCCGCGTGCGGCGTTGATTGCCACTATTTACACCTCGTTTCCGGCAATTATTGTCGGCTACGGGTTCTATTTTTTCCTGCCGGGGTTCATGAATTAGAGCGGGGCGCAGGCCGCCTGAAGCCAGGCCCCGACAATGGGGGAGCACATGGGTGCGATTTTTGTCAGTGTTTGGGCATGATACCGGTTCAGCCAGTGGCGTTCGGTGGCGGTTAACAGGTTAACATCAATCATGCGCCGGTCAATCGGTGCCCATGTCAGGGTCTCGAATTCCAGCATATCGCGCTTGTCGCCCTTTGGAATGGCTTTTTGTACCACGATCAGGTTTTCGATGCGGATGCCGAATGCGCCTTCGCGGTAATAGCCCGGTTCATTGGACAGGATCATACCGGCGCGCAAGACCTCGGTCGATATCCGCGAAATCCGTTGCGGGCCTTCGTGCACGCTCAGGAATACACCTACCCCGTGACCGGTGCCGTGGTCATAATCCATGCCTTCTGACCAGAGCGCCATGCGTGCCAGCGGGTCCAGATCGCGGCCTGACAGACCTTGGGGGAACTGTTGGCGGGAAATGGCGATCATGCCCTTGAGCACAAGGGTAAAGGCGCGCACGGCCTCTGCTGGCGGGGTGCCGATGGCCATGGTGCGGGTGATGTCGGTGGTGCCGTCAAGGTATTGCCCGCCACTATCCACCAGCAGTACATCGCCGCGCCGGATTTGACGGTTTGTGTCGGTGTTCACCCGATAATGCACAATCGCGCCATTGGGACCGGAGCCACAGATCGTATCAAAGGAAATATTGCGCAGCTTACCGGTGGCCGCGCGGATGGTTTCGAGCTTTTGCGCCACCTCGATTTCGCTGATATGCGGATCCACGCCAAGGCTGTCAATCCAGCACAGGAATTCCGCCATCGCCGCCCCGTCACGCAGATGTGCCTGACGGCTGCCGTTGATTTCGGCGGGGTTTTTCACCGCTTTGGGCAGGATCACCGGATCGCGCGCGTCGATGATGGCGATCCCGGCCGATTTCAGTTGGTCGCTCACCCAAAGGGGGGCGCTGTTGCTGTCCACCAGCACCGGCCCCTGCAAGGTTTTGAGCGCGGAGCCAAAGCTGTCGGGCACGGCAATGCTGACCGTATTGCCAAGGTGATCGCGCAGGGCCTCGTCTGCCTTGGCCGGATCCATGAACAGGGTGACATGGCCGTCATCCGCAAGGATCGCAAAAGCCAGCGCCACCGGTGTTTGGCCAAGGTCGGTGCCCCGGGTGTTCAACAACCAGGCTATGGAATCGGGCAGGGTAATGACGGCGGCCTTTAGCCCCTGTTTGCGCAGGTCCGCCGCGATGTCGGTGCGTTTTTCCGCATGGGTTTTACCGGCCAGTTCCGCCGGATAGGCCACCATCAAATCCCGTGGCGGGGCAGGGCGGTCGGTCCAGATTTTGTCCACAAGGTTTTCGCAACGCCGCAGGCGAATGCCGCTGCCGGCCAGCCGTTTTTCTATCTTGGCAATTTCGCCGGCCGTGTGCAGCCACGGGTCAAACCCGACCACACCGCCGGACAGGTTTTCCACCAGCCAGTCGCCCGGCTGTGTTTCGGGCCAGGGTACCGGCGTGAAATGGTCCAGATCCACCTGATCACGCACTTGCAGGGTATAGCGCCCGTCAATGAACACGCCGGCCTTGTCCAGCAGGGCAATACAGAAACCGGCAGATCCCGTGAACCCGGTCAGCCACGCCAGCCGCATATCGCTGGCGGCGACGTATTCGCCTTGGTGTGCATCGGCGCGCGGGATGATAAATCCGGCCAGCCGTTCATGCTGTAAAACCTTGCGCAGTGCAGCAAGGCGCGGGCCGCCGGTTTCGGGGCAGGAGGGATTGTCATAGCTCTGATACATTATCCGGCCTGCTTGAATTTATTCCGTTGCAACATCTTTTTGGCGGCGCGCGGGTCATTGTCAAACAGCGCGGCCAGTTGTTCGGTGATCACACCGGCCAATTGTTCCGCATCGGTAATCGTCACCGCGCGGTCGTAATAGCGGGTCACATCGTGGCCGATACCGATGGCAATCAATTCCACCTGTTTGCGTTTTTCCACCATGGCAATCACATCGCGCAGGTGTTTTTCAAGAAAGCTGGCGGAATTCACCGACAGGGTGGAGTCATCCACCGGCGCACCATCGGAAATCACCATCAGAATGCGGCGCTGTTCCTGCCGACGGCACATGCGGTTATGCGCCCATTCCAGTGCTTCGCCGTCGATGTTTTCTTTGAGCAGCCCCTCTTTCATCATCAGCCCCAGATTGGGCCGCGAACGCCGCCAGGGTGCATCGGCCCCCTTGTAGATGATGTGGCGCAGATCGTTCAGGCGGCCCGGATTGGCGGGGCGGCCTTCTTGTAGCCATTGTTCGCGGCTCTGCCCGCCTTTCCACGCGCGGGTGGTAAAACCGAGGATTTCGCATTTCACCTGACAACGTTCCAGCGTGCGCGCCAGCACATCGGCACAGATCGCCGCAATTGAAATCGGGCGTCCACGCATGGAGCCGGAATTGTCGATCAGCAGGGTAACGATCGTATCTTTGAATTCCGTGTCCTGTTCCACTTTGAACGACAGCGGCGTGGTCGGGTTGGCGACAACCCGCGCCAGACGGCCCGCATCCAGAATGCCTTCTTCCTGATCAAACGACCACGACCGGTTCTGTTGCGCCTGAAGTCGGCGTTGCAATTTGTTGGCCAGCCGCGACACCGCCCCCTTGAGCGGTTCCAGCTGTTGATCCAGATAGGTCCGCAGGCGTTCCAGTTCGGCGGGCTCGGCCAGATCTTCGGCCTTGATTTCCTCGTCGAATTTGGTGGTAAAGGCGGTGTAATTCGGGTCTGCCTCGGAACGCGGGGCAGGGGGGGGATCCAGCGGCGGTTCCCCGTCCGGCGTTTCCATTTCCTCGCCTTCGTCCAGATCGTCCATGTCGGCGGATGACATTTGTGCCATCTGCTGTTCCATGCTGGTTTGCTGGTCGTCCTGCGCCTGTTCCTCGTCGTCCTCGCCGGACTCTTCGTCGCCGTCTTCCTGATCGGGCTGTTCCTGATCCTCTTGTTCTTCTTCGGCTTCTTCCTGATCTTCGTCATCCAGATCGGGGTCGTCACCCAGTTCGTCGCTATAGCCCAGATCGGCAATCAACTGGCGGGCAAACCGTGAAAATTCGGCCTGATCGGTCAGGGTGTCGTTTAATTGCGCCAGATTGTCCCCGATGCGGGCATCAAGGGTTTCGCGCCACAGATCAACCGCGTTTTCCATGGCGGGGGGTAAATCGCGCCCGGTGGCCAGTTGCCGGATGTAATAGCCAAGCGCGGCCTGCATCGGCACCTGTTCCAGCGAATTCGCCTGATCGTAACCGGATTTTACCGCCGCCTGTTCCAGCACCGCATTGATGTTGCCGCTGGTGCCGGGCATCGCGCGGGAACCGACGGCCTCGCAGCGGGCGGTTTCCAGCGATTCATACAGGCCGCGCGCTGTGTCGCCCTGCGGGGCGTAACGGGCGTGGGTGGCCTCGTTATGAAACCGTAACCGCAGCGCCATGGCATCGGCGGTGCCGCGCGCGTGCAGGACCTCGGCCTTGCTCAGGCGGCGGGTGACTTGCGGCAGGCGCATGCTGTCGTTGGTCACACCGGACGGGTCCACCGTATAGGAAACGGTCATATCCGGCGTGTTGGCCATGGCCTTGGTGGCTTCGCCCAAGGCTTTTTTGAACGGGTCGGCGGGGTTGTCGTTCTGTGTCATGGGGAAGGTTTCCCTTGGTAACTGTTTCGCCCGGAATTGGACGCGCCCGACTGTACAGGCGCGCCTGTACTCTTACCCCAAACTGACGCTGGCGGCGCTTTCGGGCAGTTCTTCGTCAAAACAACGCTGATAGAATTCGGCCACGGTCTGGCGTTCCAGTTCGTCACATTTATTCAGAAAGGACAGACGAAAGGCAAAGCCGGTGTTGCGGAAAATCGTGGCATTTTGTGCCCAGTTGATCACTGTACGCGGTGACATCACCGTGGACAGATCGCCATTCTGAAAGGCGCTGCGGGTCAGATCGGCCACTGTCACCATCCGCGAGATGGTCTTGCGGCCTTCTTCGGTGTTGTAGATCGGGTTTTTCGACAGCACGATTGCGGTTTCCGCGTCATGGGACAGATAGTTCAGCGTCGCCACCAGTGACCAGCGGTCCATTTGTGCCTGATTGATTTGCTGGGTGCCGTGGTACAATCCGGTTGTGTCCCCCAGACCCACCGTATTGGCGGTGGCGAACAGGCGGAAAGACGGGTGCGGGGTGATGACTTCGTTCTGATCCATCAGGGTCAGCTTGCCGTCGTGTTCCAGAACCCGCTGGATCACAAACATCACATCGGCGCGCCCGGCGTCGTATTCGTCAAACACAATCGCGGTGTTGGTGCGCAGGGCGGCGGGGAGGATGCCTTCCTGAAATTCGGTTACCTGTTTGCCATCACGCAGTTTGATCGCGTCCTTGCCGATCAGGTCGATACGGGAAATATGGCTGTCGAGGTTCACCCGCACACAGGGCCAGTTCAACCGCGCTGCCACCTGTTCGATGTGGGTGGATTTACCGGTGCCGTGAAACCCCTGAATGATCACCCGCCGGTTATGGGTGAAACCGGCCAGAATCGCCAGCGTGGTGTCCGGGTCGAATTTATAGGTCGGATCAATTTCCGGCACGCGGTCGCTGGCGGTTTCAAACCCCTTGACCTGCATGTCGCTGTCAATGCCGAAAACCTCGCGTACCGAAATATCCATTGTCGGGCGAAGTGTATCCATAGTTCCGTCAGCCATAGTCTTTGTCCTGTCTTGGTTGCCCCATGGGCAAATTGCTTAACAGCTTAGTGATATATAATCCGCAGGCGTGCAAGGGGGGCAGGGTGATTTAACGCCTATCGCCCCAATCTGTCGCGCATGGCATACCATGACATCGCCAACACCAATCCGGGCCAGCGCAGCAGCGTGCCGCCGGGGAAACGCGGGCTTGGCGCCTGTTCCAGCACGTCGAAATCGCCCGCCTGACCGGCAATTGCATCGGCAGTGATCCGCCCTGCCAGCGTGGCCAGCGCCACCCCGTGACCGGAATAGCCCGATGCATTCAGGATGTTGCCGCCAAGACGGGCAAAAACCGGCATTCGGTTCATGGTGATCGCCAGCGTGCCGCCCCAGGCGTAGTCGAGCTTCACCTTTGCCAGTTGCGGATAGACTTCGAGCATGGGTTTGCGCACCAGACCGCGAATATCGCGGGGGAATTTCCAGCCGTAACTCTCGCCGCCGCCCCAGAGCATCCGGTTATCGGCAGAGCGGCGGAAATAATTCACCACGAATTTACTGTCGGCCACGGCGATATCCTTGCGGATCAGATCCGCAGCCCCATCGCCAAGCGGTTCGGTTGCCACGATAAAATTGTTGATCGGCATCACCCGCGCGGCGACCTGACCGTTCAGCCCACCGAGATATCCGTTGCACCCCAGCACCAGAAAATCCGCCTCTACCCGCCCGTGACGGGTGACAATGCTGACGGGGGTGCCTTCGACGATTTTGGATACTTCGGATTGCTCGTAAATCCGCACACCGGCCGCCGCCGCCGCGCGCGCCAGTCCCAGCGCGAAATTCAGCGGGTGGATATGGCAGGCCCCGTGATCCAGCGTGCCGCCATGGTAAACATCCGTCCCCATCAGATCACAACAGGCGTCTCGATCCAGCAATTCCAGTTGGTCGTACCCATAGCGGTCCTGCACAAACCGCGCCGAAGCATGGGCGTCCGGCACATCGCGCGCGTGCCAGTCGACATGCGCCACACCATCGCGCAGATCGCAGTGAATATCGTGTTCCGCAATCAGATCGCGCACACAGGTCACAGAATCGCGGGCAATTTCGAACAGGCGGCGGGCGTGCTCCGGCCCCTGCTGTTTTTCCAGATCGCGCTGGTCCTTGTTCCAGCCCCCGGCGACCTGCCCGCCGTTGCGCCCCGATGCGCCCCAACCGACACGCTGGGCCTCCAGCAGCACCACATCAAAGCCGCGTTTGGCCAGATGCAGCGCGCTCGACAATCCGGTAAACCCGCCGCCCACCACACAGACATCGGCCTTTTGCGTGCCTTTCAGCGCGGGGAATGCGGGCAGGGTCTTGGCGGTGGCGGCATACCAGCTATCGGGATATTCGCCGCGCTTGTCGTTGGAATAGAGCAGGTTCATGGCTATACATTCATCAGCAGGTGTTCACGTTCCCAAGGCGAAATCACCTGTTGGAATTCATCATATTCCATGCGTTTCGCGGCAATATAAACGCGGGTGAAATCCGGTCCCAGTAAATCCCAGAGCGGCTGGCATTCCTCCAGCTGCGCCAGCGCATCATAGAGCGACGGCGGAATATCGCGGTCCGCGTCATAGGCTTCGCCGGTGGCGGACGCGCGCGGGGTGAGCTGGCCTTTCATGCCCAGAAAACCACAGGCGAGCGAGGCCGCAATCCCCAGATAGGGGTTGCAATCCATGCCGGCCACACGGTTTTCCACCCGCCGGCCTTCGGGGGTGGAAATCGGCACGCGAATGCCGGTGGTGCGGTTGTCCTCGGCCCATTCCAGATTGATCGGTGCCGAGAAATTCGCCACATAGCGCCGGTAGCTGTTCACATAGGGCGCGATAAACGGGGTTGCCGCCGGCAGATAGGTTTGCATGCCGGCGATAAACTGGGTGAAGCGGTCCGTCGGGCCGCCATCCGCATCGGTAAAGATATTCTTGCCGGTTTTGCTGTCCAGAATGGAATGGTGGATATGCATGGCCGAACCGGGTTGATCTGCCATCGGTTTTGCCATGAAGGTGGCAAAACAATTATGGCGCAGGGCGGCTTCCTTCAGCAGACGTTTGAAATAGAACACCTGGTCCGCCAGCTTGATCGCATCGCCATGTTGCAGGTTGATTTCGATCTGGCCGGCCCCGCCTTCCTGAATGATGGTGTCGATCTCGAAGCCCTGTGCCTCGGCGAAATCATAGATATCGTCGATCACAGGGCCGTATTCATCAATCGCCGACATGGAATAGGCCTGCCGAGAAATCACCTGCCGCCCCGTGCGCCCCATGGGGGGTTCGATCGGGTGGTTGGGGTTGGTGTTTTGCTTGACCAGATAGAATTCCATTTCCGGTGCCACCACCGGCGACCAGCCTTCGGCCGCATAGGCATCCAGCACCCGTTTCAGCACGTTGCGCGGCACGGTTTCGATCGGCTTGCCTTGCAGATCCGTTACATTATGGATGATTTGCAACGTCACATCCCCCGCCCAGGGCGCGGCGGTGGCGCTGTCGAAATCGGGTGTCAGCACCATATCGCGTTCCGCGTACTGGTTTTCGATATCGTCGATTTCCACATAGGATCCGGTGATGGTCTGATAGAAAATCGCGTCCGACAAATACATCTGGTCCATCTTGCCGAATTTGCGCGCTGGCATGCATTTTCCACGGCTGGTGCCGGCGGTGTCGGCAATGATGCATTCGACCTCTTCCAGCCGTTTGCCTTGAATATATTCCTGTGCCGCCGCAGGCAATTTTTCTGTCCAGTGTCCAGTATCAGCCATTGGTTTTCTCCTGCTTTAGCAAACGTTCAAACATATCGGCGACCTGTGCCTGTGCGGCTTTTGGCCCCAAATCCTGTGCGGCCTGTTCCAGCTGCGCATCCGGCACCAGCCCGCGCCCGCGTTTTTCGATCAGTTCCCGGACGAAATCCGTGCCGAATTCCGGATGTGGCTGCATGGTCAACACCTTGTCCCCATAGGCCAGCACCGCATGTTCGCAAAAATCCGTGCTGCCAAGGGTTCGGGCATTGGCGGGCTTTTCAATCACCTGATCCTGATGCCAGGCATGCAGAGGCAGGGAACTGCCATCCTGCATCCGGTATTCCACATGGCCGATAGACCAGCCACCATCGTATTTGGCGACCTTGCCACCCAGTGCCTGTGCAATGATCTGATGGCCAAAACAGACCCCGATCAGGGGCATGTCAGCGGCGAAGATATCCCGCACCAGCTGTTCCAGCGGCGCGATCCAGTCGTGATCCTCGTACACACCGAACCGTGAGCCGGTAATCAGCCAGCCGTCGGCCTCTTGCGGTGTGTCCGGGAATTCTCCGTCCAGAACTTTGTAAGTCCGAAAGCTGAAACCGCGACCGGCCAGCAATTTAACGAACATTTGGTCATATTCGCCAAAGTCATCGACAAGCATGTCCGGTGAGCGGCCGGTTTGCAGAATGCCTATTATCATTTTTCACCTGTATGACTGTGTTGTGACAGGGCTACCATTGCAGAGGGGTTTGGCGCAAGAATAATTTGATCAAATTATTCTTGTCGGTTAGAAAGCACGCATCGCTTGGGCTTGTTTGTTGTTGGCAATCATGCTTTAAGCTTAAAGTGAATGGCCATTCAATTAAATGAGGCAAGCCCATGACCACCCCGACACTCAAAGCCAAAGACAAGCCCGATCTGGGATCCTTTCAGTGGGATGACCCGTTTTTGCTGGATGATCAGCTGGAAGAGGACGAACGCATGCTGCGCGATGCGTCGCGCGCCTATGCACAGGAAAAATTGCAGCCGCGTGTGATTGACGCCTATGCAAATGAAACCTGTGATCCGGACATTTTCCGCGAGATGGGCGAAATGGGGCTGTTGGGGATTACGGTGCCGGAACAATACGGCGGTCTTGGCGCAGGATACGTGAGCTACGGGCTCGTCGCGCGCGAGGTCGAGCGGGTCGATTCGGGGTACCGGTCGATGATGTCGGTGCAAAGCTCGCTGGTGATGTATCCGATCTATGCCTATGGTTCCGAAGAACAGCGGATGAAATACCTGCCCAAACTGGCCAGCGGTGAATACATTGGCTGTTTCGGATTGACCGAACCGGATGCGGGGTCCGATCCGGGCGGCATGAAAACCGTGGCGAAAAAGACCGATGGCGGCTATGTGCTGAACGGATCGAAAATGTGGATTTCCAACAGCCCGATTGCCGATGTGTTTGTGATCTGGGCCAAATCCGATGCGCATGGCGGCAAAATTCGCGGGTTTGTGCTGGAAAAAGGGATGAAAGGCCTGTCCGCGCCAAAAATCGAAGGCAAGCTCTCCTTGCGGGCGTCGATCACCGGTGAAATCGTGTTGCAGGATGTGGAGGTCAGCGAAGACGCGCTGTTGCCGCATGTGCAGGGGCTGAAAGGGCCGTTTGGCTGTTTGAACCGTGCGCGCTACGGTATCAGCTGGGGCGTTTTGGGGGCGGCGGAATTCTGCTGGCATTCGGCACGCCAATACGGGCTGGACCGGAAACAATTTGGCCGGCCTTTGGCGCAAACGCAGCTGTTTCAGAAGAAACTGGCGGATATGCAGACCGAAATCACCCTTGGTTTACAAGGTTCCCTGCGGATCGGGCGACTGCTGGATGCGGCCAATGCGGCACCGGAAATGATTTCGCTGATGAAGCGTAACAACTGTGGCAAGGCGCTGGAAATCGCGCGCATGTCGCGTGATATGCATGGCGGGAACGGGATCAGTCAGGAATTCCAGATCATGCGCCACATGTGCAATCTGGAAACCGTCAACACCTATGAAGGCGCACATGATGTGCATGCGCTGATTCTGGGACGGGCGCAGACCGGATTGCAGGCGTTCTTTTAACGAACTCTTTAAATAACCTTAAAAAGGGGGCGCGATTGGCCCCCTTTTTCGTGAAATGGTCTGTTATTGCGTGAAATGGCCCGCGTTTTACATAAAGCCCAGCTCAAGGCGGGCTTCGTCGGACATCATATCCATACCCCATTGCGGCTCCCAGACCAGATTGACACTGACGGTTTGAACGCCGGGAACCGCCATTACGGCATCTTCGATCCAGCCGGGCATCTCGCCGGCAACCGGACAGCCGGGCGCGGTGAGCGACATGACGATGTCGACCACACCGTTGTCGTCGATCTCGATCGTGTAAACCAGACCAAGGTCGTAAATATTCACGGGAATTTCAGGGTCATGCACGGAACGGCAGGCCTCTACCACTGCGTCATACAACGGGTGGTCGGTGGTGGAGGGTTTGATCAGCGGGGTGCCTTCCATGGGGGCGGGACTGGTGTTCATGGCGGTGCTCACTTGTGCTGGGGATTATTTCTTGAGTCTTTATATATGGTATTATTTCGAGGCTGTCCATGGCCCAAGCTGCGGCATATTGAAGGGGTTTCTGCCCGTCCGGTGCGGGATGTCCCGGGGTGTTTACGTTAAATTAACCCTGGGTCTGCTAGTGACAGGGATGCTGCTTGCACTTTTATTACCCGAGTCGGGAGGGCGATTGACGAGAATAGACTTGAATTCGGATGCGTTTGCGATACTCAACGCGCCATGACACAGAAATTTACCTTTGCCGTTGCCCAGCGTGACGGACGCGCGCGTACCGGTGTGATCAACACTCCGCGCGGCGATATTCGGACACCGGCGTTCATGCCGGTGGGAACGGCGGCCACGGTCAAGGCGATGATGCCCGAAAGCGTGCGTGCAACGGGGGCGGATATCCTGTTGGGCAATACCTATCATCTGATGTTGCGCCCAGGGGCGGAGCGGGTGGCGCGTTTGGGCGGGTTGCACAAGTTTATGAACTGGGATCGTCCGATCCTGACCGACAGCGGCGGATTTCAGGTCATGAGCCTGACGGCCCTGCGTAAAATGACCGAAGAAGGGGTGACCTTTCAAAGCCACATCGACGGGTCCAAGCACCACCTGTCGCCGGAGCGGTCCATGGAAATTCAGGCGTTGTTGGGATCCGACATCGTTATGAGCTTTGATGAATGCACCCCGCATCCGGCGACCCACGAGGTGGCGCAAAAAAGCATGGAACTGTCGATGCGCTGGGCGCAACGATCCCGCGATGCCTTTGGCGATCGTCCGGGGCATGCGTTGTTCGGCATTCAGCAGGGCAGCACATTCGAGGATTTGCGCGCCCAAAGCGCCGACGCCTTGCGCCGGATTGAATTTGATGGCTATGCCATTGGGGGACTGGCCGTGGGCGAAGGTCAGGAAGCCATGTTCAAGGTGCTGGATTTCGCGCCGGGGCAATTGCCGCAGGACAAGCCGCGCTATTTGATGGGCGTGGGCAAGCCGGATGATATCGTCGGGGCCGTGCAACGCGGTGTGGATATGTTTGATTGTGTGCTGCCCTCGCGGTCGGGGCGCACCGGACAGGCGCAAACCCGTGTCGGGGCGATCAACCTGCGCAATGCACGCCACAAAGACGATCCGCGCCCGCTCGATGCGGAATGTACCTGCCCAACCTGCCGCAATTATTCGCGCGCCTATCTGCATCATGTGGTGCGGGCGCAGGAAATGATCGCGGGTATGTTGTTGACTTGGCATAATCTGCATTACTATCAGGAGCTAATGTCCGGGCTGCGCGGCGCAATCAGAACGCAGGGTCTGGACGGTTTTGTCGCGGATTTCCACGCGCGGCGCGCGCAAGGGGATATTGAACCGGTTTAGGTGGTTTTCCCCTGTTCCTGCCAGAACCGCGGTTTCACGCGGTAATTGCCCCCCTTGCGGGGCTTTTTGTCCTTGCAAGGGGGGGCTGACGCCAATACAAGGGCGACTGATTTCACAGGTTTCGCCCGTGCGCTTTTGTGCGGCCCGCCACAACACTAGAATGCTAAAAGGATGCCCTCATGCAGGTTACTGAAACGCTCAACGAAGGCCTGAAACGCGCCTACACGATTTCGATCCCCGCCAAAGAGCTGGAAGATAAAGTGAACGCCAAACTGGCAGAAGCGCAGCCTACCATTGAAATGAAAGGTTTCCGCAAAGGCAAAGTGCCTATGGCGATGCTGAAAAAACAGTATGGTGCCTCTGTGATGGGCGAAGCCATGCAGGAAACTGTTGATGGCGCAATGAACGAGCATTTCGAAAAAACCGGCGACCGTCCTGCAATGCAGCCCGACGTGAAAATGACCAACGAGAGCTGGAACGCAGGCGACGATGTCGAAGTGACACTGTCCTATGAGTGTCTGCCAGAGGTTACGGCCCCGGATTTTGCCAAGCTGAAACTGGAAAAGCTGGTTGTCAAAACCGACGACAGCGATGTTGACGAAGCTTTGGAAAATCTGGCCAGCACTGCACAGGATTTCAAAGACCGCAAAAAAGGCTCCAAAGCCAAGGACGGCGATCAGGTCACCATCGATTTCCTCGGCAAAGTGGATGACGTGGCATTTGAAGGTGGCGCAGGCGACGATTACCCGCTGGTTCTGGGGTCAAACAGCTTTATCCCCGGTTTTGAAGAACAGCTGGTCGGGGCCAAAGCTGGCGAAGACGTAAAAGTGAATGTTAAATTCCCTGACGAATACGGTGCTGAAAATCTGGCGGGCAAAGACGCTGTTTTTGAATGCACTGTAAAAGCCGTGAAAGAGCCGGTAGCGGCAGAAATCAATGACGAATTGGCGGAAAAATTCGGCGCAGAGAGCTTGGATGATCTGAAAAAACAGATCACCGAGCGTCTGGAAGTGGAATATGCCGGCGCGGCACGCATGGTGATGAAGCGCGAAATGATGGACGAGCTGGACAAGCTGGTTGATTTCGATCTGCCGCCAACATTGGTAGAACAAGAAGCCGCACAAATCGCGCATCAGCTCTGGCATGAAGACAACCCCGAAGTTCAGGGCCATGATCACCCCGAAATCGAAACCACTGACGAGCACCGCAAATTGGCGGAACGTCGTGTGCGTTTGGGGCTGTTGCTGGCCGAGGTTGGCAAAATTCAGGAAATCAACGTGACCGAACAGGAAATGCAGGCCGCCGCCATGGAGCAGGCGCGCCAGTATCCGGGCCAAGAGCGTGAATTCTTTGAGTTCCTGAGCAAAAACGAGCAGATGCAACAGCAGATGCGCGCACCGATCTTTGAAAACAAGGTGATTGATTACATCGCCGAACTGGCCGATGTGACAGAAAAAGAAGTTTCCAAAGACGAGCTGCAGAAAGCGGTTGAAGATCTAGAAGCTGAATAATCAGCATCTTCGGAAGTTTATCAAAAGGGCGTCCTGAGGGGCGCCCTTTTTCGATGCTCTTCTTTGAGGCACAATTTTAATAAAAATATTCCCAATCTTGAGTTGTCTGCAGCGCGCGGTTAGTACTGAAAAAAACGAAGTACAATTCGCAGGTGACGTATGACCGTCAATAAAGATAATTTTTATAAGCGACTCGAGAAAATAGAAAGCAAATCGCCGAAGGGTAAAAAAACGGTAAAACGACCCCGAAAACAGGCGACCACGCGAACAGGCTATGGCCGGTTTGCGGGGATAGGGGTGGTGATATTGGTTTTACTTGCCGGTGGTGGGGCTGGCTATTACTTCAGGGCGAACCTGAGCCCCGTGTTTGCCCGTGTGAAACAATCCTTTACCAGCCTGCAGGCGATGAATACGGTTGATCCAACCACGCCCAAAGGCGATCAAACCCCGCTGGTTCCCGGAGTGTTACGCGAGGCATCTTTGTATGGTGGTTTTGTCCATTCTCCGGCTGTGGTTTCTGCGGACAGTCAGGATTATCTGGTTGCGGATATTGCGTCCGGATTTTCAGTGTCCTCTGGTTCTGTTGCGCCCAAAGACCTGATATTGTTCGATAGAAACACAACATGCGAATTTCGCGCGCCGAAGCGATCTGAAAAATTCTATAGCGTTAATCTGGATTATGGTTTGATCAAGACGCAGGTGCGGGCCTTTTCTGACACAGAGGTTGCCAGCAAACTGAAGGCGTTTATCAAGTGGAATATGAATTTTTCATATACCGGAAAAGCAAAATTGGAAAAGTATTTGGTTTCGGGAAAAGTTAACGCTGTTGATGTGTTTGTAACCGACACAACCGCGCCTGTGTATTTGGTGTTGCAATCCTTTGGCGTGCCGGTGATCTGGAATGTCCATACTGCAGAAAACGTGAAGATTGCCCATATTGCCGTGAATAGCCCGGGGGTGTCCGGCGTGGTCTTGCCTGTGCAAAATACTCCGGTAGAAGCGATAAATTTCAAGGATTTTCTGATTTCGGATAAAGGGAATTCCAGTCAAAGAAACGCAGCCAATAAAAATTCAGCTACATTTTGTGATGCGCGGCCTTGGCGAAAACCCAAGGAACATTGGGTTCAATGGATAAAAGCCGACAGAAGCGATGGCCCTTATCGCAACCAGCGTGACACCTTTTTTGAAAAAGCACGGGCCTATGATAAATGGTTCCGGACGGTCTTTGGCCAAGGGGCAGAAGAAAACCTGACCGAAGCAGAAGCCGCAGCACATGTATTGCTTGGCCCGCTGCCAAAACAAAGAATTCCCTATCGACCCTTGGCAGATTCAGTGGTGCATCTGGTGCGAACCGACCATGTTATTGTGGCGGATGAAACAGAAAGTAAAAAACAGGTGTTTGCTTTGCAAAATGCGATTCTGGACCGCATTACAGACGGCGGATTTGATAAAATCAATCCGGGGTACATGGAGGTAACGCAATGATTATCGTTCGAATAATTCAAGTTCTCGGGGTTTTATTTACGGTTTCGATGATGGCCTGGGGCGTGCGTATGACGGTCTATTCCGAGAACATGCTTAGCGGTGCCACGGACAATGACACGGGGTTTCAATTTGAAATGCCGAAAATGCCATGGTTTTTGCGACAGGTGACCCAGCAAAATCCGGATGTCCCCTTGGAAAAAGGTGTGATTCGCCGGATACCAACCGATATTGGCGGGGCGGTACCGGGCAAGAGAAACGAGTTATTGTTTCGCCCTGATGATCTGAATGTTACCCGCAGCATTAAAATAGAACAGGTTTTGCCATTTTCGGCCTTTCTGAATGAAGATGAGGAAATGCCTTCGGAGGATATAAAAATCCTCTATGTCCGGACGCGGGCAGCACGGGTTTTAGCCCCGTATTGTCGGGAAATGTTGGGGGTTTTGGCCAAAGGCTGTGCCTATAAATCGACACAGGTAACCGAAGGTAAAGACGGAACTTACCGGGTTGGAGTGACGTTTGTGTATGTGCCAGCCTATGATTTGGGGGCGTTTAAGGTGCAACAAGGCTATGAGGAGCTGTCCGCGATTGTGAATTTGACCCCACAAAGGACATTTGGCATCATCAATTCACCCGAGGCCCGCGCCGCAGTGTATCGCAAAGCGTTGAAGGCCTGTGATGAATTCAGAAAGCTGTATCCGAACTGTGTTCTGGAGCGCATGTATTTTACAATTGTTCCCAAACAAGAGCGTAAATCGACCCGCAGCAAGAGAAAAAAAGCCCCGGAAAAGAAAAAGTCGTTGCTCAAGCGGGCTAAACGTTTTGGTGAAAAAGGCGCATTTGGATCAAAGGCTGGGTTTGGCAAAAAAAGTAAAACCAAAAAGCCGTACAAAATAGAAGCAACCACGGATTTTCGTTATACCAACGAAACCTTCCGTGCGCATGCTGTTCTGGGTGTTTATGCCATTGATACGGAGGACGAAAACACAGCCGTGCGTGAACTGGGCAAAGCGGTGTCCGAAAAGCTGATGCAATAAATGCATCAGTGGATAGTTTCACCCACATGATGACGCGCAAGTGGTCCATAGCTGCCAGGGTCATTTTGTAACGAAGGCAGGGCCTTGAACACGGATTGTTTTTGCCGGGGTGCCAGCAAGGCAAGGTTTTGTGCCGACGGCAGATAGCTCTCCATGGCGGCAGCCTCGGCGTAGATCACCGCGTGGGCGGGCAACAATAGCTGATAAAACGGGCGTCCGGAATTTGAAGTGTAGTGAATATCATCGCCATTCACAAAGGTACGCGCCGCGATCAGAACCTCGCGTTGGCCATAGCGGAGCAGGGCTTGAGACCCTTTCAGCACGACCAGTTGATTGGGGGAAACTGTCATGTCGCGGCTGTTGTTGATACTGTCTTTGCTAAAAACCACGAATTTGGTCGAGGCGGAGGGGGCTGCTGTTCCGATCCATAACAGAGGTTGCATGCCACGATCGCGGGTCACGATCAAATCACCGATGCGCAGGTTTTCCACCGGAACCTCGCCTTTGATGGTCATGATATGGGTGTGTTGGCAAATACCGGTGGATTGGCCGGTTTGGGTGACGGGCTGTTCAGGGCGGCGCAGCTTGCTGTTCGAGGAAACCGAGGTGATGATGTCCAGGGTTTCGTACACTTGTCCCTTTTCCAATGCCCGTTCGGACGTCAGGGCGGTGCGTTGAGAGGTACAAACCTGCCGAACAGAAAAAACGTCGCCGGCGGGAACGGTTTTAATCCGCCAAAGGATCTCGGAGGTGTGATTATTTTGAAAATCAGGGGTTGATGTGCGGGGGCGCATTGGAGGGCAAGTATCGCCTTCAAACGATGAAAATCCGCCTCGAATAGTTGAGAAGGGCACGTTATTATTTAACATTTCATAGTAAAAGGGATATTTTTGCATACTGAACTCTACTCGTAATACTGTTACAGGGGCGCGATACTCGCATACTTAGATATTTGGCGTTGGTTTAGATATTTGGCATTGGTTTAAGGCAAAAGTTTGTCAAAATAGGTACGAATTCAAGTAAGGAGAAGTTTTAGCTCAAAATCAAGAATAATATTTACGACACATATTGTGTTGTTTGCGACATTTGTAATTTGCCAGCCTGTCAACGAGACTGATTATATTGGCGACACGCAATAAATTGAATGTCCGGCGGTTGCAATTAGGGCCGTTTCTTGTCTAGGATAACCGGAATGATAAAGGGGTCGCTAAAAACCCCGTCAACAGGGTACCGGGAGAAGGCATGACTGCCAATTCAGCAGACGAAGGTTTCGTCGTATTTGATCGCGTCCAGAAAAGCTATGATGGCGAAATTCTTGTTGTCAAAGATTTAAATCTTAATATCGCCAAGGGTGAGTTCCTGACAATGTTGGGGCCATCGGGGTCTGGCAAGACAACTTGCCTGATGATGCTTGCCGGGTTTGAAACCGCGACCCACGGGGATATTCGCCTTGCTGGCAAGCCAATCAACAATATTCCGCCCCACAAACGCGGCATTGGTATGGTGTTTCAGAACTATGCCTTGTTCCCGCATATGACGGTTGGCGAAAACCTGTCTTTCCCGCTGGAAGTCCGCAACATGGGCCAAAGCGAACGCGAGGCCAAGGTCAAGCGCGCGCTGGATATGGTGCAGATGGGCGATTTTGCCGGTCGTCGGCCTACGCAATTGTCCGGCGGTCAGCAACAGCGGATCGCGCTGGCGCGTGCGCTGGTGTTTGATGCGGAACTGGTGCTGATGGACGAACCGCTTGGCGCGCTGGATAAACAGCTGCGTGAACATATGCAGTTTGAAATCAAACACATCCATGAAAGTCTTGGTATTACAGTTGTTTACGTAACACATGACCAATCCGAAGCCCTGACCATGTCTGACCGGATTGCGGTGTTTAACGACGGGGTTATTCAACAATTGGCCCCGCCGGCAGATTTGTATGAACGTCCGGAAAACGCGTTTGTGGCGCAGTTTATCGGTGAAAACAACACGTTGAACGGCGTTGTGACCGCGATTAACGACGGAATTGCCGATGTGAAGTTTGACAATGGCCAGATGACTCAGGCGCTGGCGGTGAATTGCGGCGGCGTTGGCAGCCGGACTACACTGTCGATCCGGCCTGAACGGATTGTGCTGAATGCGTCCGGTTCCGCCAACGGTGTGGATGCCGAAGTTCTGGAGGTCATCTATCTGGGCGATCATATCCGTTGCCGCATGAATGTGCATGGCAACGAGGATTTTGTTGTAAAAGTCCCCAATTCTGCCGAAAAACTGGCACTGGAAAAGGGGTCCCGCACCAATGTCAGCTGGGAAACACAGGATTGCCGCGCGCTTGATGGCTAGCGGCTGAAGGTTGCGTTGTTGTTAAACCCGAAAATGATGGCGCGTATAAATAAAACGGGTAAATGAACAAGGAGTTTTCGTATGAAAATCAAAACAATTCTATTGGGTGCCGCGGCAACTGCATTGGTTGCTGGTGCTGCATCTGCCGGTTCGATTGTTGCTGTATCCTGGGGCGGTGCATACACCAAATCCCAGGTAGAGGCCTATCACAAGCCTTGGACTGCGGCGACCGGTAACAAAGTCATTTCTGAAGATTACTCCGGTGGTCTGGCCGAAGTTAAATCGCAAGTGGAAGCGGGCAATGTTACTTGGGACATCGTTGATCTGGAAATGTCCGACGCGGTTCGCGGCTGTGACGAAGGTCTGTTTGAGACAATCGACCCGGCTATCCTGCCAGCGGCACCGGATGGCACACCGGCAACAGAGGATTTCATCCCTGGCGCGATCACCGAATGTGCTGTGGCTAACATCGTTTGGTCCACCATTTTCGCCTATGACAACAGCAAAATGGCAAATGGCCCGACAACCATTGCCGATTTCTTTGACACTGCGAAATTCCCGGGCAAACGTGGCCTGCGCAAAGGTCCAAAAGCCAACCTCGAGCTGGCTCTGGCGGCTGACGGCGTTGCCGCTGCGGACATCTACAAGGTTCTGGGCACACCGGAAGGCGTAGACCGCGCTTTTGCCAAGCTCGACACCATCAAGGGTGACGTTGTCTGGTGGGAAGCCGGCGCACAGCCTCCACAGTTGCTGGCCGATGGCGAAGTTGCCATGACCACTGCCTATAATGGTCGTATTTTCAACGCGGTAGCCGCAGAAGATAAACCATTCTCCATCGTTTGGGACAGCCAGATTTTTGACGTGGACCTGTGGGCCGTTGTCAAAGGCGCACCAAACAAGGATCTGGCCATGGAATTCCTGGCTTTCTCGACCGCAACAGAGCAGCTGGCCGCGCAGGCGTCCTACATCTCTTATGGTCCGGCACGTAAATCCTCCGCACCGCTGGTTGGTTCCTATCACACCAAGCCAGACCTCGCGATGGGTCCACAGATGCCAACCGCACCTGAGAACTTCAAAACCGCGATCCAGAACGATTTCGAATTCTGGGCCGACAATCAGGATGAACTGAACGAGCGTTTCAACACTTGGCTGATCAACTAATCCAATACCTTAAGGGGGCCGTTCGCGGCCCTCTTTCCCTTTGTTCTTCCGAAATTTACGCAAAGTAGCATCATGACAGACGCAACAGACGCTTCAGGCAACTTGCTGGCCGCCGATGGCACGCCGCTGAAAAAGAAACTGGGTCAGGCATTGTTCCGCAGTCGCCTGCGGGCTTTCGGGTTGACCGTGCCGCTGCTTTTGCTGATCCTGCTGGCGTTTGTCCTGCCTGTGACGACATTTTTGAAACAGGCGGTATATAACCCGCAGTTTGAAAAACACATGCCCAATCTGACGCCGCTTTTGGCCGACTGGGATGCCGTATCCGAACCGGACGAGGCCATGTACGCGGCGCTTGTGGCCGATTTGGTGCTGAACAAGAAAAATAAAACCATCGGCAAGGTCGCCAGCCGTGTAAACCGGGAATATTCCGGTACCCGCAGCCTGTTTACCGGCTCCGCGCGCAAGGCGAAAAAGCTCAAGCCGCCCTACAAAGAGGCGCTGATCAAGGCCAAGCCGAAATGGGACAATATCGAAGTCTGGAAGGCGATGAAAATTGCCGGTAAATCCTGGACGCCGGCCTTTGTGGCCTCGGCTGTGGATTTGAAATACACGGCGGACGGGTCGATCGAGCGCAAACAAGAAGACCGCCGTGTTCATTTGAAATTGTTTGCGCGTACCATGCGCATTGCGGTGATCGTGATGTTGGCAGGGCTGGTGCTGGGCTATCCGGTGGCTTATTTGCTGTCGACGCTGCCGGCGCGTTCTTCCAATATGTTGCTTATTCTGGTGTTGCTGCCGTTCTGGACCTCGCTTTTGGTGCGCACGACCGCGTGGATTGCGATGTTGCAGGGGCAGGGGGTGTTGAACGATCTGTTTGTTCTGTTCGGCCTTGCCTCGGATGAAGACCGGTTTTCGCTGATCTATAATGAAACCGGCACGTTGATCGCGATGACGCATATTTTGCTGCCGTTCATGATTTTGCCGCTGTATTCGGTGATGAAAACCATCCCGCCAAGCTATGTGCGGGCGGCGCGCTCTATGGGGGCGACGCAATGGACGGCCTTCTGGCGGGTGTATTTCCCACAAACCATTCCGGGCATTGGCGCGGGCGGTATTCTGGTGTTTATTCTGGCAATCAGTTTTTACATCACACCGGCGCTGGTGGGTGGTCAGGATGGCACGATGATTTCGAACTTTATCGATTTCCACATGCGTAAATCACTGAACTGGTCGCTGGCGTCCGCGATGGGGCTGGTGCTGCTGGTGATTGTGCTGTTCCTTTACTGGATCTACGACAAAGTCGTGGGCATCGACAACATGAAGCTGGGATAAGAGACATGAGCGAACAACCACAATCCTACCGCTATATCCCGCCACGCCCGCCGGTCTGGTTTACCTTGGCCTGGACGGGGGGCTTTGGGGCCTTGCTCGGCTTTTTGACAGCACAGGGCAACGGCGCGCTGATGATCCCCTATATGGTGGTTGTCGGGATCGCTGTTGCAGCACTTGCTTTTGTGTCCATGACCTATCTGAAAACCCGCAAACTGGCAGGACCGTTCGGGTTTGTCGTGGCTTTTGCCGCGGGGTTTGCCTTTGCCGGTTTTGCTTACGGGCTGCTTGTGGGGATCCTCGGGTTTATCTTTGCCCGCATGGCGATCTGGCTGTCCACGGGGGATTACCGCCTGAACCAACCGCCCTATGTGACCGCCAAAGAAGTGCTGTGGTTCTATACCTTCCGAAGTATTTGCGGCGGTATTTTCGTTTTTCTGATGGCCCCGATCATCATTCTGATCCCGCTGTCGTTCAATCAGGAACCCTACTTCAGCTTTACCCCGGGGATGTTGTCGCTTGATCCGGATGCCTATTCGCTGCGCTGGTATTTGGATATTCTGCACAACGGCATGATTAATCCGGATGCGGTGACCGGCTGGTTCAGCGACATGTGGAACAATGCCCAGTGGATCCGCTCGGTGCGCAACTCCTTCTTTGTCGGTATTATGGCCACCTTGCTGGCCACCTTCCTTGGCACGCTGGCGGCGATTGGCCTGTCCCGTTCGGAAATGCCCTATCGCGGACCAATCATGGCGCTGCTGATTTCGCCGATGATCGTGCCGGTGGTGATTGTGGCCTCGGGGATGTTTTTTACCTTTTCGGATTTCGGCATTGCCAAAACCTATTTCGGTATCATCGTGGCCCATGCGGTTCTGGGGATTCCCTTTGTCATCATCACCGTAACGGCGACCCTGTCGGGGTTTGATGCATCCCTTACCCGCGCGGCGGCCAATATGGGCGCAAGCCCGATCCGCACGTTTTTCAAGGTGCAAATGCCGCTGATCCTGCCGGGTGTTGTGTCCGGCGCGCTGTTTGCCTTTATCACTTCGTTTGACGAAGTGGTGGTCGTGCTGCAAATGGCAGATGTGAAACAACGCACCATTCCGCGGCAAATGTTTTCCGGTATCCGTGAACAGATCAGCCCGACCATTCTGGCCGTGGCGACCATCCTTGTGATCATCTCGATCTGTCTGCTGACCGTGGTGGAACTGCTGCGCCGCCGCTCCGAACGCTTGCGGGGCATGTCTCCGGGATGATGCAGCAACCGCGCGCCCACGGGAGCGTAGAAATCGACGTGAAGAATGGGCCGGAACCTCTGGCCTATTTGCGTCAGAGCGGCTGTATGCGGGTGCTGTTTCCGCGCTGTGAAACCGGCACCGAAGCCGTGTTGCTGAACACGGCGGGCGGGGTGACGGGGGGTGACCGGCTGTCGGTGCGTGCCCGATCCGCGGGCAGCCTGACCCTGACAACACAGGCCGCCGAACGCATTTACCGCGCACAGATCGGCGAGGTTGGCGAAATCCGCAACCATCTGCATCTGGATCAGGGCGCGCGGCTGAACTGGTTGCCACAGGAAACGATCCTGTTCGAGGGCTGCAACCTGAACCGCGCCTTGCAGGTGGATATGGTGGCGGATGCACGTTTCCTGATGGTGGAACCGTTGGTGTTTGGCCGTGCCCTGATGGGGGAAACCCTGCACGATGCCCGGATCACCGACAACATCCGCATCCGGCGGGGGGGGGATCTGGTGTTTGCCGATGCTCTGCGCCTGCATGGCGATATTCAGGACCAGCTGCAAAACCCTGCCATTGCCGACGGGGCAGGGGCGATGGCCAGCCTGTTGCTGATTGACCCTGCGGCTGAAACCCGCCTTGACGATCTGCGCCAACTTCTGCCAAAAACAGCAGGCGCAAGCCTGATCCGGCAAGGCGTGCTGTTTGCCCGTGTTTTGGCGGCGGACAGCTTTGAATTACGCAAAACCCTCGTGCCGGCGCTCTATCTGTTGCACGGGGGGCATTTGCCCCGAACATGGAGCCTGTGACATGCAGCTGACCCCGCGCGAAAAAGACAAACTGCTGATCGCCATGGCGGCAGAGGTGGCCCGCAAACGGTTGGCACGCGGGGTCAAACTGAACTACCCCGAAGCCATCGCCCTGATCACCGACGCCGTGGTCGAAGGCGCGCGTGACGGGCGCAGCGTGGCCGATATGATGCAGGCCGGAGCCGAGGTCATCACCCGCGATCAATGCATGGACGGCATCCCCGAAATGATCCCCGAAGTGCAGGTCGAGGCAACCTTTCCCGACGGCACCAAGCTCGTCACCGTTCACAAACCCATCCGATAGGAGGCCGCCATGATCCCCGGAGAAATATTCCCCGCCAAAGGCGACATCACCTTGAACGCGGACCGCGACAGCCTGACAATGATGGTCGCCAACACCGGCGACCGGCCTGTACAGGTCGGCAGCCACTATCACTTTGCCGAATCCAACCCCGCGCTGGATTTTGACCGCCCCAAGGCGCACGGCATGCGGTTGAACATCGCCGCCGGCACCGCCGTCCGGTTCGAACCGGGCCAGCGGCGCGAGGTAACGCTGGTGCCGATTGGGGGCGCACGACGGGTTTTCGGGTTTAATCAACACGTCATGGGGGAGCTGTAATGCCAACCACCATCAACCGCGCCGATTATGCCGCCATGTTCGGCCCCACCACCGGCGACCGTCTGCGCCTTGCCGATACCGATTTGATCATCGAGGTCGAGCGCGACCTGACAACCTATGGCGAAGAAGTGAAATTCGGCGGCGGCAAGGTGATCCG
>CAMZLM010000008.1 GCA_947311485.1 uncultured Paracoccaceae bacterium
AAGGGAGACCTACCTCCAGTAGAAGCTGCCTTAAGGTTGCTGTCAAGCGAATCGGTCAAAATTTTAGGCCAAAGCCCGCTGTATAAATCCAAAGCCTTTCCGGAGGGGTCAGGATCCGATTTCACGAATGGAGCTGTATTGTGCGAAACAACCCTTTCCGCGCAAGGGGTTCTGGCACATCTCCATGCAATAGAAAGCCGGCTAGGCCGCACCAGAGCCCACCGTTGGGAGCCACGTATAATTGATTTGGATTTGATCGATTTTGACGGTGAAATCGCGCCGGACCCCGCCGGCTATCGTAAATGGCGGGATTTGCCGTTGGAAAGCCAGATGAATCAGGCCCCTGAATCGCTGATTCTCCCGCATCCACGACTTCAGGATCGGGTCTTTGTATTGGTGCCGATGCGCGATGTCGCCCCCGATTGGCTGCATCCGGTCAGCGGCGAAACACTGGACCAGATGCTATCCCGCTTCAACAAGGCACAACTGGCAGAAGTCTGGCTCGCCTAAAACGCATTAGCCCTTGCCATTTGGCGGCAAACCCCCTATTTGCTGCTATTCTGATATCCCGCATCCTTGGAGTCGCCCTATGGCCCGTGTAACTGTCGAAGATTGTGTAGACAAAGTGGCAAACCATTTCGAGCTGGTGATGCTCGCGGCACATCGTGCCCGTGAAATCGCATCCGGTTCCGAATTGACCGTACCACGTGACAACGACAAAAATCCGGTTGTTGCCCTGCGCGAAATTGCAGAGGAAACCCTGACAGCCGAACAGCTGCGCGAAGCCGCGATCCAGAGCCACCAGACCCAGATCGAAGTTGACGAACCCGAGGAAGACCAGATGGCCTTGCTCATGGGAGCCGAAAACGACAAGCCCGAGGACAATATGTCCGAGGAAAACCTGCTGCGCGCGCTGATGGAAGCACAGGAAATGAAATAACCTGCGGCGCGTCGCTATTTGGCGGCACCGCATAGAGCCGTCAGGACAAAGCCGAAATGATCGCCGTTGAAGAGCTGATCAATCAGGTCAAAGGGTACAATCCCGAGGCCAACACGGAACGCCTCGCGGCGGCATATCAATACGGGTTTGACAAACATGATGGCCAGACCCGCCATTCCGGCGAACCCTATTTCACCCATCCTGTTGCCGTTGCCAGCCTGATGGCGGAACAGCGGCTGGATGACGACACCATCATCACCGCCCTGCTGCATGACACGGTCGAAGACACGGACGCCACCTATAACGAGGTGGCCGAACTGTTTGGCACCGAAGTTGCGCAGCTGGTGGATGGCGTAACCAAGCTGACCAATCTGGAGTTAAGCTCCAAAGACGACAAACAGGCCGAAAATTTTCGCAAACTTCTGTTGGCCATGTCCAAGGACGTGCGGGTGATCCTGGTCAAACTGGGCGACCGTCTGCACAACATGCGCACGATCAAACACATGCGTCCGGACAAACAACAGCAAAAAGCCCGCGAAACCATGGATATTTATGCCCCTCTTGCCGGGCGCATGGGGATGCAGTGGATGCGCGACGAGCTGGAAGACCTGTGCTTCAAGGTGCTGAACCCCGAAGCCCGCAATTCCATCATGCGCCGCTTTGTCAGCCTGCGCAATGAAACCGGTGATGTGGTCACCAAGATCACCGACGACATCGAAGAGGTCCTGTTCAAAGCCAGCATCAAGGCCACTGTTTTCGGGCGCGAGAAAAAGCCTTATTCGATCTGGCGCAAGATGGAGGAAAAGAAAGAAGGTTTTTCCCGCTTGTCCGACATTTACGGTTTTCGCATCATCACCCACAGCGAAGACGACGTTTACAAGGCTTTGGGCAAGGTACATCGCCGCTGGATGGCGGTGCCGGGGCGGTTCAAGGATTACATTAGCCAGCCGAAATCAAACGGCTATCGTTCCCTACACACCACAGTTTCCGGTCGTGATGGCAAACGGGTCGAAATTCAGATCCGCACACAGGCCATGCATGACGTGGCCGAATCCGGTGTTGCGGCGCATTGGTCCTATAAAGACGGCGAGCGCGTGGAAAACCGTTTTGCCGTGGACCCGTTCAAATGGCTGGCCAGTCTGACCGAACGGTTTGCCAGCGAGGACCACACCAACGACGAATTTCTGGAACATGTCAAACTGGAAATGTTCGCGGATCAGGTGTTCTGCTTTACCCCCAAAGGCGACGTGATCCGCCTGCCACGGGGGGCTACGCCGATCGACTTCGCCTATGCCATTCACACCCGTATCGGGTCTGCCTGTGTCGGGGCCAAGGTAGATGGGCGGCGCGTGCCGCTCTGGACCCGCTTGCGCAATGGGCAATCCATCCAGATCACCACCGCACAGGGGCAAAAGCCACAGGCGACATGGTTGGACATTGTCGTCACCGGACGGGCAAAATCCGCCATCCGGCGGGCGCTGCGGGCCGAACAACAAGAAAGCAAAATCAAACTGGGCCGTGAATTGGCACGGGTTGCATTGGAACATGTGGGCAAAAAAGCCACCGACAAGGCGCTGGAAACTGCTGCAGACCGGCTGGGATTGGGCAATGCGGATGCATTACTTGCCAAGATCGGAGCAGCGGAAATCACCGGTTCCGAATTGGTCGAGGTGCTCTATCCCGAACTGACCCGCCAAACCGAAGATCAACTGGACCTGCCACCGGAACGCATTTTGGGGTTGGAGGCCGATCAATTTGCCACCCCGGCCAGCTGCTGTCAGCCCTTGCCCGGCGAACGCATTGTCGGCATTGCAACGCCGGGTCAGGGTGTGTTGGTCCACACCATCCATTGCGATAAATTACAGGAATACGATTCAGAGCCGGAACGCTGGATTGATCTGCATTGGTCGCAGGGCCGGCGCGAACCGACCCGTCGGGCGACGTTGCAGATCACCATGGCCAACGGATCCGGCGTGCTCGGGCGTATTTGCACATTGATCGGTGAACAGAATGCCAATATCTCGGACCTGAAAATCACCGACCGCAAACAGGATTTTTACCGGATGACGATTGATATCGATGTGCGGGATGTGGAACACCTGATCCATGTTATCACCGCAATTCAGGCCGATTCGGATGTCGCGGATTGTGAACGCAAAAACAAAGAAACCTAGCCGGAAAAACAGGAGCAAGCGTGTTCAAACGCCGTAAACCACGTACCTATTGGGAATCTGTTGTCGAGGCAGTATATCCCCGTGCCGGCTGGGCCCGAGTGATCAGCTATCTGGGTCATCGCATCAAACGTCTGCCCGATTCCCCCCATAAAATCGCGATTGGTTTTGCCTGCGGGGCGTTTGTTTCATTTACCCCGCTTTACGGTTTTCATTTTGTTTCCGCGATGGCGCTGGCCTATTTACTGCGGGGAAATCTGGTGGCTTCGCTGCTGGGCACATGGGTCGGCAATCCGCTGACCTTTCCGTTCATTGCCACAACCAGCTATCAACTGGGCCTGCGCCTGCTGGGAATGTCCTCCGAGGAAACCGTCTGGCACAAGCTCAAGAGCAGCTTTACCGAGGCCTCTGCCACGCTCTGGGCCAACACCAAGGCGCTGTTCGGGGCGGAACCCAGCCCCTGGACCGGATTTTACGAGTTTTTTCACGATATTTTCCTGCCTTATCTGGTCGGGGGAATCGTGCCCGGAATTATTTGTGGTATCGTGTGTTATTACATTGTGCGCCCGTTGGTGGCCGCCTATCAACACCGCCGCAAGGGCCAGTTGATGGCCAAGTTCAAAGAACTCAAGGCAAAACGCAAAGCAACTACTGACGAGACCAAAGAATCACGCTAGGCTCGGAACAGTTCTACCGAGGAGACGTGACATGACCGGATCACTGACACAGCCCATTGGCCGTTTGCGGCTGGGCATCAACATTGACCACGTGGCCACTGTGCGTAATGCACGTGGTGGCAATTATCCCGATCCGCTGCGCGCGGCATTGCTGGCGGAACAGGCCGGAGCCGACGGCATCACCGCACACCTGCGCGAAGACCGGCGCCACATCACCGACACCGATATTGACGGATTGATGGATGGCTTGAATGTGCCGTTGAATTTCGAAATGGCCGCCACTGACGAAATGCAGGCGATTGCTCTGCGTCACAAACCCCATGCCGTTTGTATCGTGCCGGAAAAACGGCAGGAACTGACCACCGAAGGCGGGCTGGAAGTGGCGCGTCAGGAAAACAAACTGGCGCATTTCATCGCCCCCTTGCGCGATGCCGGTTGCCGCGTGTCGATCTTTATCGCCGCCGACAAACCCCAGATCGACGCAGCCGCCCGTATTGGTGCGCCGGTGATTGAACTGCACACCGGTGCCTATTGCGATTACCACGCCGAGGAAAAATTCGACAAACGCGACAGCGAACTGGAACGCCTGCGCGACATGACAGCCTATGCCACCGATCTGGGCCTCGAGGTCCACGCCGGCCACGGGCTGACCTATGAAACCGTGAAACCCATCGCAGCCTTTCCCGAAATAATGGAACTGAACATCGGCCACTTCCTGATTGGCGAGGCAATTTTTTCCGGCCTCGACAGCGCCGTACGCCGCATGCGCGCCCTGATGGATGAAGCCCGCAACGAAACATTCGGTTCCGGCGTCGCATGAATGGTTTTGAACTCTTCATGCTAACGTTGGTTTGGTTTTTGGGTGGCATTAGCCCCGGGCCGGCCACCATGGCCATTGCCGGCACGTCGATGGCCCAAGGCCGCACGCACGGCGTCTTGCTGGCACTGGGCGTATTCACCGGATCTGCGTTTTGGGGTCTTGCAGCAGCCTTTGGCTTGGGAGCTGTGATGATGGCAAATGGCTGGGTTATCGAGGTTTTACGCTATATCGCGGCGATCTATCTGATGTGGCTTGGTTATAAATCACTGAAATCCGCATTTGGGAACAAACCCCTAATTGCCGGAGATACAGCCGGACAATCGTTGTGGGGTTCCTACCGTAAAGGACTGTTTATTCACCTTACCAATCCTAAGCCCGTCTTTGGCTGGGGTGCCGTATTCAGTGTTGCCGTTCCTGCCGGATCAGGCGTGGCGGAATTGATGCAGGTCGGATTTACCTTGGGCCTGTGCTCCTTGTTGACATTTCCGGCCTACGCATGGGTTTTATCTACTGGCAAGGCCTTGGCCCTGTATCAGAGATTTGGCCGCTGGATCACGGGAACGTTTGGTGTGTTGTTCGGTGCCGCTGGCATTAGTTTTCTGGCTGCACGGCAATGATCCTTGGCGTTGGCACCGATATGGCCAATATCGACCGGATTAGCGGCACGCTGGACCGGTTTGGCGACAGGTTCCGCAATCGGGTGTTTACCGAAGCAGAGCAAGAAAAAGCCGCGCGCCGCAAGGATGTTGCCGGCACCTATGCCAAACGCTGGGCCGCCAAGGAGGCTTGCTCCAAGGCGCTTGGCACCGGTCTGGCGATGGGAATCAGCTGGAAGGACATGTCGGTCAAAAATCTGCACACCGGCCAGCCGGTGATGGAACTGACCGGCTGGGCGGCAAAACGGCTGGCCGAAATGACTCCAGAGGGGCACAAGGCCGTTGTGCATGTGTCGCTAACAGACGATCACCCTTGGGCACAGGCATTTGTGATCATTGATGCCGTGCCGCTGACCGGCGCACAGGTTGACTAATCCCGCACAAAACGCCATGTAGCTTGGAAAACGCAATCCCAAAAGGCAAAGCACATGGCGAGCAAAGAAAATTCTTCAGGCGGTATCGCCGAAACCTTTAAAACGGTCTTTTGGGCGTTGTTTCTAGCCGGCATCATCCGCACTATTCTGTTTCAACCATTCTGGATCCCGTCAGGATCAATGAAACCCACCTTGTTGATCGGGGACTTCCTGTTTGTAAACAAGTTGTCCTACGGTTATTCTTGGGCCTCTTGTCCCACCATCGGCAAATTTAACCTCTGTGGTTTTGCCAAGGGCTGGGATGGGCGCCTGTTGGGCAGTGAACCCGAACGCGGTGACATTATCGTGTTCAAACACCCCAGCAATGAATCCGATTTCATCAAACGTTTGATTGGTCTGCCCGGCGATAAAATTCAGGTCATCAAGGGCCGCCTGCATATCAACGGTCAGCCGGTAGAAATGGTAAAGACAGCCGATTTCATCGAGGAATACGGCCCGCAAGGTCCGCTTGGAAATCGCCCGCGTTGTGCCAACGGGGCCGTTGGCGTAGGCGGCGATTGTATCAAACAGGCCTTTACCGAAACCTTGCCCAATGGCGTCAAACACGCGATCCTGAATATCGGCACCACGCAGGCGGATAATACCAGTGTGTTTACGGTTCCCGAGGGGCATTATTTTTTCATGGGTGACAATCGTGACAATTCCACCGACAGCCGCTTTAAACAACCCTATGGCGTTGGCATGGTGCCGGCATCCTATCTGGTGGGACGCGCGGATCGGGTGATATTCTCCTCTGCCGGTTCATCCATTATGGCCTTCTGGACATGGCGCAGTGACCGTTTCTTTAAGGGGCTGGAGTGAAACTCGCCGCCGAATTAAAGGCCTTCGAGGTCCGGCTCGGGCATCGGTTTAAACAGCCCGCGTTGCTGATTGAGGCCATGACCCACTCGTCGCTGTCCTCTGCCACACGCAACGACAACCAGCGGCTCGAATTTCTGGGCGATCGGGTGTTGGGGCTGGTGATGAGCGAAGCATTACTGGATCACGATACCGATGCCGCAGAGGGGCTGTTGGCCCCGCGCTTTAATGCCATGGTCCGCAAGGAAACCTGTGCAGAGGTCGCGCGCGAAATTGATCTGGGTGCCGCGCTGAAAATGGGACGGTCCGAAATGTTGTCCGGCGGACGGCGCAAACAGGCGCTGTTGGCGGATGCGCTGGAAGCGGTGATCGCAGCTGTTTATCGGGATGCCGGCTATGATGTGGCCCGCAAACTGGTGCTGAACCTTTGGGGAAAACGGATTGCCAGCGCACAGAAAGACGCGCGCGACGCCAAGACCAGCCTGCAAGAATGGGCGCAATCGCGCGGGATGCCACCACCAAAATATGTCGAGGTCGGCCGCTCTGGTCCGGACCACGCGCCGGTGTTCGAGATTGAGGCCCGTCTGGAAGATGGCCATGTCACCAAGGCCAGCGCCACATCGAAACGACAGGCCCAGCAAGTCGCTGCGGCAGAAATGCTTGAAAAACTGGAAGCCGGAAAATGACTGAAACACGCTGTGGATTTGTAGCTTTGATCGGGGAGCCCAACGCGGGAAAATCGACCCTGATGAACCGCATTGTCGGGGCCAAAGTGTCGATCGTAACCCACAAGGTACAAACCACCCGTGCCCGAATTCGTGGCATCGCCATCAAGGACCAGACCCAGATCGTGTTCGTCGATACACCCGGCCTGTTCCGCACGCGGCGCAATCTGGACAAGGCCATGGTTGCCGCTGCCTGGGCCGGTGCCGCCGACGGGGATATCACCGTGCTGTTGATCGAAGCCCATCGCGGCGTCACCGAAGGCGTGAAGATGATCCTCGAGGGGCTGAAAGAACGGGTCAGTGAAAAAACCCGACTGGTTCTGGCGATCAACAAGATCGACAAAGTGAAGGCGGATCAGCTGCTGGCCCTGACACAGGAATTGAATGAGGCATTCGATTTTGCCAAAACCTTCATGATTTCGGCGGAAAAGGGCCACGGCGTTGATGCTCTGACCGGTTATCTGGCGGAAAACCTGCCCAAGGGACCGTGGCTCTATCCGGAAGACCAGATCGCAGATGTGCCGATGCGGATGATTGCCTCTGAAATCACCCGCGAAAAACTGATGCTGCGCTTGCATCAGGAACTGCCGTATTTCCTGACCGTGGAAACCGAAAACTGGGACAACCGCAAGGACGGCACCGTGCGGATTGATCAAGTGATCTATGTCACCCGCGACGGACACAAGGGGATCACCCTTGGCCCGCGTGGCCAGACCATCAAAGCCGTCAGCATGGCGGCCCGGGCCGAACTGAAGGAAATAATCGGTACTGAAGTGCATCTGTTTTTGCAGGTGAAGGTCCGCCCGAAATGGGAACAAGAGGCCGAACGGTTCACCGAAATGGGGTTGGATTTTTCCGACACCAAGGGATAGCCCATGTCCCGCCTGACCGCTGAATTCTGGGTAAGCGCCTATTTGCGGCGACTGTCTCTGGCGGGAATTGCGGCATTTGTCACGGCCAAGGGCGATGCAACAGCAGGGGCTATTTTGGTAAAACAGGCCCCGTTGGATCGCACAGCTACGCTGTTTCAACGCAGTTATGACATCGACGGAACGCGCATTTGGGTTGTGCTGGCCAAGGGGGCCGAACCGGATGTGGACGCCGTGATTGCCAAACAGCGCAGCTTTGATCCGGATCTTTGGGTGATCGAGGTCGAAGACCGCGACGGGCGGCATTTGCTGGATGAGGAAGGCTTGGCGCATTGAATTGTGCGGACTGTCCCGATTTACGGGGGCGGAGCCTCCGGCAAAGGAATTTTCAGGAAAATGAAACTGTTTGGTGGTCTGTTCGGTCAGACCGCTTTAGGCTGAGCATATGGAATGGCGGGATCAGGGGGTTGTGATTTCTGTGCGCAAGCATGGCGAGACCTCGGTAATACTGGATGTGTTGACCATGGCGCACGGGCGTCATGCCGGTGTGGTGCGCGGGGGCGTGTCGCGGCGGTTGGCACCTGTGTTGCAACCCGGCAACCAGATCAGCGTAGAATGGCACGCGCGGCTGGAGGAGCATCTAGGCAGCTATCGGGTGGAATTGCTGCGGTCGCGGAGCCGGATCATGGGGGATCGCGGTGCATTGGCGGCGCTAGCGTCGGTTTGTGCCATGGTCGGGTTCGGATTTCCCGAACGGATGGTATTTCCCGATCTGTATGACAGCACCACCGCGGTTCTGGATGCGCTGGAGGTCGGAGCAGATTGGCCACGGGCCTATGCGCTCTGGGAATTGCAATTATTGGATGAATTGGGCTACGGGCTGGATTTGTCCTGCTGCGCGGTCACAGGGCAGCAGGATGATCTGGTGTTTGTGTCGCCCCGATCCGGGCGCGCCGTAAGCCGCACCGGAGCAGGGAACTGGGCGCAAAAATTATTGCCGCTGCCCGCATTTTTACGGGATCGTGGCGACGCGAGCAGCGCGCAGGTGTTGGATGCCCTGCACACCACCGGCTATTTTCTGGAACGGCGTTTGGCGGCGGGTCTGGGAAAACGGTCCGTTCCTGCCGCACGGGAACGGTTGGTGTCGGTGCTGGAGCGGATCAGTTCCGTGTAAACAGCAGGGATTGGCCCGCATCATTTGTCAGCAGCAGCGATTCTGCCTTGCGTTCAATCAAGGTCATATCAGCCAGCATTTCAAAGTAACGTTGTTCCAGTGCCAATGCAGCACATGCCATCCGCGTTGCCCGTACAGGGCCGATTTCAAACCACGGCAACGGGGCTTTTTGCGAGGCGCTGTATCGATTGCAGGGCGCTTGCCCGGCTATTTCGCCTTTTTGCGGGAAGGTCAGGGTGATATTTTCCGTCACCGGTTCGGCATTCATGCTCTGCAATTTCCAGATATCGGTCGTGTCCACCTGACCCGAAATGGTTTCATCCGCGCATGCAGATAACAAAAGGCTTGCGATCAAGAGTGTTTTTTTCATTCCACCACCCTTGCAAATTCAATGCGGTCAGGCAAGGGTTAGAAAACTGAAAAGTGACGTCCAAATGATGATTTGCGACAGGGTTCCGGTTCGCACGCCGTAAAGTAGCGCAAGGCTGGAGGCCATGGTCCCGCCGCGCCAGCAGATAACCAATTCTGAACACGACGGCCTCCACCCCCAGCGCGCCTTGCCGCCCGAGTAAATACCCCAGAACCGCAATCGCTGCGACCGGCAAAACCGGATCAAACAGAACGCTGATAATTTCCATGCTACCCCCTGTTGCGGTGGTAACAGAGCAGCGTAGCCATTTCTAGCTATCCAGCAGGCGGCGCGCGATGACGGTGGCCTGAATTTCGGCGGCCCCTTCAAAAATATTCAGAATACGCGCATCACACAGAATGCGGCTGATCGGGTATTCCATTGCAAACCCGTTGCCCCCGTGGATTTGCAAGCCATTGTCGGCGGCTGCCCATGCGACGCGCGCGCCCAATAGTTTGGCCATGCCTGCCTCCAGATCGCAGCGGCGGTCGTGGTCTTTTTCATAGGCAGAATGATAGGTCAGCTGACGGGCAATCATGATTTCCACTGCCATCATGGCAATTTTGCCGGAAATACGCGGGAACTCGATCAGGGATTTGCCGAATTGTTTGCGTTCCTGCGCATAACGCAGCGCGGTTTCCATGGCGTTTTGCGCCACACCGATGGCACGGGCCGCGGTCTGGATACGAGCCGATTCAAAGGTCTGCATCAACTGTTTGAAGCCTTTGTTTTCTTCGCCGCCAAGCAGGTTTTCCGCCTTTACCTTGAACCCGTCAAACGCCAGTTCGTATTCCTTCATCCCGCGATAACCCAAGACTTCGATTTCACCGCCGGTCATGCCCTCTGTCGGGAAGGGGTTTTCGTCGGTGCCCCGTTGCTTTTCTGCCAGAAACATCGACAAGCCGGCATAATTGGACGTGTCCGGATCGGTACGGGCCAGCAAGGTCATCACATCGGTGCGCGCCGCGTGGGTAATCCATGTTTTATTGCCGGTAATGGTGTAGCTATCCCCATCCTGGACCGCGCGGGTGCGCAATGAGCCAAGATCGGAACCGGTGTTGGGTTCGGTAAACACCGCCGTTGGCAGCTTCTCACCCGAAGCAATCAACGGCAGCCATTTTTGTTTCTGCTCTTCGGTGCCACCGCACAGGATCAGTTCAGCTGCAATTTCGGAACGGGTTCCAAGCGAGCCAACCCCGATGTAACCGCGTGATAATTCCTCTGACACCACACACATGGTGGCCTTGGACATACCAAAACCGCCGTATTCTTCGGGGATGGTCAGGCCGAACACACCCAGTTCGGACATTTGTTCGATGATCTCCATCGGGATCAATTCATCCTTCAGATGCCATTCATGGGCGTGGGGGATCACCTGTTCATCGGCAAAGCGTCGGAATTGGTCGCGGACCATTTCCAGTTCTTCATCAAGGCCCGTACGCCCGACCGTGGCCGCGCCATCACGTTCCAGCATCAGATCGATCAACCGTGAGCGCGCCGCCTGTGTGTTCCCTTTCTGAGTCAGGATTTGCACGGATTCGGCAGCAATCGCCATTTGGTCTTCTTGTGACAGGCCCAGATCCTGCAAGCGCGCGATTTCACCCTGCGACATGGGAATACCGCCCCAGATTTGCCAGAGGTACTCGCCAAAGGAAATTTGCAGGATCAGCTTTTCCAGATCGCCGAACTGGCCTTCCTTGTCCAGCGCAGTCGCCCAGCGGTGCATCTGGCGCAGGGATTCCAGATAGGTGGAAAACCACGACAAAGCATGCGCCGCGACCTGGTTTTCCTCAATTAGACCACTGCTGATGCGGTCATTGGCTGTCACCATGGAACGCAGGTTTTCCTTGGCTTTGGCGACCACATTTTCCACAGCAGGGATAGAGGCAGCACAGAGATTGAGCAGGTCAGGCAGGATCATGGCAAAGGCTCGCTTTTGGACTTTGAACAGAAACCCCTTGTGGATATCAAAGGGCATGGGTTGCCCTTGCGGTGTATGCTGCAGTTGCACAAAGGTCAATGCTGCAACGCAACAAAACACTAAAAACATGCATCGTTCGGTAATTTTATTGCGGATTGGATTCTAGGGGGCTGTCTTGCCCTGACCCACGGCTTTCGGACGTGGTAACAGTTCCAGCAAGGCCATCACCTGTTGGCGGCAAGTGTTTTCCCGCCAGTCTGACGGAAAGAAAGCGGCGGGCAGGTCGGGGTGTTTCAACAGGTTGCGCCGCCAGTAATGCACGATTAGCATACGTAAACAGGAAACTTGTGGCGGGGACAGGACCGGCTGTGCCTCCAAAGATTGCCCAACCGTCTGCAAGGCGCGCGCAAGATCTTCATACCCTTGCACCAGCGGCTCCGGTCCCAGTTGTCCGCGCAGCCAGTCCGGCACCTTTGGCTGTGCGCCGCTAAGACATAGAAATCCCTCGGCGGCGGGTTTTGCCCCCTGCCCAAGATACACCCCGCGCCCCAGTTTGATCGCACCGGCAGGCGGGCTTCCCGCGTGTTCGGGATTGGCCCAGAACAAATGCCAAGGACCGTCATAAACCGGTGCAGGCGCATAAATGCGCGGGGCGGCGGCGCGGGTCTGTGCCAGCCCCGATGTGGTCAGGCTGTGATGGCTGGTGCGCCCCTGTTTGTCGCTGTGGATCCAGCCATCCTTGCGCAACCGGTGCAGCGCCACGCGCAGCGCCTCTGGCCGCACCCCGACAGGGGCTAGAATTTCTGCAAGGCAAGCCCCGGAAATAGCCACGCCCGGGGCCGCTGCCATATCCCCCATCACCGTCACAATCAGCGACCAAACCTTGGCGCTGCCCAGATCTGTCAGGGCCGTACGGGCAGTATCAAAAGCAGAGTCATCCATGCCCATACTTTGGCCAATGCCGGATCAATAGGCAACCATTGTCAGCAGTTCATATTCCGCCACCAGCTCATCCGACTGGTTGGTCAGGGTCACGTGCCAGCGCACCTCGCCGTATTCATCGTTGCGTTTGGTTTTCTTTTTCACGGTCAGGCGTACCTTGATGCTGTCACCGGCGGAAACCGGCTGCATGAAGCGCAGATTATCAAGACCGGTATTGGCCAGAACCGGCCCTTCGTTGGGTTCCACAAACAGACCGGCAGCAAAGGACAACAACAAATACCCATGCGCCACGCGCCCCGGAAAGAACGGGTTTCGCTTGGCAGCGGCATCGTCCATATGGGCGTAGAAGGTATCGCCGGTGAAGGTGGCAAAATGTTCGATGTCGTCAAGCGTCACCTCGCGCGGGGCGGTATACAGGGTTTGGCCGATGTGCAGATCATTGAAATTCTGGGTAAACGGATGCGCCTTTGACACCCGTTCTTCCGCGCCCGGAACCCATGTACCGCCAATCGCGGTCAGCATGTCCGGACTGCCCTGAATCGCGGTACGTTGCATATAGTGCTTCACCCCGCGAATCCCGCCCAGTTCCTCACCGCCGCCGGCGCGACCCGGGCCACCGTGGGTCATGTGCGGCAAGGGTGAACCGTGGCCGGTGGATTCCTTCATACTGTCGCGATTGTTGATATACAGACGGCCGTGATAGGCCCCCGCACCAATCGCCACCTCCTGCGCCACATCCGGGTCGCGGGTAATAACAGAAGCCACCAACGAGCCTTGGCCCTTGTTCGCCAGCGCTATCGCATGGGACAAATCGCGGTACCCCATGACGGTTGAAACCGGACCAAAGGCCTCGGTGTCATGCACCCGTTCGGCGCTGTCAGGATTGGCGCAGTGAAACAGCATCGGCGGCAAAAACGCGCCTTTGGCGGCGTCCGCACCGGAAACGGTGAAATTGTCAGGATCGCCGAACACCCGCTCGGCCTCGGTGCCGATGATCGCGGCTTTTTCCAGAACATCCCGTTTCTGGCCACTGTTGACCAGCGCCCCCATGCGGGTTTCGGCCTGATCCGGCGCACCGATCACGGTTTTTGCCAAACGGGCGGACAAGGCCTCTATCACCGGCTGCACCAGCGGTTCGGGAGCGATGATGCGGCGGATGGCCGTACATTTCTGCCCCGCTTTGGTGGTTATTTCACGGCAGACCTCTTTGACAAACAAATCAAATTCCGGCGTGTCGGGCCGGGCATCAGGGCCAAGGATAGAACCGTTCAGGCTGTCTTGTTCCGCAGTAAACCGGATGGAGTTTTCAAGGATATGCGGTGCCGAACGCAATTTCAGCGCCGTATAGGCAGAACCGGTAAAGGCCACGGTATCTTGAAGCGTCAGCCGATCCAGCATATCGCCAAGACCACCGGACACCAGTTGCAGTGCACCGGCAGGCAGAATGCCACTGTCGAGCATCAACCGCACGCAAAGTTCGGTCACATAACAGGTGGCCGTGGCCGGTTTTACAATCGCGGGCACGCCGGCCAGCAATGTCGGAGCCAGTTTTTCCAGCATCCCCCAGACAGGGAAATTGAACGCGTTGATGTGGACAGCAACACCTTGTAGCGGGGTGTAAATATGCTGACCAAGAAAGCTGCCGTTGCGCGACAGTTGTTCAATATCGCCATCGATGTACACTTGGCTATCCGGCATTTCGCGCCGCCCTTTGGAGGCAAAGACAAAGGTCGTCCCGATACCGCCATCCACGTCGATCATGTGATCCGACTGGGTGGCACCGGTTTTAAACGACAGATCATAGAGCGCCTGCTTGTGTTTTCCCAGATGCAGCGCCAGCGCCTTGAGCATCCGCGCACGGTCATGAAAAGTCATGGCACGCAGGGCGGGACCGCCCACGTTACGGGCGTAATCCAGCATTCCTTGCACATCCAGCGCGCTATTGCCGGCCTGTGCGAAAATGATGCCGGTGGCGGCTTCCTCTATCGGGCGAGCGGCGCTGTCGGGGGCAACCCATTCACCGGCGGCAAAGCTGTTGATTTGCAAGATTGTCATGGTCTTATCCTTGGTTCAGATTGGCAGGCAGGCGTTCAAACCCTCGAAAGCGGATGCGCCCGGCGCGTTTGGCCCCGGGGGTCAGGGCATAATTCGGGAAGCGGTGCAGGAAACGACCCACGGCGATGCGGCCTTCCATACGGGCAAGCGTCGCCCCGACGCAGGTATGCGCACCACCGGCAAAAGCGAGGTGTTTGTTGGGGCGACGATCCAGTTTCAGGGTATCGGGTTCGTCAAACTGTGCCGGATCGCGGTTGGCGGCCCCGATGCACAGGTGCAGGTCGCTGCCGGCCGGAATTCGGGTGCCATGCAGGGTTATGTCTTCGGTCGTGAGCCGATTGCCAAACTGGTTCGGGCTTTCCATTCGAAGGAATTCATCAACTGCTGTATTGATCAGATCTGGATTGGCCCGCAATTCCGCCCGCGCGGTGCGGTCCTGATCCAGCAGGGCAAGGGTATTGCCGATCAGGTTGGTGGTGGTTTCATGGCCTGCATTCAGGATAAAAATACAGTTCTGGTACAGCTCCACATCCGTCAATCCGCCATCGTCATCGGCCTGAATCAGACGGGTCAGAACGTCGGTAGCCGGATCAAGCGGGTGGCTACGCCTGTCCTCGATAATGTCGCGTAGATAGGCAAGGAAATCGATGACAGCTGCGTTGCCGGTGGCCAGTTGCCTATCGGTCAGCGCCGGTTCCAACGCGCCGAGGATCAACAGGGACCAGTCCCGCAATGGCGCACGCGCGTCCGCCGGAATACCGAGTAGATTGCCGATCAATTCAATCGGGATGGCACCGGCGAAATCCATAATCAGTTCTGACGTGTCGCCCATCCCGTCCAGCAAACGATCCACCATAACGACCAAACCCGGTTCCATTCGGGCCAGCGCACGCGGGTTCAGCGCCCCCACCATCACCTTGCGCACACGGGTGTGCAACGGCGGGTCGTTAAACACCAGTGATGTTGTATGATGTTCATAGAGCGGCGATCCCACACCGTATTTCGGGGCAAACACCTTTTTCTTGTCCGACAGAAAGCGATCTGTATCACGATAGATCATATCCAGATCCGCATAGCGGGACAGCACAAAAGAGCCATCCGGTTGCGGGCAAACCGGTGCTTGGTCACGCAGCCATTGATAGGTTGGATAGGGATTTTCATGAAACCCTTGCGGCGGTGCTGTCAAATCGAACATGGCAAAATCCCTCCCTGGATGCTGCGTGGATTTATTATTGACCGACCGTTCGGGTTATGCAAGTCTGATTGCAAGAAATCTCGTGGGGGACGAATGAGCGATACAATTCTGGTGGAAGACCACGGCAACTGGGTGGAAATCACCCTGAACAGGCCGGACCGGCTGAACAGTTTTACCGATGAAATGCACCTTGCCTTGCGGGCAGCACTGGAATCGGCGCGGGACAATGGCGCGCGGGCGGTGTTGTTGACCGGATCGGGGCGGGGTTTTTGTGCCGGGCAGGATCTGGGCGACCGCGACCCGAGCAAAATGGATGGCCCGCCGGATCTGGGCCATACCATCGCCACGTTTTACAATCCGTTGATCCGCCTGATCCGGTCGCTGGAATTTCCGGTGATCTGTGCGGTAAACGGGGTTGCCGCCGGGGCCGGTGCCAATATCGCGCTGGCCTGTGATATCGTTCTGGCCACCAAATCCGCTAAGTTCATTCAGTCCTTTGCCAAGGTCGGCCTGATCCCCGACGCCGGTGGCAGCTGGTCGCTGACCCATCTGTTGGGCGAGGCACGCGCCAAAGGACTGGCCCTGACCGCGCAACCGTTAATGGCACAACAGGCCGCTGACTGGGGGCTGATCTGGCGGGCCGTCGAGGATGGCAAGCTGATGGAGGAAGCCCGCGAGCTGGCCGTTCAATTCGCCAACGGCCCGACACTGGGGCTGGGCATGACCAAAGAATTGATCCAGCAAGCCGCCACCAACAGTTTTGACGACCATATCGAACTGGAGGCCAAGGCCCAGAAAATGTGCGGTGAATCTGCGGATTACGCCGAAGGGGTCACCGCCTTTCTGCAAAAACGTAAACCCGAATTCACAGGGACAAAGGAATGACCCCGCAAGAGCGCGCGCAAAAGGCTGCCGATGCCATGTGGGCGGGGGACAAGGCCTCGCAGTGGATGGGGTTGCGCATGGTACATGTGGACGAAGGCCGCGCCGAATTTGCCCTGACAGTCGCAGACCACCACGCCAACGGCCACGGAATTTGCCATGGCGGGATCACATTTACCCTTGCCGATACCGCCTTTGCCTTTGCCTGCAACAGTCGCAATCAATCGACCGTCGCCATGCATAATGTCATCAGCTATTTGGCCCCCGGTCGTATTGGTGACACCCTGACCGCCCGTGCGAGCGAGGTCACGCTGAACGGACGCAACGGCATTTATGACGTGAAGGTCACCAACCAGAATAACGTGCTGATTGCCGAATTCCGTGGCATGTCCCGCGCCATTCGCGGCCAGCTTTTCGACGAATAACCCTTGGGAGAGAGACTATGAAAGACCTGACACCGGACCGAAAAACCCTTGACCCCATTGAAATTGCCTCTCGCGATGAAATCGCTGCTTTGCAGCTGGAGCGTCTGAAATGGTCGCTGAAACACGCCTATGACAACGTGCCGATGTACAAGAAACGCTTTGACGAGGCAGGCGTGCATCCGGATGACCTGAAAACACTGGCCGATCTGGCGAAATTTCCTTTCACCTACAAAAACGATTTGCGGGACAACTATCCTTTTGGCCTGTTTGCGGTGCCGCGCGAACAAATCGTACGCCTGCATGCGTCATCGGGCACCACGGGCAAGCCGACAGTGGTGGGCTATACCGCCAAGGATTTGTCAAACTGGGCCGATCTGGGCGCACGCAGCCTGCGGGCATCGGGCGTGAAACCGGGGGATATCGTACACAACGCCTATGGTTATGGCCTGTTTACCGGCGGTCTGGGGGCGCATGCGGGAATTGAACGGTTGGGGGCAACGGTGGTGCCAGTATCCGGCGGCCAGACCCAGCGGCAAGTGACCCTGATCAACGATTTCAAACCCAATGCGATCATGGTGACGCCGTCCTATATGCTCAATATTCTGGATGCTTTCCACAAACAGGGGTTGGATCCGCGCGACTCCTCTTTGGATGTGGGGATTTTCGGGGCAGAACCCTGGACCAATGCCATGCGTAAAAATGTCGAGGCAGCCTTTGACATGCATGCGGTGGATATTTACGGCCTGTCGGAAATCATGGGACCGGGGGTGGCCAATGAATGTGTGGAAACCAAGGACGGGCTGCACATCTGGGAGGATCATTTCTATCCCGAGGTCATCAACCCCCAAACCGGAGAGGTCGTCGCCGATGGCGAAGAAGGCGAGCTGGTATTTACCACGCTGACCAAGGAAGGCCTGCCGATGATCCGCTATCGCACCCGCGACCTGACCCGCCTTTTGCCGGGAACCGCACGAACCATGCGGCGGATGCAGAAAATCACCGGCCGGTCCGACGACATGATGATCCTGCGCGGCGTCAACGTGTTCCCCACCCAGATCGAGGAACAGCTGATGGCCACAGGCGGGCTAACCCCGCATTTCCAGATCGAACTTTACCGATCCGGCCATATGGACGGCATGCGCGTACATGTGGAGGCCCTGCCAAATGCCGCCGACGGGGCCAGCAAGGCCGCCGCTGCACGGATGCTGGCCAAACGGATCAAAGATGTGGTAGGCGTCAGCACCGAAATCAACGTCGCCGATCCCGGTGGTATTGCCCGATCCGAAGGCAAGGCCGTGCGGATCATCGACAACCGGCCCAAGGAATAACAATGGCCCGCACCATCGCCAAAGACCACGACCAGAAACGCACCCATATCCTCAAGGGCGCGGCCAAAGTTTTCGCCACCGAAGGCTTTGACCGCGCCTCCATGCGGCAGCTGGCGCAGGAATGTGACGTGTCCAAGGCAACGATTTATCACTATTATGACAGCAAGGATGCCTTGCTGTTTGATATCCTCGACAGCTACCTGCTTGAATTGCGGAACCGGGTTTGCGAGCTGGATCTCTCGGGGAAACCACCCGCCGAACAGTTGCATGCGGTGGTATCGGAAATCCTGCTGGCCTATCGGGGTATGGATCACGAACACCAGATCCAGACCGGCAGCCTATCGGCGTTGCCACCGGAACAACAAAGCATCCTGCGCGGATACCAACGCGATCTGGTAAGGTTTGTGTCCGGTGTCATAGCAACACAAGCACCGGAAATCTTCGATGGAAAAGCCCGCAAGCTCCATGCCACCACCATGTCGGTTTTCGGCATGCTGAACTGGTACTATATGTGGAACAAGAACGCGGATAAGGCTGAACGCGAAGATTACGCAAGGCTGGTTTCCGCCCTTGTCCTGAAGGGTGTTAACGGCGTTTAAACCATTTCATGTAAACGACCGGGCGGACTACTCGTTACAGCGACTGGCTACCGAGATCCAGATACCGCTTGCGGCGCTGTTTGCGCAACTGCGACGGTTTTTTTCCGGACAGTTCCACCAACATTTTGGCAATCTCGACCCGCACGCTCTCCATGGTGGCCGCACGGTCGCGCTGGGCACCGCCAACAGGTTCGGGGATCACCACATCGGCAATACCCAATTTGTGCAAATCCTGCGCAGTCAGGCGCAGGGCCTCGGCGGCTTTGCGCATTTTACCGGCATCTTTCCACAGAATGGAGGCACAGCCCTCGGGCGAGATCACGGAGTAAACCGAATGTTCCAACATCGCCAGACGGTCGGAAGTGGCCAGCGCTACCGCCCCGCCGGAACCGCCTTCGCCGATAATCACCGAAACCACTGGCACGCCCACCTGCAAGCATTTCTCGGTCGAACGGGCGATGGCCTCGGATTGGCCGCGTTCCTCGGCACCTTTGCCCGGGAAGGCACCCGTCGTATCAATCAATGTGACAATCGGCAGGCCGAATCGTTCGGCCATATCCATCAATCGGATAGCCTTGCGGTACCCCTCGGGGCGGGCCATGCCGAAATTGTGGTGTAGGCGGGATTTGGTATCATGACCCTTTTCATGGCCAATCACCATCACCGGCTGGCCATCAAACCGTGCCAGCCCGCCCAGAATGGCAAAATCATCAGCAAAGTTACGATCCCCCGCCAGAGGCGTATATTCGGTAAACAATTCATTAATATAATCGCTGCAATGGGGGCGATCCGGATGGCGCGCCACCTGACATTTGCGCCACGGCGTCAGGTCAGCGTAAATTTCCACCAGCAGTTCACCGGCTTTTTCATCCAGCGCCGCGGCCTCTTTTTCGAGGTCGACCTCGTTATTTTGCCGCGCCATGGCCCGCAGTTCTTCAGCCTTGCCTTCGATTTCCGCCAATGGCTTTTCAAACTCGAGATAGTTTTGCATGGGTGCCCCGTTTTATCGCAAAGTCCAACAGCGCTTATATGGCCAGTAACGCGGCCAATTGCAACGCGGAACGCAAAACGCCCCGCGAAATTTCGCCGTGTCTACAAATTACATATGATCTGGCAAATGAGGTGGTGGCGGACCGAGGAGGATTCGAACCCCCGACCCCCTGATTCGTAGTCAGGTACTCTATCCAGCTGAGCTATCGGTCCGTAGGCTGCGATTTAGCTTCCAGCTTCCGAGAATGCAAGGGACAATTGTCTAATAGCAGAAGTTTATTTTTACTGCCCGAATTCCACGCCACCAAAACAGCACACAGCCTCACTCTCACATGACAATTATGGGCACCTCGATTTTTGACGTTCTGAGCGCGTAGCGGCTTGTTTCTCTGTGCTGCGGCCACCTGACACCGCTGGATGTCAGGTAGCAGGGCCCGGATGCTGGTCCAATCCGAGTGTTGACAGCACTGGCCCCGCCCACAACCCGCCGTTCTCATGCCGGGAACGGATTGATGCGCCGCCATTGACCAAGTCGGCGGATGTTGTAGACAAGGGTCTTCATCCCAATCTTGGCTTTCGCTCGCACCAGCCCAATGGTTTTCACCATGGTGCCGCCCATGTCGTTGCTCTGCGCCCCAAAGACATGCTCTACCACTGCCTGGCAGTGCATGCCCTTGCATGCACGAGAAGGGCGGCATCGGAGACATGATAGCGTCGGATCAGCTTGGCTGCGGTCGACATTGACGTGGTTCTTGTAGCCGAAATGGCTCTTGCCGTGTTTCTTGGTCCAGCGAGCGTCGACGTCCTTCTGGCATCGCTTTGCAGGCTTGTTTTCCCGGCCTTCCGGTTCCTCACAGCCTTTGATCGCGGCGTTTTCCTCGCGTGTGTTGTGGTTGCGCGGTACCGGCACAATGGGTGCATCCAGTATCTGACCGCCCCGCGCAATATAGCCATGCCGTGCCAAGTGCCGATCAAAGAGCTTGAAACGATCATCCACCTTGCCCGCCTGCGCCAGCGCCTTGAACATCAGCACCGCATCCATCGGTTTGCGGCCCGCGCGGGATTTCCGCTCACTGTCAGGCTTGCGCCAGACCCGTTCCAAAAGCGGACGAAACTCTTCCCACGGCACCACCGCGTCAACCTCGACCAGCGGGTCCTTCTTCATATCCAAGCTCATGCAACGATCCGAAAGATCAAAAAAACCATCTGTGCCATGACGGCCATCCCTCCACGCATTGCCGTGCGATTCTACAACGCTATCGGGTCAGGCGCAATTTTTAGAGCTGCCCTTAAGTCTCCTCGCCGGAGGCACCATAACTTTTATGCCTCCGGCGGGGATATTGGGACGAATTCGAAAGAGGTAATCGTGGTTTCTTGACTTGACAGTGGCACATGAAAAAGGCCCTTTCAGGGTAACTGAACCATTCTAGGGGAACCTTCCTTATGTCTATCCCACAATCCGGTGGCGCGTTGATTGAACACCATGATCAATTGGCAGCGCTGCTTTCTGACGGGTGTAAACCGAAAGCCGATTGGCGCATTGGTACCGAACACGAGAAATTCGGCTATTTCAAAGATAGCCATTTGCCGTTGCCATACGAAGGGCCTTGTTCTGTCAAAGCAATGCTCGAAGGGCTGCGTGACGAATTTGGCTGGGCGCCTGTACTGGAGGCCGGCAATATCATCGGTCTGGAAAAAGACGGCGCGAATGTATCGTTGGAACCGGGCGGGCAACTGGAACTGTCCGGTGCGCCATTGGAAAATATTCATCAAACCTGCGACGAGGCCAACGAACATTTGCGCGAGGTAAAACAAGTCGCGGACCGGATCGGGGCGGGATATATCGGGTTGGGGGCCGCGCCGGAATGGACCCATGAACAAATACCGATGATGCCCAAAGGGCGTTACCGGTTGATGACCGATTATATGGATCGCGTCGGCACCCACGGCAAACAAATGATGTACCGGACCTGCACCGTGCAGGTGAACCTCGATTTTGCGTCTGAGGCGGATATGGTGCAGAAGTTCCGTGTGGCGCTGGCCTTGCAGCCGGTGGCGACTGCGTTATTTGCAGATTCACCGTTTTTCGAGGGCAAGCCTAATGGTCATAAAAGCTGGCGTTCGCGGATTTGGCGCGGGCTGGACAATGACCGCACCGGCATGCTGCCCTTTGTGTTTGAGGACGGCATGGGATTTGAACGCTATGTGGATTACGTTCTGGATGTACCGATGTATTTTGTCTATCGCGATGGCAAGTACATTGATGCGCTGGGGCAGTCGTTTCGCGATTTTCTCAAGGGTGAGTTGCCGGCCTTGCCCGGTGAAAAACCGTTGATGTCGGATTGGGCGGACCATTTGACCACCGTTTTCCCCGAGGCGCGGATCAAGCAGTATATGGAAATGCGCGGCGCAGATGCGGGGCCTTGGCGGCGGATTTGTGCATTACCCGCGCTTTGGGTCGGGTTGATGTATGACCAATCCTCGCTCGATGCGGCATGGGATCTGTGCAAGAACTGGGATACGGAAAAACGCGAAGCCCTGCGGGTTGCGGCCTCGGTTGACGGGATTGCGGCCACGGTGGATGGAACATCCATGTTGGAACTGTCCAAGGAAGTGTTGAAAATCTCGGAGGCCGGTCTCAAGGCACGCGGACGTGCCGGTGTTGGTGGCATGGTACCGGATGAAACCCATTTTCTGAATGCACTGCAAGAGGTGGTGGAAACCGGAAAATCACCGGCCTGTGAATTGTTGGGGAAATACTATGGTGACTGGAACGAGGATTTGTCAAAGATCTACGATGAATACAGCTACTGATTATTTTTCGGGCCGCGCGATTTGCGCGGCCCGATTGCGTTACAGGGTTTTGACGTAACCGACAGCATCATCCAACGCACGTTCGATGGCGTCAAACATATCGTTGATCTGTGGTTCCGTAATAATCAGCGGCGGGCAAAAGGCCACCGTGTCATTCACCAGCGGCCGCACGATCAACCCGTAATCAAGCGCCTTGTTCGCCACCCACGCGCCCAGCTTTACCGCCGGATCAAAATGTTTTCGGGTTTCCTTGTCCTGCACCATTTCCAGCGCACCAATCAACCCCAGCCCGCGTGTTTCGCCCACCAACGGGTGGTCACCAAGCGCGTGCAAACGTTTCAGGAAGGTGGGAGAAACCGCCTGAACATGGCCCCCCGTATTGCGCTCCTGATAGATTTTCTGGGTCTCCAGCGCCACAGCTGCCGGGACCGGATGGCCGGAATAGGTGTACCCGGTGCCAAACACACCGTATTTGCGGCTGCCTTCGACCAGCGCGTCATGCACTTTGTCGTTTATCATCACCGCACCGATGGGTTGATAGGCAGCGGAAAGCTGTTTCGCCATGGTCATCATGTCCGGCATGAGGTTGTATGTTTCCGTGCCGAACATATTGCCGGTACGATAAAAACCTGAAATCACCTCGTCCACGATAAACAGGATATCGTAGTGTTTCAGGATCGGCTGGATTTTTTCAAAGTAACCCTTGGGCGGTTCAATCACCCCACCGGCCCCCAGAAACGGTTCCGCGATAAATGCGGCGATTGTGTCAGGGCCTTCGCGCTGGATCAGCTGTTCGAGGTTATCGGCAAGGCGGGTGGCGTATTGCTCCTCGCTCTCGCCGTTTTCACCGTAGTTGTAATAATGCGGGCAATCCGTGTGCATGATGTTGTTGATCGGCACATCAAAGGCATTCTGCGCATAGGCAAGGCCAGTCATAGAAGCCGCCGCCACGGTGATACCGTGATAGGCGCCTTGCCGCGCGATGATTTTCTTTTTCTCGGGGCGACCAAGGATGTTGTTGTAGTACCAAACCAGTTTGACCTGCGTGTCGTTGGCCTCTGAACCGGAGTTGGTAAAGAACACCTTTGACATCGGTACAGGCGCGTTGTTGACCAGAAAATCAGCCAGCTCGATTGCCGGCTCCACTGCTTTGGACGCGAAATTATGGTAAAATGGCAGGGTTTGCAGCTGTTTGGTCGCAGCATCTACCAGCCGTTGTTCGGAAAATCCAAGCGAGGCACACCAGAGACCGGACAGCCCTTCAATGAATTTCTTGCCGGTGTCGTCATAGACATAGATACCCTCGCCGCGTGAAATAACATGCGGGCCGGTTTCCGGATGAACCGCTAAATTTGTATAAGGGTGGAGATGCGAGGCGATGTCACGCCCGTGCAGGGAATTGGGTGCTTTGTTCATGGAGAGACTCACATTTCAGTTTTTGATCAAATTCAGCAGATAACACCCACACGCCTGAGGCAAGTGTTTTTTCGGGACAATACACCTAAACCGCGACAAGCTAGCGGGTCTATGCCCATGGCTGTCATTTTCCGTCTTTTCTATGCTGGCTGGGGGAGCTGCGCATTTGCAGTTCCACCAGTTTTTCACGGGTTTTCATCTGTTCGCGTACGGCCTGATCGGCACCGGCCAGATATTGCTTGGGCCAAGCCGCAAAATCACGCACGCCATACCATGCCGCCGCTTGATGGGTGAAATAAGGGTTCCACATATGCGGTCGCCCAAGGGCCACCAAGTCGGCCCGTCTTGTGTGCAGGATAGTGTTGACCTGCGAGGCTTCGGTGATCGCCCCAACCGCCATGGTCGCCAGTTTAGGCACGTTACGAATGGCTTCGGAAAACTGGGCTTGATACATCCGGCCATAAATCGGTTTTTGATTCGGAACAGTCTGACCGGATGACACATCAATCAGATCACATCCCGCATCGGCAAAGGCCTGCGAGAAGTAGAGGATATCCCCCTCGTTTATGCCGCCTTCCTTCCAGTCACTTGCTGAAATCCTGACGGACATCGGGCGATCCTGTGGCCAGACGGCGCGCATGGCTTTGAAAACCTCGAGCGGGTATCGAATGCGGTTTTCGGGGCTTCCGCCATAGTCATCTGTCCGCAGGTTGGTCAAGGGTGACAGGAACGAGGCCAGCAAATACCCGTGCGCGCAATGCAGTTCCACCATGTCAAATCCGGCACGTGCAGCCCGTTCGGTTGCGGCGATAAAATCATCACGCACACGATCCATTGTCAGGCGGTCTATTTCGGCAGGAATAGCGCTGATACCATCCATCCAAGGCAAGGGTGATGCCGACACCAATGGCCAATTCTGCGCCGGATCCGGCAAAGGATAGTCCATCTTTTCCCAGCCAACCTGTGTCGACCCTTTGCGCCCCGCATGGCCCAACTGCATACAGATTTTAGCAGGCGTATTGCCATGGATGAAATCGACAACGTCCCTCCATTGGTCCTCGTGTGCATCGGTCCACATGCCCGGACAGCCGGGCGTAATGCGGGCATCAGCCGAGGGGCAGGTCATTTCGGTGAAAATCAACCCCATGCCACCATTCGCGTGACCGCCGTAATGGACTTTGTGCCAGTCTGTCAGATTGCCGTTTTCGTCGGCGCTGTATTGCGCCATTGGCGACATGATTACGCGGTTTGGCAGTTCCAGATCGCGCAGCTTGAAATTGGCAAACATCGGGGTTGGACGGGTTTCACGCAGGTCCTGCCCTGTTTCGCGCAAGTGTCGCGCATACCATTCATCATCGGCTTTGTTCACAAAACCCTTGTCGCGCAGCATCAGGTTTTCATAGGTCACCGATTTAGCGCGGCACATAACCACCATGGCAAACTGCATCGGCTCCATGTCCCATGACCGCTCCATGTGCTCAAACCACGCCAGCGACACATCGGCATTATGCTGGATGATCTGAACCGGTGTACGGCGGGTTTCATCATAGACCTGGAATGCTTTCTGAACATCCGTTTCAGCGTGTTCTATAAGCGCATCGGCAAGGCCAATCGCGCAATCCATTGCCAATTTAGTACCCGAGCCGATTGAAAAATGGGCCGAAGCCTTGGCGTCGCCCAAAATAACAATGTTACCCGCAGACCAGTTTTCACAGAAAATGCGCGGGAATATCCGCCAGTAGGACCGGTTTAACAGCAAAGGATGGCCTTGCAGTTCCTCTTTGAAGATTTCCTCGAGCTTGGCTCCTGATCCGGGTTCGTCAAATTCCTCAAATCCATGCCCCTGCCAACAGGCTTCGTCCATCTCGAATACCCAGGTCGAGCGGCCTTTTTCGTATTGATAGGCATGGCCAATGATAATGCCATGTTCCGTTTCATGGAAAAAGTAATTGAATTCATCCATCGGGCGGGTTGATCCCATCCAGCAAAACCGGTTGGTTCGCATCGTCAGGGAGGGCTGAAACTGATCTTTGTAATGCTCGCGGATCTGCGATCCAATCCCGTCAGAGGCCACAACCACATCTGAATCTTTGAAACGTTCGGCGATTTCGGCAGCAGGTATTTGCACACCAAAAGTCATCTCCACACCCAATTCACGGCAGCGTTTTTGCAGGATTGTCAAAAGAGTTTGCCGCGATGTTCCGCAAAACCCGTTGCCGCCACAGCGAATTTCATGCCCCTTGAAATGGATCGCAACGTCCTGCCAATAGGCGAATTCGTCTTGAATCATTTTATAGGTTTCAAGGTCTCTCTTTAAAAACTCGTCCAGAGTGTCATCTGAAAATACAACACCGAATCCAAAAGTATCGTCGGGCTGGTTTTGCTCGAAAACCTCGATTGTCCAATCAGGGTGGGCCTTTTTAACAAGAATTGCAGTGTAAAGACCGCCGGGTCCCGCGCCGATTATGGTGATTTTCATAACTGCCCACTTTCAAAGATTGCTTGTTGACCTGTGATACTTGCCAGATGATTAGAACCGTTCCCATTATGTTTACATAAACAGATACAGATTTTACTTCAAGCATAAAATATTAGTGCTTGAAATAATGATACCGGCAAATAACCTTGGAAAGGTTCTGTCATTAGGCCACTTTCAGATATTTCATCCGCCCATAAAAACTGCGATCCAGATGCAACTCCCCGGCAGTGTCTCAAAAGTGGTAGAAATTGTTCTTGCGCACCTCCGGACAGGTTGAGTTTTGCGACGGTCTCGAATTTCGCGTTCCATCGCTTTGATCTTGGCGCGATCATCTGAAGTCTGACCGTCTTTGCGGTCGCTATTGATATCAGATTGTTTCACCCAGCGTCGCAGCGTGCCCCTGCCGCATCCAATTTTTGGCGCAATGGCCATAACCGCCGCTGATTGATTGGCGTATTCATGCTCATGTTCAAAAATCATCCGAACTGCGCGGGCCCGCACTTCTCCCTCTCATCGATACTGCGTATCGATGAGAGGGCAGTGGTCGAATGTCTATTTCTGTTACTTTTTCCATAGGCTCCATCCATATTTGCTTTGGAGCCTCCGGCAAACAGGGGGCGGTTCAGAAGTATGGTTTTTGATACGGCAGGTTATTCGTATTCCACCACAACCTTGTCGGTGACCGGCACGCTCTGGCAGCTCAGCACATAGCCCTGTTCCACCTCGTAATCCTCCAGCGCGTGGTTGGCGCGCATGTCGACTTCGCCTTCCAGCACCTTGCATTTGCAGGTGGAACACACGCCGGCACGGCAGGCAAAAGGCGCGTCCATGTCGTTGGCAAGGGCGGCTTCCAGAATGGTCTGGCCCTTGTCCACATGCACGCTGCGCGCGGTGCCATCCAGAATGATACTGGCCTCTGCCCCGACAGCGCGGGCGTCGGCCTTGATTGCGGCGGGGGTTTTGGCGCGGCCCGGTTGATCGGCTCCGAACAATTCGAACTTGATCTGGTCGTCGGTCAGGCCATGCTGCCGGAGTGAATCGCGAATGGTCAGCATCATCGGTTCCGGCCCGCAAATATAGGCGGTGTCCACGTCGGCAATATCGATCCATTTGTCAAACAGGGTGGTCAGCTTTGCCGCGTCGATCCGGCCTGTGAACAGGTCGATTTCCTGTGCGTCGCTTTCCAGAATATGAATGACGTTGAACCGCCCCATATAGGTGTTTTTCAGGTCTTCCAGCTCTTCGCGAAACATGATCGAATTCACGCCGCGATTGGCGTACACCAGTGTGAAATGGCTGTCAGGTTCGCGTTTTAGCACGGTTTTCAGGATCGACAGAACCGGTGTGATCCCGGAGCCGCCGGCGAAACCGACATAGGCCTTGGCCTTGTCCGGTTCGATCGGCGTGTGAAATGTGCCGGTAGGTTCCATCGCTTGCAATGTGTCGCCCACTTGCAAATCCGCGTTGGCCCAGCTGGAGAAGGTGCCGCCATCCACTCGTTTGATCCCGATTTGCAAAACACCATCGTCCTTGCCCGCGCAAATGGAATAGTTGCGGCGTAGCTCGGTGCCGTCGAAATCGCGTTTGAAGGTCAGGTATTGACCGGGGATGAAATCGAAATCCTCGGGCGTGTCGGGTTGCAGGGTTACCACCACCGCGTCGCGGATGGTTTTGTGAACATCGGTCACAGTCAAATCGTGAAAACGTGCCATTTCAGTCTCCCTAAATGCACTTGAAATAGTCGAAAGGCTCCAGACAATCGTTACATCGCCATGCCGCCTTGCAAGGGGTAGAGCCGAACTGGCTCACTTTGTTCAGGTTGGCGCTGCCGCAATTGGGGCAGGCCGCCGGCCCCCCCGCCGCTGTGGGCGGGGCAATGCCGTATTTTTGCAGCTTTTCGCGGCCCGTATCCGACAGCCAGTCGGTGGTCCATGGCGGCGACAACTGGCGTTTGATCTCCAGCTTGTCGATGCCATGGCCGCGCAGGGCGGTTTCGATGTCCAGATTGATGATGCTGGTGGCGGGACAGCCGGAATAGGTGGGGGTGACTGCCACTTCCAGTGTGTCCCCCCGCCATTCCACCCCGCGGATAATGCCCAGATCCACCAGCGAGATCACCGGAATTTCCGGGTCCGGCACATCGTCCAGCCATTGCCATATCTGTTTCACCGAGGGCCGCATATTACCAGCTCGCCCCCGGATAGGCGCGTTGCAGCCACTGCATAGAGGTCAGCACATGGCCCAGATGTTCCGTATGCGTCTTGCCGGTTTTGCCGCCCTTGTGGGTGAACCGGCTGTCCGGGATCGTTAGTGTGGCGCTGTCCATCACCCGCCCGATCAACGCGTCATAGTCATCGCGCAGGCTGGCCGGATCCGGTGCAATGCCGGCCTTGACCAGTGTCGCATCCACATCATCGGACAGGAACATTTCGCCCACATAAGGCCACAGGTAATCCAGCGCCTTTTGCATGCGGGCGTGGCTTTCGTCGGTGCCGTCACCCAGCCCCACCACCGTGTCGCCGGAGCGTTCCACATGATAGGCGGCTTCTTTGCTGGCCTTGGCGGCAATTTCCGCAATGCGCGGATCCGTGCTGTTCATCAGCCGGCCCAGATTGATGCTCTGCCAAGCGTCAAACAGGAATTGCCGCATCAGGGTCTGGCCGAAATCGCCGTTGGGTAGCTCGACCAACAGCAGATTGCGGAAATCCCAGATGTCACGCAGCATTGCCAATGTGTCCGCATCGCGGCCCTTGCCCTCCACCTCACCGGCGAGCCCCAGCCACAGTTGCGTTTGCCCGATCAGATCCAGCGCCGTATTGGCCAGCGCGATGTCTTCTTCCAGCACGGGGGAATGGCCGCACCATTCCGATACCCGATGCCCCAGAACCAGCGTATTGTCGCCAAGGCGCAACAGGTATTCAAACAAAGCCTGATCCTGTGCCATCACATGGACCCCACTTCTTCGGGGATGTCGAAAAACGTCGGGTGACGATAGACCTTGGAATTGGACGGCTCGTAAAACGCGCCCTTTTCTTCGGGGGAGGAGGCGGTGATGTGGGCGGCTTCCACCACCCAGATGCTGACGCCTTCGTTGCGTCGGGTGTAGACATCACGTGCGTTTTTCAACGCCATTTCCGCATCCGGTGCGTGTAGTGATCCCACGTGACGGTGGTTCATGCCGTGCTGGCCGCGAATAAATACTTCCCACAGGGGCCATTCGTTTTTCATGTTATTTCTCCTCTTGAAACAGAGCGTGATTGTTCGATCATTTCCACCCCTTCGGGCGGTAGTTTTGAAAATTCGGGATAGCCGTGTTCGACGGAAATTTTGCTAACCTCCAGAAACGCCAGCAAGGGCCGACTGCCGCCCTGTAGCAGGTGCCAGCACAGGGTTTTGACAATGCCGGCGTCGCGTAAAAACAGGTCTTTCTGAATTTGGTTGCGCACAAATTTGCTTAGACAGGTGTAGCCGCTTTTAATCTCTACCGCGCGCCGGACATGTTTATCCCAAACGTCAATTCGCCGCCGCCCAAAGGGCGTATCAAAGGATTGGGTGTCACGCACGATATCCTGTTCGCGGGATTGGCCGGTGGCGGTTAAAGTGATCTCTCCCATCAGCTCGCCAAATTTACCGCGCGTGCTGTTTTGAATTGCTATAACCTTTTGCAGATACCGCTTTTCCACCTGGGCAGGCAGTCGCCCGTATTTGGTGTGCAGCTCTGCCATAAAGGACTTGCGGTTATCCCTAAGATCCTGACGATACGACATTCCCTATTCCGCCGCCGTTTTAGCCGCTGCCTTTTTCTTGGCGTGGGCCATCAGCCCGTCACGAACCCATTTACCATCGTCCCAGGCTTTGTTGCGCGCCGCCAGCCGGTCCACGTTGCAGGGGCCGTTGCCTTTGATCACGTCGAAAAACTCCGACCAGTCCGGATCGGCATAGCTGTAATGGCCGGTGTCCTTGTTCAGGGTGATGCCCGGGTCGGGCAATTCCAGCCCGAGATATTCGATCTGTGGCACGGTCTGGTCGACAAATTTCTGCCGCAGCTCGTCGTTGGTATCCATTTTGATCCGCCAGGCCATGGATTGCGCCGTGTGAACGCTGTCCTTGTCCGAGGGTCCAAACATCATCAACGCCGGAAACCACAGCCGATTCAGCGCATCTTGCGCCATGCGTTTCTGTTCCGGCGTGCCTTTGGCCATTTTCATCATGATGTGAAAACCCTGCCGCGCGTGAAAGCTTTCTTCCTTGCAGATCCGCACCATGGCGCGGGAATAGGGACCATAGGAGGTGCGTTGCAAGGCCACCTGATTGATGATCGCCGCGCCATCCACCAGCCAGCCAACCGCGCCCATATCGGCCCAGTTCAGGGTAGGGTAGTTGAAGATCGATGAATATTTCATCCGTCCGGCCAGCAGATCTTCGGTCAGGTCGTCACGGGTGACGCCCAGCGTTTCCGCCGCGCAATAGAGGTAAAGCCCGTGGCCGGCCTCGTCCTGTACTTTGGCCAACAGGATCGCCTTGCGTTCCAGTGTGGGCGCGCGGGTGATCCAGTTGCCTTCGGGCAATTGACCAACGATTTCCGAATGGGCGTGCTGTCCGATTTGCCGGATCAGGGTTTTACGATAATCATCCGGCATCCAGTCTTTGGGTTCGATCTTTTCGCCCCGATCAATCCGGTCTTGAAAATCGCGTTCCTCCGGTGTCATTTCTTCGGGGGATTTGACGCCGGAACCCGCCGTCTTAACCATTTGTGCATACATGATATTCCTCCTCTAAACCCGTTCCAGTATCAGTGCGGAGCCTTGCCCCACACCGACACACATGGTGCAAAGCGCATAGCGCCCGCCCGTGCGTTGCAATTGATAGGCCGCCGCCAGCACCAGCCGTGCGCCCGACATGCCCAGCGGATGCCCCATGGCAATCGCGCCGCCGTTGGGGTTCACATGCGTTGCGTCATCGGCAACCCCCAGCGCCCGCAACGTGGCCAACCCTTGCGCGGCAAAAGCTTCGTTCAATTCGATCACATCCATGTCTTCAATGCGCAACCCCGTGCGTTTCAGCAGCTTTTGCGTGGCCGGCACCGGTCCGATGCCCATGATCCGCGGCTCCACACCGGCAGAACACATGCCGACAATCCGGGCCATGGGTTTCAACCCGTTCTTTTCCGCACTGGCCGCATTGGCAATCAGCAACGCCGCCGCCCCGTCATTAACGCCAGAGGCATTGCCTGCCGTCACCGTCAGATCCGGCCCGTTGATACCGCGCAACTTACCCAGCTTTTCCGCGCTTGTGCCTGGACGGGGGTGTTCGTCTGTGTCCACAATCACCGGATCGGCGCGGCGTTGCGGCACGCTGACGGGGGTGATTTCCTCGGCAAATACGCCGGCCTCTTGTGCTGCTGCCCAGCGCGCCTGTGAACGGGCGGCCAGCGCATCCTGATCTGCGCGGCTGATGTTGTAATCGGCGGCCACATTGTCTGCCGTCTGTGGCATGGAATCGATGCCGTATTTTTCCTTCATCTTGCGGTTCACGAACCGCCAGCCGATGGTGGTGTCAAACATCTCTGCCGCGCGGCTGAACGCGCTGGTGGCCTTGGCCAGAACAAAGGGCGCGCGGCTCATGCTTTCCACGCCGCCGGCGATTACCATGTCGCTGTCACCGGCCCGAATAGCGCGGGCGGCCATGCCCACCGAATCCATACCCGAGGCACAGAGCCGGTTCACCGTGATCCCCGGTACATCCACCGGCAAACCGGCCAAAAGCGCCGCCATACGCGCCACGTTGCGATTGTCTTCGCCGGCCTGATTGGCGGAACCGTAAATCACATCGTCGACGCTGGCCCAATCGACCTGCGGATTGCGCGCGATCAGCGCGGCAATCGGCAGCGCCGCCAGATCATCGGTGCGAACAGTGGAAAGCGCGCCGCCATAGCGCCCGATCGGGGTGCGTGTCGCATCGCAAATAAAAGCATCCGTGGGTGAGGACATTTTTCAGAGCCTTTCAGTTTGGCGTAAAATTATTCGACCGTCCGGTCGGTTGTGTAACGAAATGTGATTCGACGCAAGTAAAATGTTACAATTTTTCCAAGTATAAGATAAATCTGTAACGCTTATTCTGCGGTACTGTCATCTGTGACTTTGGCGCGGATGGTCGAACTTGTCATGCCGAAATGCGACCTCAGGGCCTTGCTCATTGCAGAAGTAGACGAAAATCCTGTGGCAATGGCCACATCCAGAATGCTCATCCGGGTATCCCGCAACAGGCTGCGGGCGCGTTTGGCGCGCAAGGATTTGTAAAACCGCGCTGGCGATGTGCCAAGCTCGGTGTTGAACAGCCGTTCCAGTTGCCGCCCCGACAGGTGGATTTCTTCGGCCAGATCAACCAGCGCCACCGGCTCGGCGATGTTTTCTTCCATCATGTGCATCACTTGCAGGATTTTTGGGTTCAACCGTTGTGAGTTTTCGGCCGTGCTGCGGGGTTGTTGGTGCTCCGGCGGGCGTAATTCCGCGATGAGCAACAGGTTGCACAACTCTGCTATTTCATGGGCGGGCAGGATTTTGGCGATAACGCCCAGGATCAATTCCGCTGTTGCGCCGCCGCCGGCCGCTGTGGTGATGCCCGCGTGACTGGCGGCAAATTGTGTGGTGAGCTGCGGATAATCACCGCTTTCCGCCAACAACACCGCATCGCGCCAGTGGGTGGTGACCGGCCCGCCGATTTTAGGTGTTTCGCGAATAAAGCAGCTGGCCGCATCCGACAGCAACACCACCGGCAGCCCGTCGCGGCGCATGGATCGCACACGGCGCAGCCACGGGGCCGCATTGCCGCCCTTGGCCCCGATTACCACCATGATATCGGCCATCTCGTAATCGGGAATCGCCGGATCTGCCCGCACCGAAACCCCACCGGCGCTGTTGATTAACCCGGGTTGGTCCGACACAAACCGCCAGTGGAACTGGTCCCGCGCCCGCAATTCATTGGCATACCGTAGCGTGGTAATGACCGAGGCCAGCTCCATATCGCAAAAACCGTTCTGCACGAACAATTCGAACACACAGAGGTTGGACAGCGTGGAATGCGGTTCGCGCAGAGAGACCATGTTCAGACCCGTATTTCAGGAGGCAGGAATTTTACCCTACCATCCGTTCGGCCTGTGTCAAATCCACAGAAACCAGCTGGCTCACGCCCATTTCGGCCATGGTCACCCCGAACAGGCGATCCATACGGGACATGGTCACCGCGTGGTGGGTGATGATCAGGAACCGCGTGTCGGTGCGGCCGGTCATTTCATCCAGCAGATCACAGAACCGCGTCACATTGGCATCATCCAGCGGGGCGTCGACCTCGTCCAGCACGCAAATCGGGCTGGGGTTGGCCAGAAACACCGCAAAGATCAGCGACATTGCGGTCAGGGTCTGTTCCCCCCCCGACAACAGCGATAGGGTGGACAGCTTTTTGCCCGGTGGCTGACACATGATTTCCAGGCCTGCCTCCAACGGATCGTCGCTTTCGACCAGCACCAGATTGGCATCGCCGCCGCCGAACAGGTGTTTGAACAGCAGGGCGAAATTGGTGTTTACCTCGTCAAAGGCTGCCAGAAGTCGCGCGCGGCCCTCTTTGTTGAGGCTGGCAATGCCACTGCGCAGGGCACGGATTGCGGCTTCCAGATCGGCCTTTTCGGTCACCAGCGCGTCGCGTTCTTCTGCGACCTCTTTGGCGTCTTCTTCGGCCCGCAGGTTGACTGCGCCCAGCCCGTCGCGCTGGCGGCGCAGGCGGGCGACATCGTTTTCAATCATCTGCACGGGGGGCATTTTATCGGGGTCGGTTTCCAGCTGTTCCAGCAGGCTATCCGGCGAAATTTCCATTTCTTCGCGGATCCGTTCGGCGGCGGCTTCTACCTGTACACGGGCGGCATCGGCCACCGCATCGGCGCGGGCGCGGGCCTCGCGTGCGTCGGAGGCAGCGCGCTCTGCATTGCGTTCCGCCTGTTCTGCCTGACGCATGGCGGTTTCACCCAGTGCCAGCGCATCACCGGCGGCGCGCAGGCGTTTTTCCGCAACGTCGATCGCCTTGCCCAGTTCGTCACGTTTGGCGGCAATTTCCGCAGGGGCGGCGGTGGCGGATTTCAACTCGGCTTCGGCCTCGGCCTTGCGCGCGGCCAGTTCCGCAATCCGTTGACCGGCTGTTTGCAGGCGATGGCGCCAGCCGCTGACCTCTTTGATGATTTCCTGACGCCGTTTGGTGCGCTGTTCGGCCTCGCGGCGCAATTCGTCATACATGGTGCGTTTGGCCAGCAGGGTCATGCGCGCGGCCTCTACCCCCACTTTGCGGGTTTCGATCCCGGCGCGGGCGGCCTCCAGATCGCCCAGATCGCGCAGGCCTTTTTCGGCCTCGCGCAGGGCATTTTGCGCGGCAAGGGTTTCCTCTTGCAGGCGGGTCTGCGACAGGGTCAGGTTTTCCACCTTGCCCAGTAACGTGTCGCGCTCGGCTTCGACCCGCGATAGCTGGCGTTGGGCTGCGGTGGCCGCATCATCGGCCTGCTTGCGGGCGCGGCGGGCGTCCTGATCTGCGGCAATCACCGCCTGCAAGGCCGCATGGGCGGTATCAAACGCCGCGCGGGCTGTCTTGGCGCGGGTGTCGGCGGCGTCGTGGGCCTCGCGCAATTCTTCCAGCCGGTTGATCTGTTGCAAACGCAGGGCTGCTGCGCTTGGTGCATCATCGGCACCGGCGCGAAACCCGTCCCAGCGCCACAAATCGCCCTCGCGGCTGACCAGTCGCTGGCCCGGTTGCAACAGGCGTTGCAAGGCGGCCCCTGCATCCCGCGCCACAAGGCCGGTCTGTTGCAACCGCCGCGCCAACACATCCGGCGCGCTCACATGACCGGCGAGCGGCTCACACCCCCCCGGCAGCGCCGCCGCCGCATCATACCCGGGCAAAGCGACCCAGCCGGACGGATCCCCCGCACCGACAACCGGTGCCTTCAGATCATCGGCCAGCGCGGCCCCCAAAGCAGCCTCGTAACCCTTGGCCGCGCGCACCTTGTCCAGAAGCTGTTCTCCGCCGGACTGATCCCGCGCGATGACCTTTTGCAGGGCGCGGACTTCGGCGTTCAGGGCGTTGGCTTCGCCTTCGGCTTCGGACAGGGCGGCGCGGGCCTCGCTGTCACGGTTTTGGGCGTCGCCGCGCTGGCCCTCGATTGCCAACAAATCCTTGTCGGCCTTGATCGCGGCCGCCTGCGCGGCGATTTGTACATCTTTGGCGGTGGCCAGATTGCGTTCGGCAACTGCCACGCCATCGCGGGCCTTGGTCACGGCGTCGTTGGCGGCAAGGCTTTGTTCCTCGCGTTTGGCCAGAACCGATTTTGCCTCGCTGAAACGGCGTTGTGCCGATTGATGCCGTGCGGCCAAACGGGCGACATCCTCGTTCAGCTGGTCCAGCGCGGCCTCTTGTTCCTGCATCACTGCGGCGGCCTCCTGAGCCGCGCTTTGGGCGGCTTCGGTGCGGTCGTCTTGACCCTTGGCGGCCTTTTCGATGGCCTGTTGTTCCCAGTCCAGCCGCGAAATGGTTTCCTCGGCGTCCTTGTTCAGGCCGGTTTCGCGGTCAATATCCTTGCCCAGCTGGGCAATCCGTGATTGCAGCGTGTCCACAGTTGCCCGTGCGCGGGCCTCCTGATCGTTCAACGCGTCGCGCTCCACCTGTAACCGCTGCACCACCGCCCCGGCGATGGTCTCTTCTTCGCGCAGGGGGGGGACTTTGGCCTCGGCATCCTGTCTTGTGCGCCCGGCCTCGCTCGCGGCTTTCTGCGCCAGACCGGATGCGCGGGTGGCGTCCAGCAGGGCCTCTGCCGCGACCGCACGGGCCTGATCGGCCTCGCGCCAGCGGCGATAGAGCAACAGGCCTTCGGACTGGCGGAGTTCGTCCAGTATCCGGCGATAGCGCGCGGCCTGCCGTGATTGCCGTGCGAGGCTGGCCAGCTGGCTGTCGAGCTGTTCGACCACATCGTCGACCCGTTCCAGATTGGTTTCCGCGCCCTTGAGCTTCAACTCGGCCTCGTGGCGGCGCTGATAGAGGCCGGAAATACCGGCGGCCTCCTCCAGCACACGGCGGCGGGATTTGGGTTTGGCGTTGATCAGCTCCGAAATCTGCCCCTGCCGCACCAAGGCGGGCGAATGGGATCCGGTCGAGGCATCGGCAAACAGCATCTGCACATCGCGCGCGCGGGTGTCCTTGCCGTTTACCTTGAACGCCGATCCGGCGTCGCGTGTGATCCGGCGGATGATTTCCAGCTGATCCTGATCATTGAACGCGGCAGGTGCCAGCCGTTCGCTGTTGTCGATATGAAGCGCCACCTCGGCGTAATTGCGCGCAGGACGGGATTCCGCGCCGGCGAAAATCACGTCCTCCATCCCCCCGCCGCGCATGGCCTTGGGGCGGTTTTCCCCCATCACCCAGCGCAGGGCCTCGAGCAGGTTGGATTTGCCACAGCCATTCGGCCCCACAACACCGGTCAACCCGTCCGAGATAATCAGCTCGGTCGGGTCAACAAAGCTCTTGAAGCCTGTCAGACGGAGTTTGGAAAACTTCAAAGCGTGGGCGATCCCGTAGTGATTCCATATGAATGACCAAGTTTCGCAGCCTGCCGGAATGAGTCAACCCATTTCCCCCTTATCTAGCCGCAGCGGCGATGTAATCCACAAGATGTTGCCAAATTTCCGCTTTCTAAACCCAGGGTGGTGTGGCACACATTCCGTATGAGACTAAACTGGAACGAAATCCGCACCCGCGCCGCTGTATTTGCCGAATAAAAACCCGCCGTCTGTAATCTGGACAAAGTGTCGAACAGATCAGCGTGTGCTCCCATCTATTTGATTGAAAAAATATCTTTTGCGTGTATTTTTCTGGGCTTATTACAAGGTAAGGTGAGGGATGTTATGAATCAACCGGCAAAGAAAAAAGATAATCTAACCATTAAAGCCCAACATATCGGGCCCATCATGAAGCTTGATGGATCACTCTCTGATGAAAAACAAAATTTAATATTTGCTCGCAACGGGATAGGGAAATCATTTCTGGCAAGAGCTCTTAGAATGTTCGATGAAAACGCTTTGCAGGGGGTAGAACCTGAAGACCTTCCTAATCGTTTAGTTTCAGAGGAATCACAGAATCGCAAAGGCTCGTTCAAATTATTTGAAGGTGATAAATGTATCGGTGGAATTGATCTGAACGCAAAAGACAATACGGTTCAGTTTTCACCCTCGAGCTATATTTTCCACATTTTTTCTGAAGACTACGTTACGAATGAATTGCGGCAAAACCGTTTCGAATTTAATGGTGAAATTAGCCATGAAATTATAGTGGGCCGAGAAAATATCGAGCTTGATGAAAAGGAAACTGATAGAGAGACAAAATCCACCAATTTAGAAACGATGCGGCAAGACCTTAGTCAAACATTTAATGAACAAAAAGAAAAATTAAAAACGGATTTTGGGATAAATGCAGGGTTAACCGCTTATAAACGTTTGAGCATTGATACCTATCTGGGGGAGCAGCCGTTTAATCCGGAGGCCCCAAAAAAAACAAGTTCTGAATTGCTTGCAGACTATAACAAATTTAAATCACTTCCAAATGATCCGGAACTCCCTGATGGCGTATCGCCAGATACTCTTGGATTAGACTTAGAGAGCATCACCGAAACGCTGAAAAAAACAACATCTCCTTCAAGCGTTGCTGATGAGGTAAAACAGAAAATAGGTAAAAATCCGGATTTCTTTAGGCACGGCCTAGAGTTGAAGCAATCAAGCGATCCGGATTGCCCATTTTGCACCCAGACTTTAACCGATGCAGCGATTTCAGCGATATCAGTTTATCAAGAATACTTTGCGGCTGCCGAAGCCAAAGAAAAAGATAACCTGAAAAAACTGGTTCAAAATGTTAAGTCTACATCGCAAAAAATAGATCAATGGAAGTCAGAGTGCTTAACTGCAGAATTGCGGTTTGATAATATTCGTGGCTTCTTCCCCAAAATGAAAGATGTGCAGGTAACCGATTATACAAGCCGACTTGATCAGATCAAAGCCGCTCTTTCTGAAATATCTGCGCAATTGGATGTGAAACGCACAGATCTGACAAAACCGCTGAGTATGCCAAATACGAATTTGGCGCAGTTGTTTCAGGACTTCCAAGAGACTTGTAGGAAAAATCGAGACAAGTTTGAAGAATTGTCAAAACTTGTTTCCCATTCCAGCAAGGAACGGAAAGCCATACATGCCGAAGCTTGCACTACATTTCGTTATGAATTTTTCAATAGCCAAAAGGACAAGATTTTCAAGATCAGGGCGCATGAGGTTGCATTGAACGAGCTGGGAAATGAAATTGAGGAGCTGCGCAAAACCCATGGTTCCAAAGTAGATGCCAGAGAGCGAGTTGCGGATACACTTGAAATTCTATTGAAAAGATTTTTTGGTGAAAAATATACTTTGCAGCGTAATGGATTCAAAGTGCTGCGGCGCAACACAGAGATGTTGCGCGGAGTGGATCGAACCCTAAGCGATGGTGAAAAATCAGTTATGGCCTTTTGTTACTTTCTTGCTCAAAGCCACTACAGGGTCGACAGCAATGAAGACTATGCAAAACTATACTATGTTTTTGACGACCCTGTAACGTCGATGTCGTTTGATTATGTGTATACAATTGTGCAAACGTTAAAGTATTTACGGGTCGGCACCGACGGCGAAATTGAATTCAGCCTTTCATCGACAAAAGCACGGCCCAAAATGCTAATCCTGACCCACAACAACTATTTTTACAATGTTGCCAGCAGTAATAAGGTGGTTAAACCCAAAGGGCTATTTCAATTGGCTGCGGGAACAGATGAGCACCAAATCTCCGTTCAAAAAAGTTTTTCCACGTCTCATAAACTGCAATTAAAGCACGTTTTGGATGTTAGTAAGGGAACAACTAAGCCGGATCACACAACCGCTAACTGCATTCGGT
>CAMZLM010000009.1 GCA_947311485.1 uncultured Paracoccaceae bacterium
AAATTTTGGCAAAATCATCTATGCAGCAATAAAGAGCGGTGGTAGACATCGACATGAGGGGGACCGATCGTGTTGTATGAGATACGATCTTGAATCACAGAAATGTCGGTTCGTGAATCCCTCTCAACAACCCCTTATCCATAACTGGGGTTACGTGTTAAAATCCGAGATGCAGAAAGCCATCAAGTGAAACCCGCATGGGCCATACCCCATACACAGACTTTCCGATACTCTCCAAAATCATCCCGTCAACGCTGCCACCATAATCGCGGGCAGTTTGGCCACGCTTGGCCGATAGGCCATCTGCGTCAGCAACCGTCCCACCCTGTCCGCATGTTTGTGGGTCACAAACCACGGCGGGCGCGGTAACATGCTGGTATCCCCGCTCAACAGGTTACGGGGAAACGGCTGAAACGGGGCGGTAATAACCGTGCGCTCAGGCCGATCAAACATAAACGAATTATGCACCACGCCAATGCCGCTTTGCACATCATCGAGCCGATGCCCCGGAAACGCCCCCCAGGTCGCCTGCGCCAGCAAGAAACCCAGCCCCGACCACGCATTGATCGCAATACAGCCGTAATGCAGTTCCGCCACCAGTGCCTCGAATTTTTTCTTTCCAATTGCCTTGATCGTCGCCGGATGGATCAGGATATTGGCCCCGAGCGTCCCGTGTAATTCATCATTGGCATAGCGGATCGCCGCCCGCAAATAGGCCTCGGGATCGGTTCCGGCCATTTCATGCACTGAAAACGCTGGCGCAAAAACCTCGTTTTCCTGTAGCCAGTGCCCCCCCCCGATCCCACCACACAGGCCGGCGCACTGCCACGGGCAAATGCCACCACATTATCGCTGTGGCGCGCAAATTCTGCCATGCGTTCGTTTGCCCCCGGATAATAGGGCTGGCGTGCCGGTGCCCGCGCCATCACTTTGGCCACATTGTCCATCAGTGTTTTGGTTTTATCCCAATCAGCAGGCAACACCAGCATCTGGCAAGCTATACAGTTAAAACCGGAATTATGCAGTTTTTGCGTGGCGATATGCTCTGCCTGAAACTGCAAATCTGCCGCATTCCACGGCCCCGGCACCACAATCGTCGGACAAACCGCCCCCAGCTCGGACGTGATCCGCCGCTTGTTCACCGGCACACTGCGGGCCTTGGCTGTGGCAACATCTTCGCCCCAGACGATCCGGTCATGGCTGGCCTCGGCACCGGTAATGTGGATTTCCTCCACCAACGGATGCTGGCACAGATAGCCACCCACATCCGCGCCGCCTTTGACAATGCGCAACACATCCAGATCAATCAGCGGCTTGAGCGCCATCTGCAAAAAATCCGTCAGATAGTCATTCACCGGATTCATTTTCAGGATCACCACCTGATTTTCATTAAACAGCTTATGAAAACAATCCAGCGGCGCGATCGAGGCAATATTCCCGGCCCCCAACACCAACGCCAGCTTTACCGGTGGCGGCCTGTCATAAACACTGGCCGTATGATTGCGCAGATTTTCACGGGTCACACCCGCCTGCATCCAGACCTCGGCCTTCACACCGGACAACAGCAATTTATCCCAGATATTTGCCGGCAGCACCTGCGCCGCGATCTGGCCGGTGACCAGCTTGCGCAGCTTCACCTTGTCCAGAAACCGTTTTCCCTGCATCTCTGACAGAGTATCGATCAGGGCATTGCACCCCATCATCAATGCATAGGGGCCGGACATCCATTCCTCGCCCACAAGCGGGGATCCCTCCGGTATCAACTTCTTGCGCGCCGCAGTCAGCGCCCAGCCCTCGGCCACCTTGATCAATTGGTCCTTAACCTGTTGCAGCAGCGCAAGACGCCCCGCCACAGAGGTTTTGGCCCAGACATCCTTGCCCGCAGTCAATTCCGCCAGCGCCTGATCCATGTCCGGCAAGATTTCCGGCTGTTGTGATGTCCGGGCCATTTTCTATCCTTTGTTCAACAGGCAATCGCCATGGGCTTCGCGTAATTTGTTTTTCAACACCTTGCCCGTGGCCCCGAGCGGCAGTTCATCGACAAAAATCACTTTGTCCGGCACCTGCCAGCTGGCGATCTTGCCGTCATAAAACGCCAGAAGATCCGGCTCAGACGGATCCGCCCCCGGGGCTTTGACCACAATCAGAACCGGCCGCTCCGACCATTTTTCATGCTGCGCCGCAATCGCTGCCGCCATCGCCACTCCTTCGTGCGCCATAGCGATATTTTCCAGTTCGACCGTTGAAATCCACTCACCACCGGATTTGATGATGTCCTTGGACCGGTCACGGATAATCAGATAACCATCCCCGTCAATCGTCGCCACATCGCCGGTATCGAACCAGCCATCCGCCGTCAGCGCGCTATCGTCTGCCTTGAAATAGGTATCCACAATCCAGTGACCGCGAATTTGCAGATCCCCCTGTGTTTCCCCGTCATTGGGCAGCAAATTGCCCGCATCATCCACAATGCGCAACTCCACCCCCCAAGGCGCACGCCCCTGCCCCAGACGAACCGCAGCCTGTTCATCCTCTGACAATCCCGTATGTTTTTGCAACAACTGGTTCAGTGAACCCAACGGGCTGGTTTCGGTCATGCCCCAAGCGTGGATCAGGTCCACATCGTATTTGTCGCGGAACTCGGCAATCATCGACGGAGGCAATGCCGACCCGCCCACCACCGTGCGTTTCAGGCTGGCGGCCTTGGAGCCGGATTTCTCCAGCGCATCCAGCAATCCCATCCAGATCGTCGGCACCCCCAGCGCCAGCGTTACCTGTTCTCCGTCGATTAGCTTGACCAGACTTGCGCCATCCAGCCCCGGCCCCGGCAACACCAGTTTACACCCCACAGCCGCCGCAATATACGGCACGCCCCAGGCATTCACATGGAACATCGGCACCACCGGCAAAACCGTGTCGCGCGCCGCAATGCCCAGCCCGTCCGGCTGATTTCCTGCCAGCGTGTGCAACACCGTGGAACGATGCGAATATAGCACGCCCTTGGGGTTGCCCGTCGTACCGGAGGTGTAACACAGCGACGACGGCATGTTTTCGTCCAGCTCCGGCCATTGATAATCGTCATCACCCTCCGCAATCAATTCATCATAAAACAACACCCCGTCAACCATGGCGGCGGCCTCTTCATCACGTGGCCCCATCAGAACCACCGCTTTGACTGTTTTCAGATGCTCACCCAGCTTTGCTGCCACAGGCAGGAATGTTTTGTCCAGAAACAGCACCTGATCCGCTGCATGGTTGATGATGTAAATAAGCTGTTCAGGAAACAGACGCGGGTTGATGGTGTGGCAGATCATGCCACCGCCCGCGACGCCGAAATAGATCTCCAGATGCCGGGTATTGTTCCACGCAATCGTGGCACAGCAATCGCCCTGCTTGATCCCCATCTTGCCCAGCGCCGAAGCCAGCTTGCGCGCACGCAATTCGGTTGTCGCCCAATCGGTGCGCGCAATGCCGCCATCCGTCTCTACCGCCACAATTTCCGTGCCGCCGTGATAGCGCGCTGCGTGGTCAATCAATCCGCTGATGTTCAGCTGCTTCTGCATCATTTTACCGAGCATGGTCTCTCCCTTGTTTTTCATTTGCGGCCTTTATCACATCCGCATCATATCCGCCGCTTTTTCTGCGATCATTATGGTGGGGGCATTGGTATTTCCCCCGATCAGAGTGGGCATGACCGACGCATCCACCACCCGAATTCCTTGCAGCCCGCGCACCCGCAATTGCGGGTCCACCACGGCCATATCATCCACCCCCATCTTACAGGTTCCGACCGGATGGTAAATCGTATCCGCCCGCTGGCGAATGTGCCTTTCCAGCTCGGCATCGCTCTCCTGTCCGTTCAGGAACAGCTGCTTGTGGCGAAACCGCGCCAGCGCCGGAGCTTGCAAAATTTCCTGTCCAAGGCGGACACCTTTGCGCAGGGTCTCCATATCGTGCGGATTGGTCAGGTAACGCGGATCAATTCCGGGCGGGTCCATGGGATCTCCGCTACGCAAAAACACCTCCCCGCGCGCCTGCGGGCGCAACGCGCAGATGTGCAGGCTGAATCCATAGCCACGATGCAGCCGGCGGGCGTGATCATCAATAATGCTGATCACGAAATGTAACTGTATATCCGGGCGCGCCAGCGCCGGATCCGTTTTCAGAAACCCCGCTCCCTCGGCAAAAGGCGTCGCCCCCATGCCGGTTCCATCCTTGCGCCAGCGGCGGATGTGTTTGATGATCTGTTTGGTTCCCGCCCAGCCAATACCGAAATTATCCGTGTCTTTTGATTTCCACGACAGAATAAAATCCAGATGATCCTGCAGATTTTGCCCCACCCCGGGCAGTTCCTGCACCATATCAATGCCATGGTGCGCTATACCGTCTCGCGGGCCAACACCAGACAGCATCAACAACTGCGGGCTGTTGAATGCTCCGCCGCTCAGGATCACTTCGCGCTTTGCCAGAACCGTCTTCACCTGTTTGTCATGGCTGTAGTCCACCCCGACAGCCCGCTTGCCGTCAAACAGCACACGGCGCACGTGGGCATGGGTAATCACCGTCAGGTTCTTGCGCCCCATCACCGGAAACAGATAGGCCGCCGCCGCGGAACAGCGTTCGCCATTCTTTGCCTTGTTGTGGAATTGCGTCACTTGGAACAGGCCCACGCCCTCGTTTTCGCCCCGATTGAAATCCGTGGTTTCCCGATGCTGGCATTCCGTTGCCGCCTGCACAAATGCACGACTGATCGGGCGGGGCGAATTTTGATCACACACCTGCAACGGCCCGCTATCCCCGTGGTATTCATCCGCCCCGTTTGCGTTATTTTCCGATCGGCGGAAATACGGTAGCACACTATTCCAGTCCCACCCCTCACAGCCCAGATCCGCCCAACCATCATAATCGGACCGGTGCCCGCGCAGATACAGCATCGCGTTAATCGCACTTGACCCGCCGAGCGCCTTGCCACGCGGCTGATAGCCCTTGCGTCCGTTCAACCCCGGTTGTGGCACCGTTTCAAAAGCCCAGTTGTTGATCTTTACCGGTTGGCCCCGCAACATGGGCACCACCCCGAACGGGGCACGCACCAGAATAGAATTCCCGCCGCCGCCGGCCTCCAGCAAACAAACAGATACATCCGGATCCTCACTCAGGCGTGCCGCCAAAGTGCAGCCCGCAGAGCCGCCCCCCACGATCACATAATCAAAAGTCACGCCCAAACCTCCCTGAACCACGGCAAGGAAACGCCAAAAAATCGCGCATGTCCAGAGCCTCCGGCACTTCCGCCACGTCAATAAACGAACAGCTCCCCCTGACAGGGCAAACACGGGTAGAAATACTTACAACCGATGGAACTCGACCGGCAAGAAGATGGAAACGCAGCGTTTCCAAACAGGCACCTTCTCACAACAGGTTTTGCTTGGCAAAAACTGTTGTGGACAATATCACTTGACCAATACCACTTGGCCTTGCAGCCATGGTCAATTATAAATGCGTATTTTGCCAGACTAAGGGTAGCACATGGCCAAGTCCATCATGATTCAGGGTGCCGGATCAAATGTCGGCAAGTCACTGATTGTGGCTGGTCTCTGCCGTGCCTTCGCACGGCGTGGTCTCAAAGTACTGCCGTTCAAACCGCAAAACATGTCCAACAATGCCGCCGTTACCGATGATGGCGGCGAAATCGGCCGTGCACAGGCGCTGCAGGCACGTGCCTGCAAGGTGGCCGCCCATACGGACATGAATCCGGTGCTGCTCAAACCCGAAAGCGAAACCGGCGCGCAGGTTGTTGTGCATGGTAAACGCCTGACAACCGCCAAAGCGCGCGCCTATGGCAGCATGAAATCCACCCTGATGCCCAAAGTGCTCGAGAGTTTTCACCGCCTGTGCGCCCATGCGGATATTGTCATCGTCGAGGGGGCCGGTTCCCCCGCTGAAATCAATCTACGCAAAGGCGACATCGCCAACATGGGTTTTGCCGCAGCTGCCGGTGTGCCGGTGGTCCTTGTCGGCGATATTGATCGGGGCGGCGTGATTGCCCAGCTGGTCGGCACCCACGTCATTCTGGACCCTAGAGACGACGCCTTAATAAAAGGTTTCCTGATCAACAAATTTCGCGGCGATGTTTCGCTGTTTGACGAAGGCTTGCAGGAAACCGTTGAACGCACGGGCTGGCACGGGCTTGGCGTGCTGCCATGGTTTGCCGATGCGGGCAAGCTCCCCGCCGAAGATGCCTCCGACATCGGTGCAAATGCCGGTGGTGGACCGTTCAAGATAGCTGTGCCACAGCTCTCGCGTATTGCCAATTTCGATGACCTGGACCCTTTGAATCTGGAACCCGGGGTCAGCGTTGAAATCGTGCCGCCGGGGCGCCCCCTGCCGCATGATGCCAACCTCGTACTTATCCCCGGCAGCAAGTCCACCATTGGCGATCTGCAATATTTCCGCGCGCAGGGCTGGGAGGCCGACTTGCGTGCGCATGTCCGGCGCGGCGGCCATGTGCTGGGTATTTGCGGCGGCTATCAGATGCTTGGCACCCGCATCGAGGATCCGCAAGGCATCGAAGGCCGCAAAGGCGGCATTGACGGGCTGGGCCTGTTGAATGTGGTCACGGTGATGACACCGGAAAAACACTTGGCAAAAGTCACCGGCTATCACCCCGACAGTGATGCCGCCCTGAGCGGTTATGAAATCCACATCGGCGAAACCAGCGGACCGGATCGCGACAATCCATGGTTGGAAATCGA
>CAMZLM010000010.1 GCA_947311485.1 uncultured Paracoccaceae bacterium
TCCCCGGCACCACCGCCCGCAACATCGGGCGTTCCAGCTGCCGGTTGACCGCCGCTGTGGTCATGCCCAACTGGGCCGACAGGCGAAAGTGTTCAGCCGGAATCGACAACCAGCCTTGCAAAATAAAACGGGTGGCCAGCGGCAGGTTGAAAAACACATGTGCCAGCACCACACCGCTAAAGCCGTAAATATTCAATGGTCCGGCATCAAACCAGCCCAGAACCGTGCTGACATAACCGCTCCGTCCCCAGACCGCGACAATGCCCAGAACGGCCACAATACCGGGCAGAATAAACGGTGCGCCCAGCAGGGACACCATTGCCTGACGCCCGAAAAACTGTCGCCGCGCCAGCGCGCGTGCCGTCGGGATCGCCAATAGGATGCTCAGCACCGCAGACACAAACGCCTGTGTCACGGTAAACCGCAGCGCCGCCCAGTCGGCCACCCCCAGCCCGTTTTGCAAACGGGTGTGGGTACCAACGGCCAGCACCGTGCCAAGGGTCAGGACCAACAGCAGCACAAGCGCGCTGCCGCCGGCCAGAACCCGAAGCGGGCTTAACGGCTGAGTGTTGTGAGCCATTCTTGCAGGGCCTCGTCCTTGATATGTTCGGCATCTTCAGCCGGAACAATCAGGCTTTCGACCGGGGTAATCAACGTTTCAAACCCCTTGGGCAGCCCCTCTTGTGAAAACACCGCCGGATACATCCAGTTGGTGGTCGGGATAATCGACTGGAATTTCGGCCCGACCATAAAATTCAAAAACTGGTCCGCCAGTTCCGGCTGATCCGTCGCCGCCAGCTTGCCTGCGACCTCGACTTGCAAATAGTGACCTTCGCCAAAGGAGGCAGCGGCCTTGGTGTTGTCGGCCTCTGCAATCAGGTGATAGGCAGGGGAGGTCGTGTAAGACAGAACCATATCGGCCTCGCCCTTCAGGAACATACCGTATGCTTCGGACCAGCCTTTGGTCACGGTCAGGATATGGGGCTGCAAACCGGCCCAAATATCTGCCGCCTTGTCGCCATAAGCGGCCTTGACCCACAACAACAACCCCAAACCGGGGGTCGAGGAACGCGGATCCTGAATAACGATTTTGAAATCCTCGGGCATGTCGATCAATGCCTGAAAACTGTCCGGTACGTTTGTCAGTTTGGTTTTGTCATAGACAAACGCAAAATAACCCCAGTCGTAGGGCAAAAAAGTATCATCCGTCCAGTCCACCGGCACATCCAGCGGCCTTGATGCCTGCGCCAGAGGTGCAAACAGGCCGGTTTTACGTGCCCGCGCGGTCAGGTTGGTATCCAGCCCCAGCACGATATCCGCCTTGGAGCGGGTGCCTTCAAGCTGCACCCGCGACAACAGCGCCGCGCCGTCGCCCGCATCAATCAACTGCAAATCGCAGTTGCATTCGGCCTCGAACGCCGCTTCCACCTTGGGGCCAGGCCCCCAGTCGGACACGAAACTACCGTAGGTATAAACAGTAAGAACGGGCTTGTCTTGCGCACTGGCAACAGTGGCAACACATAGTCCCGCAGCGAATAGAAGTGTTTTGAGCATCTCAATCTCCATTGGCTACAGGCGCAGGTCTGGCTCGGAGATTTCCGGTACCTTCCCTCCGCCGGTATGATCCGGTTCAGGTTCAACGGGTCACGCATTGCGTATCTCAGCCCTAAGGCCCCCCGAGGTAGGGCCAGAAATAGGCGCTTCGCGACAAAATGCAAGCGAAATACCCTTTTCGCACGCGCGCGGTTGCTTTAATCAGGCCCCAACAAGGAGACCCCCATGTCGATGAATTCTTTTGGCCATCTTTTCCGCGTCACCACCTGGGGCGAAAGCCACGGCCCTGCATTGGGGGCCACGGTTGACGGCTGCCCACCGAATGTGCCGCTGGATGCGGGGATGTTGCAACACTGGCTGGACATGCGCAAACCCGGCCAAAACAAATATACCACCCAGCGTCAGGAAGCGGACGAAGTGGAGATCCTCTCTGGCGTGTTCGAGGGCAAAACCACCGGCACACCGATCCAGTTGATGATCCGCAACACCGACCAGCGCAGCAAGGATTATTCCGACATCATGGAAAAATTCCGCCCCGGGCATGCGGATATCACCTATTGGCAAAAATACGGCATCCGCGATTATCGCGGCGGCGGACGATCCTCTGCGCGCGAAACGGCCGCACGGGTTGCCGCCGGCGGAGTAGCACGAGAAGCAATCAAGGCACTGGTGCCGAATCTGCAAATCACCGGCTGCATGGTGCAAATGGGCCCGCACAAGGTCAACCGCGACAACTGGGACTGGGAGCAGATCGCGCGGAACCCGTTCTGGACACCGGACGCCCAAGCCGCCAGTGACTGGGCCGATTATCTGGACAGCCTGCGCAAATCCGGCAACAGCGTCGGGGCTGTGGTAGAGGTCGTCGCCCGAAATGCCCCTGCCGGTCTGGGCGCACCGGTCTATGGCAAAATAGACACGGACATTGCCGCCGCCATGATGTCGATCAACGCCGTAAAAGGCGTGGAAATCGGGGCCGGTTTTGGCGCAGCAGAATTGACCGGCGAAGACAATGCCGATGAAATCTACATGGGCAACAACGGCCCGACCTTTTCATCCAACCACGCCGGCGGTATCCTTGGCGGGATTTCCACCGGACAGGATATCGTCTGTCGTTTCGCGGTGAAACCCACGTCATCCATTCTGAAAACCCGCAAGACCATCACCAAATCCGGCGAACAGGCCGAAATCATCACCAAAGGCCGCCACGATCCCTGCGTCGGCATCCGCGCCGTCCCCGTGGGCGAGGCCATGATGGCCTGTGTAATCCTCGATCACCTGTTGTTACATCGCGGATTGATCGGTGAAAATCAGGGGGCGATTGGATAGGAATCTGCCTCTAGCGCCGCAGGCGCAGTTTTGGGAAGAATTGCACCACACCAAGCCCAAGGGCGCTGCGCCGATGTACCGATGTACCGATTGTTTTACCTTTCCACATCCGGCTTGTGGTTTTTCGCCAGTAGCAGAATTTCAATCCGTTTCATTTGACGAATAAGCCGTTCGGCATGAATATGCGGCATCAGACTCAACTTCAACTGCGCCGACACAATCAACAACACCGTTGTAATCAACCCGTATTTAAGCGTTGGCAGAACCGCTGTCGCATCGAAAAATTTCAAACCGGTCCA
>CAMZLM010000011.1 GCA_947311485.1 uncultured Paracoccaceae bacterium
CTGTTTCATAGCCTCAAACAGATCACGGCGCAAATCCTCTGGGCCGGCCTGTCGTGTCGATGCATCCAGCCGCCCGCGATATTGCAACGCGCCCTCGGCATTGAAGCCAAAGAAATCAGGCGTACAAGCCGCATCATAGGCACGGGCGACATCCTGGCTTTCGTCATGCAGATAGGGAAAAGTGAACCCCTCCTTTTGGACCATTTCCACCATTTTGGGAAATGAATCATCCGGATAGGTCGCCGCATCATTCGAATTGATCGCCACCACGCCGATGCCCAGTTCCTGCAAATCGGCCGCATCGCGTTTGATCCGGTCCAGAACCGCCAAAACATAGGGGCAGTGATTGCAGATAAACATCACCAGCGTGCCGTTGGGACCGGCGATATCGGCCAGCGAATAGGTTTTACCATCGGTTGCCGGCAGGCTGAAATCCGGTGCCGGCCAACCAAAATCACAGACAGGCGGGGTGACAGCCATTACAGTACTCCTTCGGCTGCTTCACGGATGGCTTTGATATTGCGGCCATAAACGGATGGATTGTCAACAGACCCGCCTTTGAACACCGCAGAACCGGCCACCAGCACATCGGCACCCGCCGCCGCCATAAGCGGGGCGGTTTCGGTGGTAATGCCACCGTCAATTTCAATATGGATCGGACGGTCGCCAATCATCGCACGCAGTTTTTTCACCTTGTCAATCTGGCTGTGAATAAATTTCTGGCCGCCAAAACCGGGGTTTACGGTCATGATGCAGAACAGATCGACCATATCCAGCAGATATTCAATATCGCCAATTCCTGTGCCCGGGTTCAACGCCAACCCTGCCTTGGCACCAGCATTACGGATCGCCTGCAAGGTGCGGTGCGGGTGGGTTGTGGCCTCCAGATGGGCGGTGATCACATCGGCACCGGCCTGCGCGTAGGCGTCGATATACTGGTCCACAGGGGCAATCATCAGATGCACATCCATCACGGTTTTCACATGCGGACGGAATGCGGCCACGGCGGGCGGGCCAAAGGTCAGGTTCGGCACAAAATGCCCGTCCATCACATCCACATGCACCCAGTCACAGCCCTCGGATTCGATGGCCTGAATTTCCTGGCCAAAATTGGCAAAGTCAGCGGACAAAATGGACGGCGCGATTTTTATACTGCGGTTAAAGGCCATGATGGGGTCTCCTGTGGGAAAACGGGGGTCAGGGGCGCGGATGATCCCGCGCCCCCTTGTCGATTATTTAGAGTTGATGCGCAACGCGTCACGCCAGCCTGGGTAAATGCTGTCGGCATCACCCGGGAAGGATTCAAACGCGCGGGCGAACTGTTTGTGCTCTTTTGCGAATTCGATCGGGTCTGCACCCTCTTTCCAGCATTGTTCCGCCTGACGCAAGGATTTAGCCCCCTCTGCGGCACCGTCGATGTGGCCAAAGGCACCACCACCGGCTGTCAGGATCAGGTTGGAGTGACCAAGGTTTTCAAAGAAACCCGGCATCCGCAGCGCGTTCATACCGCCGGAAATAATCGGTGTGGTCGGGTTCATACCGTTCCATTCCTGATGGAAGTAAGGACCATCGGCACTGTCATCGGTAATCATATAGGCCATCAGCTTGTCCGCTGCTTCGCCTTCCATTTTACCAAAGCCCATGGTGCCGGTGTGAATGCCCGAAGCACCCTGCATCCGCGCCATTTTGGACAGCACATAAGCCGTATAACCCCGCATCGCGCTTGGCGATGTTACAGCGCCGTGGCCGGCACGGTGATAGTGCAGATACTGGTTCGGGAAGTTGCGGCGCGCGGTTGTGATCGCTGCCGGACCGGTAACATAGCCATCCACGAGGAAAGCCACGTGATCGGCATTTTCGCCGAATGTTTCCAGAATGAATTCACCGCGTGCCAGCATTTCATAATGGTCATCCGCCGTGATATTGGCCGAGAACAATTTTGCTTCGCCGGTTTCATCCTGCGCCCGCTTCATCGCGTCGGCAACCAATGGAATGGTTTGTTTCAGCGGTGCAAACGGCTGGTTGCCCTGTGGTTCGTCATTCTTGATGAAATCGCCACCGAGCCAGAAATCATAACAGGCACTGGCAAAAGGTTGCGGACGCAGGCCCAGTTTTGGCTTGATGATTGTGCCAACGATGAAACCACCGTCCACATGCGGACGCCCCAGAACATTCCACAAATCCTTGATGGTTGTGGACGGGCCGTCAAACAGGCGCAGGTACGCAGGTGGCACATAGAAGTCGTGGATTTTCGCATGCTCCACATCGCCCATGCCCTGGTTGTTCCCAATGGTCAGCGTCAGGAAAGATGCCAGCATTGCGCGGCCATCAATGATGTTGCGGTCAAACAGATCGGTCGGATAGGCGATCTTCATCAGGTTCTTTTCTTCGTCGATTTCATAAACTAGGGCATCAATGCCACGGGTAAAATCGTCGGTGGTGGATACTTCTACGTTGGTGCCTGTGGAAGATTCCGCCGCAAAATGTGCCGCTGTTTCAAGGTAGCCGCCAAAGCCGGCTTTCGGTTTCATGATATAGGCTACAAGAACATGTTTGCCCCCGGCGATCAGGCCTTCTTCGGTGAGGGACAGGTCTGCATAGCGATCTGACTGGTCCATAATGGTCTCCTTTGTGCGCGTTTCATTTGGCAAAGCGGTATCGCCTCGCAAAACGGGTTTTGCGCGTGGTCTGTTTCGATAAAGCCTACGCCACAGAATGCGGCGTAGGCGGTTGGGCGGGATTTAGCTTACGACAGGATCAAGCGATCCGGACTCATAGCGTTTTGCCATGTCGTCAATGTCGATGATGGTAATTTTGTGGGCATTGCCTGCGGTGCCGAACCGGTCAAAACGATCGGCAACCAGTTCTTCCATCGCCGTCATCGACGGGATCAGGAATTTACGTGGATCGAACTGTTTTGGATCCTGTGTTGCCACCTTGCGGAACTGGGCGGTCATCGCCATGCGGCAATCGGTGTCGATGTTGACTTTGCGCACACCGGATTTGATGCCTTTTTCGATTTCTTCGACCGGTACGCCGTATGTCTGGGGCATTTCGCCACCGTATTCGTTGATCTGGTCCTGCAAATACTGCGGCACAGAGGACGATCCGTGCATCACCAGATGCACATTCGGGATCTTGGCGTGGATGGCTTCGATCTGGCTGATGGCCAGCGTGTCGCCGGTGGGTTTGGAGGAGAACTTATACGCCCCGTGGGAGGTGCCACAAGCAATCGCCAGCGCGTCGACCTTGGTTTTCTTGACGAAATCCAGTGCTTCGTCCGGGTCGGTCAACAGCTGATCCATGGACAGTTTGCCCACGGCACCGGAACCGTCTTCTTCGGCGGCTTCGCCGGTTTCGAGTGATCCGAGCACGCCCAGTTCGCCCTCGACCGATGCGCCAACCCAATGGGCCATGCGGGCAACCCGTTCGGTGATGTCCACATTGTATTCATAGGATGCCGGTGTTTTCATGTCGGCCTCAAGGCTGCCGTCCATCATCACACTGGTAAACCCGTGACGGATTGCCGAAGAACAGGTGGCTTCGTTGTTGCCGTGGTCCTGATGCATACAAATCGGGATTTGCGGGTACATTTCGGCCAGCGCCTGAATCATGTGGCGCAGCATGATGTCACCGGCATAGGACCGCGCCCCGCGCGATGCCTGAAGGATCACCGGCGCGTCGGCCTTTTCAGCGGCCTTCATGATTGCCAGGCCCTGTTCCATGTTGTTGATGTTAAAGGCCGGTACGCCATAGCTGTTTTCAGCCGCGTGATCGAGCAATTGACGAAGAGTAATAAGTGCCATTGGATATATCCCTATTGTGTTTTCGGTTAGGCAATCAGATCGCGGGCTGCTTTTGCCACGTTATCCGCTGTAATGCCAAAGTCTTGATAAAGTTCATCCGCCGGCGCAGAGGCCCCAAAGCCGGTCATGCCGACAAAGGCGGAATTGTCGCCGAGCAGTTTGCCCCAGCTCTGTTCAATCGCGGCCTCGACCCCGACACGCGGCGCACTGCCCAGAACCTCGGCCCGATAGGCCGCATCCTGCGCGGCGAACAGCTCAAAGCAAGGGGCCGAAACCACCGCTGCCTTGACGCCGGTTTTGGCCAGCAGATCCGCCGCATTCAGGGCGATTTCCACTTCGGAACCGGTGGCGATCAGGGTCACATCCCGTTCCCCGCCGGTATCGCGCAAAACATAGGCACCTTTGGCGGTCATATTGGTGTCGGTGTGGCTGGTGCGCACACAGGGCAACCCCTGCCGGGACAGCGCCATCAGCGACGGGGTGGTCGCATCATTCATGGCAATTTCCCAGGCTTCGGCGGTTTCCACCACATCGGCCGGACGGAACACATTCAGGTTCGGCATGGCGCGCAGGCTGGCCACATGTTCCACCGGTTGGTGGGTGGGACCGTCTTCGCCAAGGCCGATGCTGTCGTGGGTCATCACATAAACCACCGGCAATTGCATCAGCGCCGACAGGCGGATCGCGCCGCGACAGTAATCGGCAAAGGCCAGAAACGTGCCGCCATAGGGTTTGAAGCCGCCGTGCAGGCAGATGCCGTTCATGATGGCCGCCATGCCCATTTCACGCACGCCGTAATTCACATAGTTGCCCGCGTAATGATCGGCGGTAACGGCCTCCATACCGGTTGTTTTGGTCAGGTTGGATCCGGTCAGATCGGCAGAGCCGCCCACCGTATTGGCCAAGGTCGCATTCACAACCTCCAATGCCATCTGGCTGGCTTTGCGGGTGGCAACCTTTGGCGCATCCGCTGACAGGCGTTTGCGATAGGCGGTCATCGCTTTGGTTACGGCGTCCGTATCGGTGCCGGCGATGCTGGCGTTAAAGGCGTCTTTGTTGGCGCTGTTTTCCAGACGCACAGACCAGGCATTGCGTGCCGTTGCCCCGCGATTGGCCACTTTGGCCCAGGCGTCATAGACATCCTGCGGAATTTCAAACGGCGCGTGGGGCCAGCCCAGAGTTTCGCGGGCGGCGGCGATTTCATCATCGCCCAGTGGCGCGCCGTGGGTGGCAGAGGTGCCCTGTTTGTTTGGCGCCCCGAACCCGATAATCGTGCGACAGGCAATCATCGACGGCTTGTCGGAGGCCTTTGCTGCCTCGATCGCGGCGGCAATCGAGTCCTTGTCATGGCCGTCAATCGACTGCACATGCCAGCCGGCAGCCAGAAAGCGTGCCTGTTGGTCGGTCGAGGTCGACACATCCGTGGACCCGTCAATGGTGATCTTGTTGTCGTCCCACAGAACGATCATCTTGCCCAGTTTCTGGTGACCGGCAAAATCGATGGCTTCGTGGCTGATGCCCTCCATCAGGCAGCCGTCACCGGCGATCACATAGGTATAGTGATCGACCAGATCATCACCAAAACGCGCATTCTGCATGCGTTCGGCCAGCGCCATACCAACGGCCATGGTGATCCCCTGCCCCAACGGACCGGTGGTACATTCAATGCCCTTGGCGTGGCCATATTCCGGGTGGCCAGCGGTCCGATAGCCCATCTGGCGGAAATTGCGGATCTGGTCCATGTCCATATCGTCATAGCCCAGCAAATGGTTGATCGCATACACCAGCATCGACCCATGGCCTGCCGACATGATAAAACGGTCACGGTCGGCCCATTTGTCATGGCTCGGGTCGATATTCATGAAACGGTTGAACAGCACAGCCGCCACATCGGCCATGCCCATCGGCGCGCCCGGATGGCCGGAATTGGCTGCTTGCACCGCATCCATTGCCAGTGCGCGAATGGCATTTGCCATCTGGTTTTCGGTTTGATTGGTCATAGTCTACCCTCAGGCACGTTTTGATTCAGAAACAAGGCGGTGAACCATCGGCGTAAAGATCAGCTGCATCGCCAGATCCATTTTGCCGCCGGGGATCACAATACTGTTGGCGCGGCTCATCCAGCTGCCTTCGATCATCGAAGTCAGATACGGGAAATCGATACCCTTTGGATTTTTGAACCGGATCACCACCAGACTTTCATCCGCAGTCGGAATCCAGCGCGCCACAAACGGATCGGAGGTATCCACAACCGGCACCCGCTGGAAATTCACGTCGGTTTCGATAAACTGCGGACAAATACAGTTCACATAGGCCGGCATCCGGCGCAGGATGGTGTCGGTCACCGCCTCGGTCGAATAGCCCCGCTGCGACCGGTCACGGTGAATTTTCTGGATCCATTCCAGATTGATCACCGGCACAACCCCGATTTTCAGATCGGCAAGCGCTGGCAGGTCCACCTCGTCGTTTTTTACGGCCCCATGCAGGCCTTCGTAAAACAACAGGTCGGAATCGTCATCAAACGGCCCCCATTCGGTGAATTTACCGGCTTCGACCCCGTATTTTGCGCCTTCTTCGGCATTGTGTACATAGTGGCGGTATTCGCCTTTGCCGGTTTCACCATAGACGCGAAACACATCTTCCAGCTTTTTCAGCTCGTTTGCTTCATAGGAAAAATGGCTGAACGGATCGCATCCTTTTTCGCCTTCTTCCATTTTGGCCTTCATCGCCACGCGGTCATATTTGTGAAAGGCGTCGCCCTCGATCGCCACATGTTTGATTTTCTCGCGGCGGAAAATTTGTTCAAAGGTGTTTTGAACGGTGGAAGTTCCGGCACCGGAAGAACCGGTCACAACAATAATCGGGTGTTTCTTGCTCATATCGGGACTCCTTAGTTACGGAACAGGCCACGGCTGCCAAACAGCGCCGAGACTTCTTCTTCAGGCAGATCGTGATAGGTGGCCACGCGGGCGACCTTACCGGACGTACCAAAGATCAACGGGGTGCGGGCGTGCAGTTTTTCGGCCTGATGGTTCATAATCGGATCGGACCCGTCTGTGGCCTGACCACCGGCCTGTTCGATCAAAAACGCCATTGGCGCGCATTCGTAAACCATCCGTAAACGGCCCTGCTCATAGCCGGGGCGCGCATCCGACGGATACAGGAAAATCCCGCCGCGTGTCAAAATCCGGTGGGTTTCCGCAACCAGCGACCCGACCCAGCGCATGTTGAAATTTTTCTCGCGCGGGCCTTCGACACCGGCGACACAATCGTCAATAAAGGCCCGAACCGGTTTGGTCCAATGGCGATAGTTGGACGCGTTGATGGCAAATTCGTTGGAGTCCGCAGGAACCGTTACCCCGTCCTCGATCAGCACAAACGTACCTGTGTCCGGGTCCAGCAAGTAATACTGTGTGCCCTTGCCAAAGGTCACCATCAGGCCGGTTTGCGGCCCGTAAATGATATAACCGCCACAAATCTGTTCATTGGCGGGGCGCAGGAAGCTCTCGTTTGCGCCGTCCTTGGCGTTGTAGATAGAAAAGATCGTGCCGATCGACACGTTTACATCGATGTTGGATGACCCGTCCAGCGGATCAATCGCCAGCGCCAGCGTTCCCTGCGGGTTCAGCTCGACCACTTCTTCCTGTTCTTCGGAGGCATACCACCGCACGTTTTGGTTTTTCAGGTCGGCGGCGAACATTTCATCCGTCAACACATCCAGCGCCTTTTGGCCGTCCCCGTCAGAGTTTTCCCCGACCTCATGCCCCAAGGACTGGCCCAGTGGCCCCTTGGCGATAATCTTGACCACATCCACAGCAACAGTGCACAGGGACTTGATAACCGGGTACAAATCTGCCGGAATTTTATCGGCGGCGATAATGGGGGTGTTTGATGGCATTTTTTGCTTTCCAACTCTTACAGTGTAGCGCGACCCAAGAGGGCAACCTGTTTCAACACCTCTTGTATTCCATAAATTGATTTGTTATGAAATTTAAAAAAAACTTGTATAGCGAAAGTATTTTTTAAAGTTGAAACAAGAATCCATTACTCTCAAACAGTTGCGTGCGCTTCGGGCGGTTGCGGAACATGGATCAATTACCGCCGCAGCAGGCGAGTTGAACCTGACCCCCCCTGCCGTACACACCCAATTGCGCGGATTGGAGGCCGCAACCGTCTGCAAACTGGTGCAAAGCAGTGGTGCAACCGGTGCGATTCTTACGGCCGAAGGACTCGCTGTTCTGGAGGCGGAACGCCAGATCAGCGCCACCCTGAGCATTTGCATGCAAAAGGTACAGGCCCTGCAGGACGGCCAAACCGGCATGGTGGTTTTGGGGGTGGTGTCCACCGGCAAATATTTCGCCCCGCGTCTGGTGGCGCTCCTGCGCGAAGCATTCCCCAACATCGATGTTATCCTGCGGGTCGGAAACCGTCAGGACATTGTGGCCGGTTTACAAGAACGGTCGATCGAACTGGCGATTATGGGCCGCCCGCCCCGTTCGCCCGCAGTGGTCGCCGAAATGCTGGGGGCGCATCCGCATGTGATCATTGCCGCGCCGGAACATCCGCTGGCCAATCAGGACCGTGTCGGGGTGGACGAATTGCTGAACCAGACCTTTATCACCCGCGAACAGGGGTCCGGCACCCGAATTCTGATGACCCGTTATCTGGACCGGATCGGTCAGGGCATGACCTATCGCCAAATCGAACTTGGCTCGAACGAGACGATTAAACAGGCGGTGATTGCCAATCTGGGGGTGGCGATGATTTCCCAGCACACAGCCAGCGAGGAAATCAAAACCGGTCGTCTGGCCACGCTGAACAGCCCGGGCCTGCCGATCGAGCGGCAATGGTATTTGCTGAACCGTCAGGATTTGACCATGACCAGCACCCTGACAACTGTTCGTGATTTCATTCTGGGCCTAAAGGCCAATTATCTGCCCAAGGTTTAAGTAAAAATATTCGCATTTATGAATGTTATATGAATGTTAACAATAATTTACCGTTTCCATACCCCCTGAAAACCGGATCAATTTCGGGGAAATCTCTTTGAAATGCCCTCGGACCTGTGTTCTTGTGCCACACCCGTTTTGCCGCGAAAATGCCCGCATCCCCCTTGCCTGACAAGGTTAAGGCACGTTATTGCCAAAGAAAACATATGCCGGACCCTGCCCTGTTGCGGGTGAACGAAAGCAGACTTAATGCAGATGAAAAACATGATTCCAGTGCCAAGCTGGATGAGGCTTGTTAATTCCGAAACACTCAAAGCCGACGCTTTTGCCGGTTTTACCAACGCGGCGATTGTGTTGCCCCAAGGGGTGGCCTTTGCCACGATCGCCGGTTTGCCGCCGGAATACGGGTTGTATACCGCGATGATCACGGCGGTTGTTGCGGCGATATTCGGATCGTCGATGATTATGGTGTCGGGGCCGACCACGGCGATTTCGGCGGTTTTGTTTACCACCTTGTCCGATATGGCCCTGCCCGGGACGGATGAATATATCCAGATGGCCTTGGTGTTGACCATCATGGTGGGCCTGTTCCAGTTGATCGCCGGGGTGGCCCGGCTTGGCGGGTTGGTATCGTTTGTGTCGCATTCGGTGATGACCGCCTTTACCGCCGCTGCCGCGTTGCTGATTGCTGTCAGTCAACTTGCCGGTGCGCTTGGCATTCAGGTCGAACGCGGGGGCAATGTGCTCGAACGGGCGACGCGGGTGGTTGAAAATTTCGATACCGTCAACGGGATTGCCGTTTCAATTTCGGTTGTGACCCTGCTGACCGCCATTCTGGTTTCCCGTTTTGCCCCGCGCTTGCCCGGTTTTCTGGTGGCGCTGGTGGTGGGCGGTGTTCTGGCCTGGTACCTGGACGCGGCAAACCACGGCGTTTCCATGGTCGGTGCCTTGCCCAATGCCTTGCCGACCTTTGATCCGCCCTCTGTCGGCCTGCAACAGATTTCCGAGCTCGCCCCCGGTGCCGCCGCGATTGCGCTTGTCGGCCTGCTCGAGGCGATCTCCATTGGCCGCGCTTTTGCTGTACGGCGGCGTGAACCCTTTAGCGCCAATCAGGAAATGATCGGTCAGGGGATCTCCAATATGGTCGGCGGTCTGTTCAAATGTTACGCGGGGTCCGGCTCGTTTACCCGTTCCGGCGTGAATGCGGCCGCAGGCGCAAAAACCCCGATGTCCGGTATTTTTGCATCGGCTTTTCTGGCGCTCATTCTGGTGTTTATCGCGCCTTGGGTGGCGTTGATCCCCAACCCTGCCATGGCCGGTTTGATCCTGTTTGTGGCTTATCGGCTGATTGATTTTCACGAAGTCAAACACATCATTACCTCGAGCCGCCCTGAAACCGTGATCCTTGGACTGACCTTTGCTGCCGGCCTGTTTATCGAACTGGATTTCGCGATTTATGTGGGGGTGATTGCATCATTCTGTGTGTTTATTTTCGAAAGCTCCCACCCGGCCCTGCCGATTACCGCCCCCACAGTGGGCAGCGATGGCCTGCGCAAATTCCGTGATGTGGATTTGCACGAATTGCCTGAATGTCCACAGCTCGTGACCTTCCGCATTGATGGGCCGTTGTTCTTTGGTTCGGTCGAACATGTGGAGCGCAAAATCAAACAGATGCGGGCGCGGCGTCCGGGGCAAATCCATCTGGTACTGTACCTTAAGGGCAATGGCAAAATTGATCTGGCCGGGGCTGATTTGCTGATACAGGTGATCCGCGACGTCAAGGATCAGGGCGGCTCTTTCCGCATCGTGGCCCTGTATCCGCCACTGGTCAAGGCCCTGCACCGGTTTCACGTGGTCGAGGAGCTGGAAGCCGATCACCTGTTGATGTCCAAAGGCGAGGCCATCACCGCCGCCATGGCCGATATGGACAGCTCCATTTGCGCGACCTGCACCAAGCGGATTTTCAACGAATGTGACAAGCTGAGCAAGCCGGAAGCGGCCTAAAGCCCGCCCAGTTTGCTTAAAATGTCCAGAACCTCTGCCGCCCCGTCGCCCTGTTTAAGGCAGGCGAAAACCGATGGTTTGTCCCCGCGCATCCGTGCGGCATCCCGTGCCATGACCTCCAGCGAGGCCCCGACATGGGGGGCCAGATCGGTTTTGTTGATCACCAGAATATCGGACCGCGTAATCGCCGGCCCGCCTTTGCGGGGGATTTCCTCGCCGGCGGCCACATCGATCACATAGACCGTTAAATCCGCCAGTTCAGGGCTAAAGGTGGCCGACAGGTTATCCCCGCCGGATTCGATCAGGACCACATCCAGATCCGGATGCCGCCGGCGCAATTGATCAATGGCGGCAAGGTTGATCGACGCATCTTCCCGTATCGCCGTATGCGGGCATCCCCCTGTTTCAACACCGATAATCCGGTCCTGCGGCAGAATTTGCAATCGCATCAGGGCCTCGGCGTCCTCTTGCGTGTAAATATCGTTGGTCACCACAGCCACCGAAAACCGGTCCCGCATCAACCGCACGAGTTCCGCAGTAAGCGTGGTTTTTCCAGCCCCCACAGGGCCACCAATTCCAATACGCAGAGGTCCGTTCGGGGAGGTCATGAGCGAAATATCCTTGAATACAGGGTTTCGTGGTTCATAGCCGCAATATCAAGCGCAACGCAACCGGAACCCAGATCTTCAATCGGGTGCATAATCGCGGAATTTGCCACGGTTTGGCATTGATCCGTCAGCCTATGCAGCATTTTCTGGCCCTCGGTCTGACCACAACAGCCCAGCCGGATTCCGGCAGAAACCAGATTACCCGTCATCGCCTGCAAGTACATCTGCGCAGACAGTCCCAACGGCAAATCCGCCATGCGTGTCGCACATCCAACCGCCACAGGATAACAGCGCGCAGCCATGTCACGGCCCTGCACCGCCGCCGTAATCCGCGCAAAAGCCTCGCCTTGGGACAGGGTCTCGGCCAAGCGTTCTTCGGCAGGTGCCAGCGCCCGTGCCAAGGCGTCGATTTCCCCGACTTCCGCGTCTGTTTTCGCATGATAGGCCGCCGCCAAAAGGATCACGTCATTACGCCCAGCCCCATAGACCAGCAGGGTTTTCAGCCAGATTCCCAATACGGTTGAATTTTGAATTTCCCCTGCCAAAACAGCCTGTTCCAACCCGTGGCTAAAGCTGAATCCTCCAACCGGATAGGCCGGTGAAAACCACTGCGCCAGCATCAGAACCGCACGATCAGTGGGCATGACCATGCGTGCGCCCCATGCCATAGGCCCCGCCTTCGGGGCTGAACGGTTCTTCGACCATATGCAGGGTTGCCCCCAGTTTTTCCAGCATATCGGCCATGACTTTCTCGTGTTGCACCAGCAACCGTTCGGGGGCAATCTGGCACGGGGCATGGCGGTTGCCGATGTGCCAGGCCAGCCGCAGCAGGTCAGGGCCGGTGATTTCAATCAGGGCCTCCTTGGCGGCGACCACTTCGACCAACGCCCCCGTATTCAACACAAAGGCATCGCCATGGTTAAGCGACACCGTCTGCGCCAAATCCACCAGGAACCCCTGCCCTTGTGCCGTTTGCAGCCGTTTGCGCCGCAAAAACCGCGCGTCATACGCCAGCACACAACGATCATCCGCCGCCTGCCAGCCCCCCGCGCACCGAATTTCCGTGGCAATCGGCTCTGTTCCCTTGTTTTTCTGTGTCACCGGTTATTCCTTGAGCAATTGCGTCAATAAATGGCGCAATTCACGCGCGACGTCCACCCGCCCTGTATAGGCCAATGCTTGCAGCCCATTCAGCGCCCCATAGAGCAACACCGCCTTGGTTTTAGCAAGCCCGGCATCAAATCCGCAGCCCTGAAACAACTGTTCCAGATAGGCCAGCCGTTGTTGATCCACCGCCAGCAACGCAGCCTGTGCCTGTTTGTCATAGCGCGCCCAATCCCGAATCGCGGCTTCGATGTTTGTTCCGCCATAGGCCGCCATATCCATCGTGGAAACCGCGGTAATCAGATCAGCCAACTGCGCCGGTGCCGTCCCCTGCTTGCCCGACACATCCGCAATAATATCGCCGGTTGCCTGCTGTTGCCAATGGTCCAGCATCGCGGATTTATAATCGGCGATATCCTTGAAATGCCAATAAAACGACCCTTTGGATACCTTGAGCCTGCGCGCCAACGGCTCCGCCTTCAGGGCTTGAGGCCCCAGCGCCGCCAAAGCCTGAAATCCAGCCTGCAGCCAATCCACAATCGAGAGACGTTTCTTTTCGGTCATACGGTAACATACGCAAGCGTATTGACAGAGGCAAGCCCCATCGGTACATACGCATCCGTATGGCAATGGGAGGCAAAAAATGAATAACTGGATAATGGCGGCGGGTACCCTGTCGGGGCTCACCTGTCTGGCGCATGTCATTGGCGGCGGCAAAGAGGTTCATCACCCGATGCTGAACAGCCCGCTGTCCCCGCTGTTAAAGGGGTATGCGTCGGTCTTGTGGCATATGGTAACTGTGGTTTTAGTGACCGACACGGTCGCCTTGCTGTTGGTGGCGTCCGGTCAGGCATCCACGGGTGTTTTGCAGCTGATTTTCCTGCAAAGCATCGGGTTTACCGCATTATTCATCGGGTATGGTATGTCGCGGCACGGCAATTTAACCACTATGCCGCAATGGATTGCCTTTGGATTGATCGCCATTTTGATCGGGGCCGGATTAGCCCCCCACGGGGTGCAACTATGACTATTGTCGTTGCACTGGGTCTGTTCGCGATACTGGGCTTTGTTGCCGGTTTGCATGTCTATTGGGCTGTTGGCGGCTATTGGCCTGCCAAAGACAGGGCCGACCTGCCCAAAACCGTAATCGGCGTCACGGGCGAACGTATGCCCCCTGCAGCAATCACGCTGCTGGTTGCCGGATTGATTGGCACCGCCGCATTGTTGCCTGTGTTGGGGGTTCTGGGGATCGGCCCTGTTGTCCGGGTTCAAGCCGGTTTGGCGGTACTTTGTCTGGTTTTCCTCCTGCGCGGGGTTGCAGGCTATTTGCCCGCCTTTCAAACCGGCTTGAATCAGGAACCTTTCGCCACGCTCAACCGGCGTTATTATTCGCCGCTTTGCCTGATCCTCGGGCTTGGTTACGGGATTTTGTTCTTTCAATAAAAAAGCGGCCCCGAACAGGGACCGCCATGGTTTTAGACCTGAGACCGGCCTATTTAATGTGATCCGTGGTGAAAATATAATCCCCGCCCGGTGCCCCGGAATGGCAGGCAATACAGCCCTTGGGTTTACCCTTTGCCACACGTCCGGCCAGTTGCATGCCTTTGGGATTTTTATCCAGCGACCCATCCGGCAGATATTTGGCCCAGAACCAGTCCTGATTGTCCGCGTCATAACCGGCTTCGCGCTTGAACATCACGGTGATTGCGCCAAGGTGCTTGCCTGGCTCCATCAGAACCTCGTCTTCGCTGACCCCTTCAGGACCATAGTTGCGTTTCACCAGCAAGGTTCCGGTATGCCCGCCAACGGTTGCCTTGGTATAAAAAGTTTCCAGCATCATCCCGTGTGGCGCGATCCCTTCGTAGGGAAATGTCCGCAACATGCCGTCGCCAACCATGTTGATTGATTCCATTGCAGTCCAGAGCTGGGCTGCGTAATTCACTTCGGTGTCTGTCCCGAAAGGCATCATGTTGTCCTGAGCGCCAACGCTACCGCCAAAGGCCAGTGCCGCGCCGACGATGCATCCCATTAGTGTTTTTTTCATCTGTTTCTCCTGTCAGGAAGCAGGCTCAGCGGCCCGCCGGTGGTTGTTCGTATGTTTCGGTATGCCGAGTAAAGCACGCCAGCCGATCACCCGGTGTCACAATGCGCTAAACTTGTTGTGACCGCAGGGGTTGAAAATGTGATTGGACACTCGCCATATCCCACGGGAATGTAGAGAAGACGAACAAGGAGGATTGTCGTGAAAAAACTGACATCACTGGTTCTATTTTCGCTTTCCATTGCGCAAATAGCCCCCGCACAGGATATCGAGGCCGGGAAAATTATCTTCAAAAATTGTGCTGCCTGCCATCGAATCGGTGACGGTGCCAAAAATGCCGCCGGTCCGGTTTTGACGAACGTCATCGGGCGCGCGGCCGGGACCTTTGAAGGGTATAAATATGGCAAAGGCATGAAAGAGGCCTCGGCCAAAGGCCTGATCTGGGATGTCGAAAAAATCGAGGCCTACATAACCGATCCCAAAAAATACCTGCGCGCCTTTACCGGAAACAAACGCGCCAAGGCCAAGATGCGGTTCAAGCTGAAAGACCCGCAAAAACGCCGCGATGTTGTGGCCTATGTTGCCAGTTTTTCCAAACCGATGGAAAAACACGCCGCCACACAACCCGACACACCGGCCAATAGCGCCATGGTCACCGCTGCATCTGCCGTAGAACCAAATCAGGTTTGCGTGCAAAACGCAGACAAGGAAGCCTATTTCTTTGCTGTAGACGCCGGTGGCGACAGCCGGCTTACCGGCACTTTGGCTCCGGGAAAAACCCTTTGCACCACGGCTGGCGATATCGCAAAAACCGGCAAAGTCTCTGTCTTTGAAAAAGCAGAAGATCTGGAAGGCTGCACCCGCATTATTGCGGTGGGTCATGTTGAACAAATGCGGAAATATGCCGATTTTGATCGCTGCCGCTGGAGTTCAAACGACAGTTGAGCCTTTGACCCGACGTCCCCATGCACGGTGAGCGGTCCCCGCACACCGTGCTTGCGACGTCAAAACACCATAAAATGACGTTTGCCGGCTTTCCAATCTGTCAAACCGCCCTATTGTGCAGTTAACTTCTGCTTTCAAGACGGGCGACACCCATGACCACCCAAGACCCACTGGTAATTTTCACGCCTTCCGGCAAACGTGGCCGCTTTCCGGCCGGCACCCCGATCCTCACCGCTGCGCGCCAGTTGGGCGTCGATCTGGATTCGGTTTGTGGCGGCCGCGGTATTTGTTCCAAATGCCAGATCACCCCCTCCTATGGCGAATTTCCCAAACACGGGCTGACCGTGGAACCGGACGCGCTGAGCGCGTGGAACAGCGTTGAGGAACGCTACAAGTCCAAACGCCACCTGATTGACGGACGCCGCCTTGGCTGTCAGGCCACGATTCAGGGCGACGTGGTGATCGACGTTCCGCCCGAAAGCCAGGTCCACAAACAAGTGGTGCGCAAACGCGCCGAGGCCCGCGACATTGTGATGAACCCGTCGGTAAAACTTTTCTATGTAGAGGTCGAGCAACCCGACATGCACGAACCCTCCGGCGATCTGGAACGCCTGATTGCCGCGCTGCACAACCAGTGGCAGTTGAAAGATATCCACGCCGACCTGCCGATTCTGGCCTGCCTGCAACCCACCCTGCGCAAAGGCAGCTGGAAGGTCACCTGTGCGGTCCACCTTGACGACAAACGCATTATGCACATCTGGCCCGGTTTTTACGAAGGCCGCATTTACGGCATGGCGGTGGATCTTGGCTCTACCACCATCGCCGCGCATCTGTGTGATTTGCAGGATGGCACGGTTGTCGCCTCCTCCGGTATCATGAACCCGCAAATCCGGTTTGGCGAAGACCTGATGAGCCGCGTTTCCTATTCGATGATGAACGAAGGCGGCGCACAGGAAATGACCCTGGCCGTGCGCGAGGCCATGAACGCCCTGTTTGTGCAGATCGCGGCCGATGCGGAAATCGACAAAGCCCTGATTATGGATGCGGTGTTCGTGTGCAATCCGGTCATGCACCACCTGTTTCTGGGCATCGATCCGTTTGAACTCGGTCAGGCCCCCTTTGCGCTGGCCACGTCCAACGCCCTGTCGTTGCGGGCGACCGATCTGGACCTGACCCTGCATCCCGCCGCCCGCGTTTACATCCTGCCCTGTATTGCCGGCCATGTCGGGGCCGATGCGGCGGCGGTGGCCCTTTCGGAATCACCCAACACATCGGAGGATCTGGTGCTGGTGGTCGATGTCGGCACCAATGCGGAAATCCTGCTTGGCAATCGGGAAAAAGTTCTCGCCTGTTCCTCCCCCACCGGCCCTGCCTTTGAGGGCGCGCAAATCTCCAGCGGCCAACGCGCCGCGCCGGGGGCAATCGAGCATGTCACCATTGACCCCGTAACCAAAGAACCGCGTTTTCAGGTAATCGGTTCTGACCTGTGGTCCGACGAAGACGGCTTTGCCGAGGCGATCCTCTCCAGCGGCATTACCGGCATTTGTGGTTCCGGCATCATCGAACTTGTCGCGGAAATGCGTATCGCCGGTATCGTGGATGGCCCGGGGCTAATCGGTTCTGCCGAACAAACCGGCACCAAACGCTGTTTTCTGGACGGGCGCACCAATTCCTATCTGGTCTGGGACGGCAGCGCCGATGGCGGCCCCAAAATCACCGTCACCAACAACGACATCCGCGAAATCCAGATGGCCAAAGCCGCACTCTATTCCGGTGCGCGCCTGTTGATGGATAAATTCGACATCGACACCGTGGACCGGATCGTTCTGGCGGGGGCCTTTGGTGCCCACATCAGCCCCAAACACGCCATGGTGCTGGGCATGATCCCCGATTGTGCGTTGGAAAAGGTCACCTCGGCGGGCAACGCTGCGGGCACAGGGGCGCGCATTGCCCTGCTCAACACCGATGCAAGGCGCGACATTGAACGCGTCGTCGGGGAGATTATCAAAATCGAAACGGCCGTGGAACCCCGTTTTCAGGAACATTTTGTCAACGCGTCCAACATCCCCAACGCGGTAGAACCCTTCCCGATACTGGACACCGTGGTCACGCTGCCGAATGTCACCTTTAACACCGGCGGCGGCGAAGGCGGCGGGCGCAGACGGCGGCGCAAGCGCTGAAACCCGATAGGGCATCCCGCCTTTGACATGGGGGCAGCGCCCCCGCTTGCCCCTTGAAATTCCACGTCAGGCCGAACAGCTGGCTCCGCCCAGAACACAGAATTTCGCGCAATGCGGATGGTTCAATTTCACCGGCTTTTCGGCCTCGGCCAAACTGGTGCCCATGTCGAACTGCGGATCATACGGCAGCAAAGTACAGGCCAGAACCGTCGGCCCGCCAGCACCCTTGCGCTTGACCACCATACGCGAAGACGCGCACATTACATCGGTTGGTTTTTTGTTTAATATCCCCCAACAAGCCGTTGTAATTTCAGGGACATCCACCTTTTCATCCATTTCAGGGAACAATACCGTCATCGCCGGATCAAAGGCATCAATGGCAAATTCATGGTGGGAAAACAGCGCCGCAAAACCGGCACGGCTCTCGGCATCTGTATCCCCCCAAAGGCTCCGCCCCGCCACGGCCATGCGAATGCCGTTGTCACGCAACCACTGCATCCCCTTGATGGTCACGGCAAAGCTCCCGCTCCCGCGCATATCATCGTGGTTCTGTGGTTCAAAATGATCCAGCGACACCCGCAGTGTTAACCGGTCGCCGAATTCCGCCACCAGATCCAACAATCCGGCACGCATCTTTTTGCGCATCATCGGCAACATGGCATTGGTCAGGATCAGCACATCAAACCCCCGCTCAAGACACAGCCGCGCCATGGCAATCATGTCCGGGTTCATAAACGGCTCCCCGCCCGTAAATCCGATTTCCCGTGTCGGCCATCCCCGCACGGCAATCTGGTCGAGATATCCCGCCACCTCTGCTGTGGTAATATACACCAGCGCGTCATTTGTCGGCGAACTCTCGATATAGCAATTCACGCATTCAATATTGCACAGCGTACCGGTGTTAAACCAAAGCGTCTGCACGCCGGCCAGTGCCACCACGGCCCGAGCATCGCCTTTGGCGGTTACATCCGGATCCTGAAACTTGCCGATTGGTTCGAGGTTTAAATTCTGATCATTCATTGACTTGCCTAGATGTTGTCTGCCTAATCGCTACTATGTAAAAGCCACAAAATCAAAGGCCCCGCAGGGTTTCCCACGTTTTTGTGAAAAACTGTTATGGAATTCTTGCCTTGTCGGCAAATATCGAATGCGTTATCGATAACGCATATTGGACACAGGAGACCTTCCAATGGTTGCAAAAACAATTCCCGTGGACCCGTTTGACCTTGTCATTCTGGGCGGCACCGGCGATTTGGCGCGGCGTAAAATCCTGCCCGGTCTTTACCGGCGCATGTGTTCGGGGCAACTGCCACCGGAGGCCCGCATCATCGGGGCATCGCGCGCCGACATGGATCAAGCCAAATTTCGCGAATTTGTCCGCACTGCAATTATCGAGTTTTCCACAACCAGCCCCTGTGGCGATGAAGGCATCGACCGGTTTCTGGAAATCATTGATTACGAACAACTGGATATCTTTGCCGAAGAGGGTTGGAAACGCCTGAAAAAACACCTGCGCAAGGATGTGATCACCGCGTTTTATTTTTCGGTCGGGCCAAGCCTGTTTGGCGAAATCGCCCGCAAGCTGGTGAAACACAAACTCACCGATAACAGCAGCCGGATTGTGGTTGAAAAACCCTTTGGCCATGATCTGGCCAGCGCACAGGCCCTGAATGCGGAACTGACCACCTGTTTTGACGAACATCAAATCTATCGCATTGACCATTATCTGGGCAAGGAAACCGTGCAAAACCTGATGGCGGTCCGGTTTGGCAACGCGCTGTTTGAACCGCTGTGGAATGCGCAGCATGTGGATCACGTGCAAATCACCGTGGCCGAGGATCTGGGTGTCGAGGGTCGCGGCGCCTATTACGATAAATCCGGGGCCATGCGCGATATGGTGCAGAACCATTTAATGCAACTCTTGTGCCTGACGGCCATGGAACCGCCGTCAAAATACGGGGCCGATGCGGTGCGGGATGAAAAGCTCAAGGTCATTCGCGCGCTGGAACCGGTGCCGCCAACGGATTACGTGCGCGGGCAATATCTGGGTGAAAAGCCGGGCGACAGCTATCTGGACCACGTGGGAAATCCCGACAGCACCACCGAAAGCTATATCGCCATGAAGGTCAATATCGCCAACTGGCGGTGGGCCGGCACGCCGTTTTATCTGCGAACAGGCAAGCGCCTGCGCGCCCGCATGTCCGAAATCGCGGTGGTCTTCAAAGACCCGCCGCATTCTATTTTCGAAGGCGATTTCAACCGCAAAGGCAATGTGCTGATTATCCGCCTGCAACCGGACGAAGGCATGACCCTGCGCGTCACCATCAAGGAACCCGGCCCCGGCGGCATGCGCCTGATGGAGGTGCCGCTTGATATGACCTTTGCCGAGGCACTGGGCGATGACATTGCCTTTTTGCCCGATGCCTATGAACGGCTGATCATGGATGTGATCCGGGGCGATCAAACCCTGTTCATGCGCGGCGACGAGGTTTTGGCCGCCTGGGGCTGGGTTGATCCGATCATTGAAGAATGGAAGCACAGCGGCGCGCGCCCGCAACCCTATGATCCGGGCAGCTCCGGCCCCGAGGATTCGCTCATGTTGCTGCACCGCGACGGGCGCCGCTGGCGCAAGATCAAAACATGACCATGCTCTTTCAGGAATACCCGTCCCGCGCGGCCCTGTTTTCCGGCCTTGCCAAAACCGTTGCCGGCGAATTGCGCCACGCCTTGGCCCGCGCCAACACCGCCACGCTTGCGGTGCCCGGCGGCACAACGCCGGCCCCGTTTTTCCAGCATCTGCGCCAAATGGATCTGGATTGGCCCCACACAAAGGTGTTGCTGACGGACGAACGGTTCGTGCCGGAAACCTCTGAACGCTCCAACACCCGTTTGCTGCGGGAACATCTGCTACAGGACCGCGCCGCACAGGCCGAACTGGTACCGCTTTACCGCCCTGCGGATAGGGCCGAAGACGTGCTTGAAGCCCTTGCCCGGGGCATCCGTGCCGCATTGCCGCTGGATGTGTGCGTTTTGGGCATGGGCACGGACATGCACACCGCATCGCTGTTTCCCGGGGCGGATCTGCTGGATCAGGCGCTCGTCGCCACGGCTCCGGTTATACTGCCCATGCGCGCACCAGGCGCACCAGAACCCCGCCTCACCCTGACCGCACCGGTTTTGCAACAGGCGGCACAGGTCCATTTACTGATCACTGGACCTGACAAAAAACACGCGCTAGAAGAAGCCCTAAAAGATGGTCCGGCGGCCCAGGCCCCCGTACGCATTATATTAAAACGAAAAGGGCCGATAACGGTCCATTATGCCGAGTAGGAAATTTCAATGTCCGTTTGGGATAAACTGCGCCAATTACATCAGGCCCGCGGTGAACAATCAATCAAATCGATGTTTGATCAGGATGCAAACAGGTTTGAGCAATACTCGCTGACCTTTGGTGATATGCTGTTTGACTACTCAAAAACCACGCTGGATTCGGATATTCTGGAAGGGCTGTTTAATCTGGCGCGCCATGTCGGAGTCGAAGACCGCCGCGATGCCATGTTTCGCGGGGACAAAATCAACGAAACCGAAAACCGCGCCGTGTTGCATACCGCCTTGCGCAACCTGAATGGCGGGCCGGTTCTGGTGGATGGTGCCGACGTGATGCCCGATGTGTTGCACACGCTGGACCGGATGAAAAAATTCAGCAAACAGCTGCGCAGCGGCGATATTACCGCAGCAAATGGCGCGGCGTTTACCGATGTTGTGAACATCGGTATTGGCGGTTCCGATCTGGGACCGGTCATGACCGACATCGCCATGACCCCCTATCAGGACGGGCCGAAATGCCACTTTATTTCCAACATTGACGGGGCCGATATCACCGACACTCTGGCCGGTTTGAACCCGGCAACAACCTTGATCATCGTGGCCTCGAAAACCTTTACCACCACGGAAACCATGACCAATGCCACAGCCGCCAAAAACTGGCTGCTAAGCGCGGTGCCTGCCGATAAAATCGGCACGCATCTGGTGGCGCTTTCCACATCCGAGGAAAAAACTGCCGAATTCGGCGTTGCCCGCAATCGGGTGTTCGGGTTTGAAGACTGGGTCGGGGGGCGCTATTCCATCTGGGGACCGATTGGCCTGTCGCTGATGCTGTCGATCGGACCGGATGATTTCACCGAATTCCTGCTCGGGGCCGAGGAAATGGATCGCCATTTTCAAACCGCCCCTCTGGCGGAAAACATGCCGGTTTTGCTGGGGCTGATCGGGGTTTGGCACGCCAACCTTTGTCGGTATCACACCCGTGCCGTGCTACCATACGACCAACGGCTCGCCCGCCTGCCCGCCTACTTGCAACAGCTGGACATGGAGAGCAACGGCAAAGGCGTGAGCATGGATGGCCAAACTCTGGCCTGTGACTCCGGTCCCATCGTCTGGGGGGAACCCGGCACCAACGGCCAACACGCCTTTTATCAGCTGATCCATCAGGGCACCCGGACCATTCCCTGTGAATTCATGATTGCCCGTCAGGGCCATGAACCCGAACTGGCCCATCAACACAATATCCTGATCGCCAATTGTCTGGCCCAGTCCGAAGCATTGATGCGCGGACGCGATTTAAAACGCGCGTGTGAACTGATGCGCCGACAAGGCTACACAGGCAGCGAACTGGAACGACAGGCCGCACACCGCGTCTTTACCGGCAATCGCCCCTCCACCACTCTGCTATATGATAAACTCACCCCGCGCACGCTCGGCAAAATCATCGCACTCTATGAACACCGCGTGTTTGTCGAAGGCGTGATCTGGGGCATCAACAGCTTTGACCAATGGGGCGTCGAACTGGGCAAACGCCTTGCCAGCCGCCTGCTCCCGCTGGTCTGCGGCGAAACCACGGATGATCCGCATGACGGATCCACCCTTGGCCTGCTCGCCAGCCTGAAACACAACTGTTAGAGCATCTCGTCTTTAACTTGAGGCAAAAGCCTGAGAGCGGCAAGGTTTTGGTGATTCCGGCTTAAGGCGAGGTGCTTTAAGGGGCGCAACCGCCCCCTATTCCATTTTCTTCAAATATCCCGGGGGAAAACCCGCAAGGGTTTGGGGGCAGCGCCCCCTCTGCCCTTACAATTTCCCTCTGCCCTTACAATTTCTTGTGCGCGCCATCACAAAACGGGGCATTTTCCGTCTGTTTACAGGCACAGAAAAACTTCTTGCCGTCTTCTTCGGCGGTCCATTTCATCGGTGCAAAATCTGTCCCCTTGTGCGATCCGTCGCAAAACGGCTGCTTGGAAGACAATCCACATGTGCACCAGAAATAGTTTTTTCCCGCTTCAACCTCGACAGCAATCGGGCTGGTCTGTGCAATTTTACCTTTGGTCATAGTATTTCCCTGTTTGGTATTTTCAGATCACGCTGATCTAACGCAAACTGTCACACCAACAAGGCAAACCCCAGAGTTATTTCAGATATTGCGCCCAAAGGTCCCGATCCAGCCGTTCGACAAACGGGGTCAGCTGATCGGCCACATGCTCCCATGACCGCACCGAGGATTTGTAAATCCTGCGCCGCACCTGATTGACGCTCGCCGTGCGCACCGCGCGTTTGGTCTTGTGGAAATCCAACACCTGCGGCTCCCACTCCAGATCACAATAATTCAGCAACTTCCGGCTCTCGGCCTCTTGATCCGCAATCAAATCCTCGTACACACAGTCATAAATCTGCCCCTCGAACAGATCATGCCAGTGGTTCATCAGGGATTTATACTGATTGGCAAACCGCGCCAGATCGGGCAAATCATAGGCATAGCGGTGGGCCTCGGTATCAAAGAAGTTCTTGTAGATAGAGTAGCCGTTGTCACGCGGATCGCGCACCAGATTGATGATTTTGGCATTCGGCAACGCCAGTTTGATCAGTCCGATATAAAAGAAATTCGCCGGCATTTTATCGGTAATATGTGCCGCCTCCGGGGCAAGTGATTGCAGCTGTTCGACATAACGCGCCCCGAATTCGGCGATCTGGGTTGCATCGGGAAATCCGGTGCCGATCCGCAGGTCTTTGACCAGATCGGTCGCAAACATCCGTTCCCCCCCGCCATGCACCTGTGAATGGCTGGCCAGTATTTGCTCGACCAGGGAGGTTC
>CAMZLM010000012.1 GCA_947311485.1 uncultured Paracoccaceae bacterium
CTGGCTTGGTCATGCCGGGCTTCTGCAGGGGCGAACAGTAACAACCCATTGGGCGTTGGAAGATGAGTTCCGTGCTTGTTTTCCGGATGTTTCCCTATCCTGCGAGGCGCTGTTGGTGGATGATAACGATGTGATTACCGCCGGTGGCATGATGGCCTGGGTTGATCTGGGGCTTGCCTTGATTGGCCGTTGGCAGGGGATGCAGGTCGTAAGCCAGACCGCGCGGCATTTTCTGGTGGACCCAGCCGGGCGTGCGCAGGCGAACTATCGCAGTTTTCGTCCCGATTTAGCCCACGGTGACGCGGCAATCCGGCGGGTGCAGCTCTGGTTGGAAAGAAACAGCGCCGCGCAGTTTACCCAAACCGATCTTGCGGCTCTTGCAGTGTTGTCATTGCGCAGCTTTCAGCGACGTTTTAATCGGGTCACGGGGCTGACGTCAGTGGAATACCTGCAACAGCTGCGCATCGAAAAGGCCCGCGGTATGTTGGAGCGCTCGAAATTGTCAGCAACGGAAATAGGCTGGCGGGTGGGCTATCAGGATGGTTCCGCTTTTGGGAGGGTGTTCAAGCAAATCACGGATTTGACGCCGGGTGAATACCGGCGACGATTCGGGTTGCTCGGTGCAGGCAAGCCCTTGACAGAGCTGGGCTAAAAGATACGCTAACCGTCATGGTCTGGCCTTCCAACACCCCGCCCCAACGTGATGGCGATGCCGAGGCAGGCATAAATGTCAGCGATAATTTTCAACCGTTTATCCAGCGGAATGACGTTTTCAGCCGTGCTTTTTGGGACGATCATATACGGAATAAACGCACGGACGGTTTTTTCAATTCCTACCGGATGGAGGCCGCGCCGCGCCGAGGGGCAGGGTTTACCCAAAAAGATTTTGCCCTGCGCAATGCAGCGTGGTTGATGTCGGATGTGATATCCAACCGCGCGGCAGAACAGGGTCGACGCGAGGGATTTCAGGCCCCGATTGCGAATGACACGCCGGTGGCACCGGATCAGGTTGCGGTGGACGATCCGGCGAAAATGGCTGCGGAAATCAAACGTATTGCGGCCTTTTTCGGGGCTGATCTGTGCGCGGTGACCGATTTGGATGAACGCTGGCTGTATAAAACCCGCGTCGATACCCGCGATATGTCAGAGGCAGAAAACGCCCTGCCGGATGGCCTGGCCCATGTCATCGTGCTGGGCCATGAGATGGATGCAGAGCTGGTTGCGACCTATCCCTCTGCGCTGGCTGGTGCCGCGACAGGGCGGGAATACAGCCACGAGGCCTCCGTGGTGATGCAATTATCGGCCTATATTCGCAATCTAGGTTATGAGGCCGTGGCCTCGATGAATGATACGGGATTGGTGATCCCTTTTGCGCTCAAGGCCGGACTTGGAGAATATGCGCGCAACCAGATGGTGATTACCCCGGGTTTCGGCCCGCGTTTACGATTTTCCAAGATATTTACCAACCTGCCGCTGGACCACGATCTGCCGCGCAAGCTGGGTGTAGCGGATTTTTGTACTATTTGCACCAAATGCGCAGATGCCTGTCCGGCCAAGGCGCTGCCCTATGGATCGCCCACCGAAGGCGGCGGGGTCTCGGCCATTCAAGGGGTTAAAAAATGGACCTCGGATGCGGAGAAGTGTTTCGGCTTTTGGGCGAAAATGTCCTCCGACTGTGCGATTTGCATGCGGGTTTGTCCGTTTAACCGCAATTTTTCCCGCATCAAAAACCGGCTCTGGCTGCGCCTTGCCCTTTCACGGTTTCGCAAATTGGCGCTGTGGCTGGACCGCAAGCGCGGTGGGCGGGTAAAGCCCACCGATTGGTGGCAATATCCAACATGATCGGGTGCGTTACGGGGCCACGGCCTTGCCCGTAAGGGCCGCCAATACTTTGGTCAGCTTTTGCACAACCGGAGCATCGGCAGGAATGTCGAACTGCGCGAACATATCAGCCGGATTTTCATAGGCCAGCCAGGTTTTGCCATCGGCATCCTGATAGCCAAGAACCCGTGCGGGTAGAACCACACCAGTTAGAGGATTGGCCTGAAGTGCGGGGGTGCCGATCTGGGGTTTGCCAAAAATCAACAAAGCCATCGGCGCGAGGTCCTGACCAATTTTTGCAGCCCCTTTGGCGTGTTCAACCCGGGCAAAAACCTTGGCTCCGGCTCCGGTTACAATTGTTTCCAAACGGGTGAGGGTTTCGTCAACGGAATAGGGGCTGGCGACCTTGACCATTTCTGCGTTGGTGCTGCTGGCGAGGGTCAGAAAGATTGCGAATAATATTGTTTTCATGGTGTAGCTCGTTTCGTGATTGATGAATAACGAGCCTCGACTTTTTGCAACCATAAGTCAAAACCTGCGGGAGTACTCTCCCGCTATTGTGAGGAATTGTGAGCGGATCAGCGAATTTGTGAATATCCGTCAATATCGATGATCCGACAAGGGGCCAAACCATGGCCAAGTGCATTGCATTTGGCCACAGCGCGACGGGAGGCAATCGTTTCCGAGCCACCCATCGCCCATCCCCAAGGGCCATCGGACGAAACGGAAAATGCTTTGTGCAGCCGCCGGATTGGGCGGTAATTGTGTTCATAATCGTTGTTGGCAGCGGCGCTCAGGGAATAATTATTGCCTTGCCGTGTGCTGTAATTCCCTTGTGTATCAACGATTTGACAACGTCCATCCGCATTTTTCCGGTTGCGTTCACACAAGGCCAGTGCCTTTTGTTGCGCCTCGGGCCAGGAGTGCGCGCCAAAGGTCATGCCCCAAGCCTTACCGCGCCGTGCGGCGGCAAAGGCCTTGAAGGGGGTTTTCTGGGCATAGATTTTCAGGGCTTCGGATTTGGACAGCTTTTGTTGTGCTGTGGCAGGAAATGCGGCCAAGACAAGGACGGCTATCCACGCCGCGCGGGTCATTTGAACACCTTGGAGGCCTTGATGATATCCCATGACCACACCACCTGCTGCAAGCGATCCTCGTCGGTACGGTCGCCGCCATTCAGGTCGGGGTGCAATTCCTTGATCAGCTTTTTATACTGTTTGCGCAGTTCGATTTTGGTCCAGTTGTCGCGGGCCTCTAGGATCTCGATGGCTTTGCGTTCGTTGGGGGGCAGGCGGCGCGTGCTGGCGGCGGGGTCTGCCTTGCCCGGGTTGCGGGTGGCATTTGCGCCCAGCACCTGATGCGGGTCATCAATGCCCAAACGCTCCCAGGCCTTTTGTTCCACGGATTTTTTGCCAAACGGTTTGGTGTCGCGTTCCCAAACCTTGTCCGCGGCAAATTGTTTTTCCATTTCTGCTTCGGAATGGTTTTCAAAGAAATTCCACTTGGCATTGAATTCTCGGATGTGCTGGAGACAAAACCAGTTGAATTCGTCCAGAATATCCGGATGTTTGGGCGCGCGATATTTTCCGGGCTCACTGCATCCGGGATGCTCGCATTGCCGGGTGGAGGTCTCAAAAGCACCGGACATGCCGCGCCGCCCGCGTGCCCGCCGTTTTTTATCGGCGGATACGGAAATGTCAAATTCGAAAGGCGAACCTTTTGCCATGGGTGAAATCCTGTTACGTGTCGACTCGGATCACGGATAGTACCTGTTTGTGCAATCACGCCAAGAGGCTTTTTCGTTTAAAGGGAAAATAAATGCTGATCAAAGATATCATCGAAAAGAAGCTGATCGAGGCTTTTTCGCCGCAACACATTGAAATCATTGATGAAAGTTATAAACATCACGGGCATTCAGGCGCACCGGAAGGCGGGCAATCCCATTTCATCGTGTCTATCCGCGCGGCAGCATTTACGGATCAATCGCGCGTAAAACAACAACGCGCGATTTATGCCGTGCTCAAAGAGGAAATGGCGGGACCAATTCACGCGCTCACGTTGGATGTGTCGGGCGTGGAATAGCCTGTACCGACCCGGGTTACCCCCGACCGGCAAACCGTGCTTGCATTTCGTCGCGCGCGTCATCGCTGATTTTGGCGAACATCACGTCGGGTACGCTAAAGGCGTGGCCCGCTTGCAGTGTTTCCAATGCGGCTGTCACATCTTTGGGCCAAACAGTGCCTTGGGCGTTCATGGCGTTTAGCATGGTGTCGCTGGCATCCGGTATAAAGGGTTCGGACAGCACCGCGTAAAGCGGGATCAGGTTCAAGGCGAAACGTACGATGGCGGCGGCGGCATCGGGATCTGTTTTAAACAGGGACCAGGGCGCGGCGGCCTGCAGGTATTCATTGCCCGCAGCCCAGATCGCGCGCAGTTCGGCTGCGGCCTTGCGGATTTCGATGTCCTGCATGTGCTGTTCATAGGCCGCCAGACGTTTTCCGATTTCCGTAATCACGGCCTGTTCGGCGGGGCCGTATTCACCACCTGCGGGGATTTCCTCGCCAAATTTGGATCGGCAGAATTTGGTGATGCGTGACACAAAATTACCCAACACATCGGCCAGATCCTTGTTCACGCCCTGTTGGAAGCTGTCCCAGGTGAATTCGCTGTCGGAGCTTTCGGGCACATGTGACAGCAGCCACCAGCGCCAGTAATCGCTTGGCAGAATGTCCAATGCTTCGTTCATAAATACGCCGCGCCCCTTGGAGGTGGAAAACTGGCCGCCGTCGTAATTCAGATAGTTGAAGGATTTGATGTAATCCACCAACTTCCACGGTTCATTTGATCCCATCATGGTTGAGGGGAAGGAAAGGGTGTGAAAGGGGACGTTGTCCTTGCCCATGAATTGCACATATCGCACATCATCAGCGCCTTTGTCGGTACGCCACCAGCGTTCCCATGCAGAATCCTCGTATCCGTGGGCCTCTGCCCATTCGGCGGTGGCCCCGATGTATTCGATCGGCGCATCGAACCAGACATAGAAAACCTTGCCTTCCATACCGGGCCAGGGCTGGTCGCCCTTTTGCACGGGAATGCCCCAGTCCAGATCGCGCGTGATACCACGATCGCGCAGGCCGTCGCCATCGTTCAGCCATTTCTTGGCGATAGAGGTGGTCAGAATCGGCCAGTCGGTTTTGGAATCTATCCAGTCCTGCAACCGGTCGCGCAGTTGCGATTGGCGCAAGTACAGGTGCTTGGTTTCGCGGACCTCCAGGTCGGTAGAACCGGAAATGGCGGAACGTGGTTCCAGCAGGTCGGTCGGTTCCAGCTGCTTGGTGCAGTTTTCGCACTGGTCGCCACGCGCGCCATCGTAACCGCAGGCGGGGCAGATGCCCTCGATATAGCGGTCCGGCAGATAGCGGCCATCGGCGTTGGAATAGACTTGTTTTTCGCTGAGCTCGGCGATCAGGCCGGCTTCGTTCAGCTTGCCAGCCAGATGCTGGGTCAGGCGGTGGTTGTGTTTGGAACTGGAGCGGCCAAAATGGTCAAATGACAGACGGAACCCGTGTGCCAGATTTGCCTGAACCTCGTGCATCTCGGCGCAGAATTCATCCACCGGTTTGCCTGCCTTGGTCGCGGCCAGTTCGGCGGGGGTCCCGTGTTCGTCGGTGGCGCAGATATACATGACCTCGTTGCCCAACGCGCGGTTGAAGCGGGCGTAAACGTCGGAGGGTAGTTGGCTGCCGACCAGATTTCCCAGATGTTTGATCCCGTTAATGTAGGGAAGCGCGGAGGTGATGAGTATGCGTGCCATGTCCGTTGCCTATGCTTGTTTGATCCCCCATCCTTAAAACAAAATATCGGTCAGGGAAAGCAAGGAAGGCGCTATTTATGCCGCCGGAGCAGACGGTTGATGATGAAAGAGGTGCGTGGCACATATTTATAGCGCGTGCGCGTGGTGTTGGTGGCGCGGGCGCGGGTGCGCGACAGGCCAAAGACCAGCAAAAACCCATGGGCGACACTGACAAAGGTGAACAGGGCAAAGGGCCCGTAAATCCCGATCAGGGCCGAGGCCACAATTGGGCTGAAAATTGCGCCGACGGCGTAGAATACGAATAAAGTCGCGTTCAGGGACACCCTGTCTTCGGGGGCGCAAAAATCGTTGGAGTGAGCAATGGAGACCGAAAAAATCGGATAGGTGGCAAAGCCGAAAAAGACAGCCGTAGCCAAGATGAAAATAGCGGAACTGCTGCTCACGGCGGCCATGGCAAAACAGGCGAAAATACTGACGATGGACAGGCCGATCAGCACCCAGCGCCGATCATATTTATCCGCGAGCCAGCCCGTCGGATATTGCGCCACCGCGCCACCAACCAACACCAGCGCCATGAAATAACCGACCTCCTTGGCGGATAGGCCAACATCCAAGCCATAAAGCGGCCCCACCATCCGAAAGGCGGCAGAGGTCAGTCCGGCAACAACCACCCCCGCAACGCCCAGCGGTGACACCATCCATGTTTTGCGCAGTTGCAGGCTCAGGGCTTTGGGGACATGGGGCTGTTCGCTTTTGGTCATCGCCAGCGGCAACAGACAGGCGCAACACAGGATTGCCAGTAGATTATAGGAGAAATAGGTGGCGGGTTCCAGAAAGCCGATCATCATCTGCGCCAGCGAGGAGGCGGTGATATCCACCACCCGATAGCCGCCCATCACACGCCCCCGGTTTTCATTGGTCAGACGTGCCTGCATCCATGCCTCGATCACGGTGTAGCAGCCGGCCACACACAGACCGGTCATAATGCGTAAAACAGTCCAACTGCTGGCGGAGATGAACATTGGATGCGCAATCGCGCCGATGGCCCCGAAAGCGGCAAAAATGGCAAAGGTGCGCGCATGGCCAACACTGCCCATCAGGCGGGGAGACCACCAGCAACCAATAAAAAAACCCAGAAAATGCGCGGACCCCAACATGCCGATTTGCGCAGTTGTAAAGCCTTCTTGCACACCGGACAGCGCATCAAGCGGGCCAATGGCACCGGAGCTGAGCTGCAACAGGGCAATCGACAAAAACAGGGCGGCAAAGGACAGCATCAGGCGCATGGCAGGAACCGAGTTTGAGGTGTTCAAGGCCAGCTTGGCACAAAATCACAGGACAAGGAATGCAGTTTGCGACAGGGGATGTCGGTTTGATCTGAGTCCGGCTGTGTATTTGACCGGATTGTTTTTGGGGCATTGGGGAAATCCAGTTAACAAAAACCTAACGAGAAGCTAAACTTGTTGATAAAAAAGTATGAGGCAGTGGAAAAGATATGAAAATTGTATTTATGACAAGGTTCTCTTACCTCGGGGCAGGGGGGTGGCGGTCCCGGGCGAGTAGAGACGCGGAATTGCTTTTTCAGACGGAACGATTAGATAAGCGGTTTGATTTATTTGAGAAAATCACCCTTCCGTCGCTGATGGCACAAACGAACAAGGATTTTGACTGGATCATTCTGTCGTCAAGCAAGATGCCGGAGGCGTACCGCTGCCGACTGCGTCAAAGCGTTTCAAAACTGGAAAATACCGGACGAAGAGGGGTCCTCTTCCGGGAGCCAAGGCATGTCGGTGGTGTTTTCAAGCGGGCAATTCAACGAATATACCAGCCTGACGACCTGGTAAGCAGTGTTGTGCTGGACGATGATGATGGCGTAAGTGATGATTTTGTCACAACCTGTCGTGAGCAAGCCACGCTTGCCTGGGAGCAGCGGGAGCAAGGCAAAGATTATGTGGTTACGTCTTTTCCACGTGGTTATAGTCTGGTTCTGGCGGATGAGGGCGCGAACCTCACAGAGCGGCATGTGCCGTTTACCAACCTCGGATTGACGCTGACTGCGCGGGCCGATTGTAAGCGTAATCTGTTTTCGATGGGGCACAAAAAGATAGGCGAGCGTCATCCCAACTATCTGGTCGAAAAAGACAAACCGTTTTATCTGCGTGCGGTGCATACATCCAACGATTCACGCGCCATGGTGCCAGAGGGCGCACAACCCGTCGGGTTTGCTGAAGCGCAGGAGCATTTCTCGGGGCTGGATTTGGCGCGATTTTCGTGATGCAGGTTTAAGGCGAGGTGCTTTAAATTCGTTTGCCGGTGTCGGCATTGAACAGATGTAGATCGCTGGCGGGGGTGTTAAATGGCAACACCGTGCCGGAGTCGATGTTTTGCACACCCGGCAAGGAGGCAACCACCTGTGTGTCGGTCCCCTCCAGAAAACCATGCACCAATGTGTTGGCCCCAAGTTGTTCCAACAATTCCACTTGAACCCTGAAGACCCCGTTTTTCGCGGTCACTAGATGTTCAGGCCGGATACCAAGGGTGAGCGGACCACTCGCGGTCCCACCTGTTTCAAGGGTTGTTCCATTGCTCAATGTCACGCGGCCATTATCGGCATTGGCGGGCAGAAAGTTCATGGAGGGAGAGCCGATAAAACCGGCAACAAACAGCGAGGCCGGGCGTTCATAAAGCTCAATCGGGGTGCCGAACTGTTCCACATACCCCCCGTTTAACACCATCAAACGATCGCCAAGGGTCATGGCTTCGACCTGATCGTGGGTCACATAAATCGCGGTGACGCCTAAACGGCGTTGCAGTTTGCGGATTTCAAGGCGCATTTGTACGCGCAGTTTGGCGTCGAGGTTGGACAGCGGTTCATCAAAAAGGAACACTTGCGGATCACGCACGATAGCGCGGCCCATGGCCACCCGCTGACGCTGGCCCCCGGAGAGCTGGCGCGGTTTGCGCGGCAGATATTCGCGAATCTCCAGAATGTCGGCGGCCTCTTCGACCTTGGCGCGGATATCTGCCTTGGACATGCCACGGATTTTCAGGCCATAGCCCATGTTTTGCGCCACGGTCATATGCGGATAGAGCGCGTAATTCTGAAACACCATGGCAATGTCGCGATCCGCCGGTTCCAGATCGTTGACGACCTTGCCGCCGATTGAAATATCACCGGATGTAATGGTTTCCAACCCGGCAACCATGCGCA
>CAMZLM010000013.1 GCA_947311485.1 uncultured Paracoccaceae bacterium
CCTGCACCGGCTGCGGGGGCCGAAACTGGCCGATGTGATCGCCAAGGGACGGGTCGCAACCCAGATGCCGGGCTTTGCCGGAAAACTGAATGACACCGAACTGTCGGCCCTTGTCGATTTCGTCAAAACCCCGCTGGCCGAGGTGCCCGCATGGGGCCGCGATGATATCACCGGCAGCCGCCGGATGAACGCGAAATACACCCCTGCCGATAAACCGGTATTCAATGCCGATCCGATGAATATCACGCTGGTTGTGGAAACCGGCGATCACCACGTCAGCGTGCTCAACGGTGACACATTCGAGGTTCTGGACCGTTTCGCCACGCCTTTTGCCGTACATGGCGGCCCGAAATTCAGCCCCGATGGCCGCTATGTATTCATCATGTCCCGCGATGGCTGGGTACAGAAGTACGATATCTGGTCCCTGCAAGAGGTCGGCCGCGTGCGTGCCGCTGTCAACAGCCGCAATATTGCCATGTCGAGCGATGGTAAACATCTGGCGGTGGCAAATTACCTGCCGATGACCCTGACCATCCTGTCCACGGATGATCTTTCGGTGGAAAAGGTCATGGATGTTGTCGGGCGCAGCGGCACCCCGTCCCGCGTATCCGCCGTGTATCAGGCACCCTCCCGCGACAGTTTTATTCTGGCCCTGAAAGATACACCCGAGATATGGGAGGTCTCCACCGATCCCAATGCCCCACCGGTGTACGAGGGTTTTGTCCATTCCAACGAAAAAGGTATGAAAGAGGCCTTGCCCTCCTCCGAAGGCCTGTTTGCCCGTCGCCGGATCATGCTGGACGAGCCTCTGGACGATTTCTTTTTCAGCCCCGATTACCGTTTCCTGATCGGTGCCGCACGGGCCAGCGAAAAAGGCGTTGTGATCAATTTGAACGTGGGGCGGGTGATCGCCGAACTGCCCCTTGGCGGCATGCCACATCTGGGGTCCGGCATTTCATGGATGCGCAATGGCAAACGGGTGATGGCCACACCGCATTTGCGGGATGCCGAAATCTCTGTCCTCGATATGCAAAACTGGAAGCTGATCAAAACCATCAAAACCGACGGCCCCGGCTTTTTCATGCGTAGCCACGAGAATTCGCCCTATGTCTGGGCCGATGTTTTCTTTGGTCCCAACAAGGATAAAATGCATATTATTGACAAGCAAACCCTTGAAATCGTGAAAACCCTTGATCCGGCCCCGGGCAAAACCGTGGCCCATGTGGAATTCACCAAGAGCGGCAAATACGCGCTGGTGTCAATCTGGGAGGACGACGGCGCGGTCATCGTCTATGATGCGGCCACCTTGCAGGAAGTCAAACGCCTGCCCATGCGCAAACCTTCGGGGAAATACAATGTCTGGAACAAAATCAGCTTTTCCGACGGCACCAGCCACTAGGGCCGCTATTATCGTGTCCCATGGCCAGCCAAGCCAACCGGACCGCGCCGAAGCGAGCCTGGGACAACTGGCCCTGAAAGTGGCAGCGGAACTGCCGGATTGGCAGGTCGCCAGCGCCACCATGGCCGCCAAGGGCGCGCTTGAACGCCGGCTTGAACAAATGCCCGGGGCCTGTCTGTTCCCGCTGTTCATGGCCGATGGCTGGTTCACCGGCACGGCCTTGCCCCAGCGACTGATCCGGCAAACAACAATATTGGCCCCGCTTGGCCTTGATCAGGGGTTGCCACTGTTGGCCGCCCGCATCCTGCAACAGGAAATTTCCCGACGCGGCTGGCCAGTGGACCAAACCGATGTCCTGATCGCCGGGCACGGCGGCCAAAACAGCGCCAATCCGGCCAAGGCCACACGCCGGTTTGCAACGGGGCTGTCAGCGCTGTTGCCATTGGGTTCCGTAACCTGCGGATTTGTCGAGGAACCCCCCAAACTCGATCAGATCGCCGCAAAAACCGGCCAATACAGCCTGTGCCTGCCGTTCTTTGCCGCCAAGGGCCTGCATGTGCGCCGCGACATTCCCGAGATGCTGAAACAGGGAGGATTTCAGGGGGATTTACTGGATCCGATCAGCCTTGCTCCCGAAATCCCCGCCCTGATTGCCCGCACCCTTAAAAACGCCCAAACGCAAGAAAAGGCCGCCTGAGATGCCGGAAACACCTGATACCGGCCCAAGCGTATTCAAACTGAGCCTGTTTTTATACCCCTTCACCATGGCCGCCGTGGCCGTCAATCTGTTCATGCTGACACTGGCCTGGCAACGTATCGGCCTGCCGGCCTTGTCGCCGGTCACGTCGATTATGATCAGCCTGCCACTGGCAATTCCGGTGAACTGGGCCGCGGCTAAATGGGTACGCCGGCTGCTGGACGAAGCGGGCGATTAGCCCCTGCCCACATCCTCTGGTGCCACCGCGATGGTTTTGGCGATAGCGTAGCATTCCACGCCGGCCTCCAGATCCAGTGCAGTCGCTGACCGGCGGGTGATACGGGCCAGAACCGTGCCACCGGAAATCCGCAGCGATACAATCGCCCCCGGACCATTCCCCGAACGAACGCGTTCTACAGTGCCATGCAGGATATTCAGCGCCGACAGACCCACAGGGCGCTTGCGCGACAGGATCACATCATGGGCCGGAATGCGGATACGCAAACGGCTGCCGGTCTCCCGCTGCAAACGTGGCAACAAAAGGCGCTGCCCGCCCACATCCAGTTCGGTCAACCCGTCGTCATGATGCGCCGTCACCACAGCCTCTAGCAACGCCCCGACAGCCCGTACACCAAGCGGGGCCAGCATCGGATCGTTCAGCACCTCAGCCGCCGGTCCGGTCTGCACCACGCGCCCCTGATCCAGCGCAACCACGCTGGTAGCCAGCCGCGCGACCTCTGCGGCGGAATGGCTCACATAGAGGATCGGCACAGAAACCTCGTCCCGCAACCGTTCGAAATAGGGCATGATTTCCGCCTTATGCGCCCCGTCCAGTGCCGATAGCGGCTCATCCGCAAGGATCAATCGCGGGCTGGTCAGCAGGGCGCGGCCAATGGCAACCCGTTGTTTCTCACCGCCAGACAACATATCCGGCCGGCGCGCCAACAAATGACCAATACCGAGCATTTCAACCACACGTCCCAAATCCTCGCGCGGGGCGGAATTGGGGGCAAACCGTTGCCCGTACAGCAGGTTCTGGCGCACATCGAGGTGGGGAAACAGGCGGCCCTCCTGAAAAATATAGCCAAGCCGGCGTTTGTGTGTGGGTAGCCAGTGGTTTTTGGCAGTGTCAAACAGCTCCCAGCCGTCACTGACGATACAACCCGTGTCAGGGCGTAACAGGCCAGCAGCGGCGTTGATAATCGTGGTTTTACCGGAACCGGACGGACCAAACAGAACCGTAATGCCAGCAGGGGCCTGAAAGGTCACATCCAGATCAAAACCACCAAATGCGTGTTTGAGTGAAACCGATAACGTCATTTGCCCGCCACCCGTTTTGCAATCCGCGCCGACACCCATTCAGACACCAGTATCGCCGCCATCGCCAATGCCACCGATATCAGCACCAACCGCATGGCGGAGCTTTCACCACCCGGAACCTGCAAAAAGGCGTGGATGGCGGAGGGTAAGGTTTGGGTCTGGCCGGGAATGTTGGAGACAAAGGTAATTGTCGCGCCAAATTCCCCCATTGCCTTGGCAAAGGCCAACACCGCACCCGCGATAATCCCCGGCAGGATCAGCGGCAAGGTCACCGTACGAAAAACCTGAAACGGCGAGGCCCCGAAGGTCGCCGCTGCCTCGGTCAATTTGGGGTCTACTGCCTCGATTGATAAGCGAATGGCGCGCACCATCAACGGAAACGCCATAATCGCCGCCGCCAGCACCGCACCGGTCCAGCGAAAAGCCAGCACAATACCGAAATCCTGCAACACCGCACCGATCGGCCCTTGGGTGCCAAAGGTCAGCAACAGCAAATAGCCGGTCACCACCGGCGGCATAATCAACGGCAAATGCACCAGCCCGTTCAACAGCAGCTTGCCCGGGAATACGCCCCGCGCCAACGCATAGGCCACCCCCACGCCAAAGGGCAGGCTGATCACAGTCGCCCAAAAGGACACCTTGAGCGACAGCAGCACCGCTTGCCATTCCTGAGGAGAAAGCCAGTCCATCATCCGCCCTGCCCGACCAGCACGGCAAATCCGTAGCGTTCAAAAACCGCCCGCGCCGACGGGCTGCGCAGGTGTGCCAGAAACGCGGTTGCAGCAGGATTATTGCGCCCTGCGACCACCGCTGCGGGATAGATGATCGGAGCGTGGCTATTCGGCGGAAACCGCGCCACCACGCGCACGTTTTTATCGGCTTGCGCATCGGTGGCGTAAACAATGCCAAACGGGGCCTCGCCCAGCGACACCAGCACCAGCGCCGCGCGCACATTATCGGTTTGGGCCACTTTCGCCGACAGTCCCGGCCACAGTCCCAGATGTTCCAGCGCCGCTTTGCCATAAATCCCCGCCGGCACCGCATTCAGTTGCGCCATGGCCAGATGCCCCGCCCCCAACAAGGTTGGCAGTTTCGCCAAATCCACCTTGTCCGCATTCTGCCCCGCAGCAATCAACACAAGTTCATTTCCCAGTAAATCTACACGGCTATCCGGTTCAGTCAGCCCCTTGGCTTCCAGAAAATCCATCCACAGCATATTGGCCGAAATATACACATCCACCGGCGCGCCCAGCTGTATTTGCCGCGCCAATGCGGATGATCCCGCCAACGACAGGGACACCCTGTTACCGGTATCCGCCTGAAAACCGGTGGTGATTTCTTCAAGCGCGTCTTTCAGGCTGGCTGCCGCAAAAACCGTTACCTGCCCGGCCTGCGCTGCGGCAAACGACAGGCAGGCCAGCAAGGCCAATAGCAGACGGCGAAAGGGATGAAACGGCATTTGCTGTTCTCCTGTGACCCTCGAAATATCAGGGATCAACAGGACAAGCGCAAGCCTTAGTTTCCCAGAATTGCCGGAAGTTTCAAATCGTTATCGCGCGCGCAGTCCAACGCAATTTCATACCCCGCATCCGCATGGCGCATCACACCCGTGGCCGGGTCATTCCACAAGACCCGTTCCAGCCGCCGGTCGGCATCCTTGGAGCCATCACAGCAAATCACCATGCCGGAATGTTGGGAAAACCCCATACCAACACCGCCGCCATGATGCAGGGACACCCACGTCGCCCCGCTGGCCGTGTTCAACAATGCGTTCAGCAAAGGCCAGTCGGACACCGCGTCGGACCCGTCTTTCATCGATTCGGTTTCGCGGTTGGGCGAGGCCACAGAGCCGCTATCCAGATGGTCACGGCCAATCACGATCGGGGCCGATAATTCGCCGGTACGCACCATTTCGTTGAACGCAAGGCCCAGCTTGTGCCGGACCCCCAACCCAACCCAGCAAATCCGCGCCGGTAACCCCTGAAAGGCAATGCGTTCACGCGCCATATCCAGCCAGTTGTGCAAATGCGAGTCATTGATCAGCTCTTTGACCTTGGCGTCGGTTTTGTAAATATCCTCAGGATCGCCAGACAGCGCGGCCCAGCGAAACGGGCCGATCCCCCGACAAAACAGCGGACGAATATAGGCCGGCACGAACCCCGGAAAGGCAAAGGCGTTTTCAAGCCCCTCTTCCAGCGCCATTTGCCGAATGTTGTTGCCGTAATCCACCGTCGGCACACCCGCGTTGTGAAACCCGACCATGGCAGAAACCTGTATTTTCATGCTGGCACGCGCAGCCTTGTCCACCGATTTGGGCGCGGTTTCCTGCCGTTCACGCCACTCCGCCACGCTCCAGCCTTGGGGTAGATAGCCATGCACCGGATCATGAGCGCTGGTTTGGTCCGTCACAATATCAGGCCGAACCCCGCGTTTGAACAATTCGGGAAACACATCTGCCGCATTGCCGATCAGCGCCACGGATTTCGCCTCCCCTGCTGCTGTCCAGCGTTCAATCATCGCCAAAGCATCATCGAGCGAGCGGGTCTTTTCATCCACATAACGGGTCCGTAACCGGAAATCGGCACGGGATTCATCGCATTCCACCGCCAGACAGCAGGCCCCCGCCATCACCGCAGCAAGCGGCTGTGCCCCGCCCATCCCGCCAAGCCCTGCTGTCAGAACCCATTTGCCGGTCAGATCACCGTTGTAATGCTGGCGGCCTGCCTCGACAAAGGTTTCATAGGTGCCTTGCACAATGCCCTGTGTGCCGATGTAAATCCACGATCCGGCAGTCATCTGGCCGTACATGGCAAGGCCCTTTTGATCCAGTTCGTTGAAATGCTCCCATGTGGCCCAATGCGGCACGAGGTTGGAATTGGCAATCAACACGCGCGGCGCATCCGCATGGGTGCGGAACACGCCAACAGGTTTGCCCGATTGCACCAGCAGGGTTTCGTCTGCCTCCAGATTTTTTAAACTGTCCACAATTCGGTCAAAATCCTGCCATGTGCGCGCTGCCCGTCCGATGCCACCATACACCACCAGTTCATGCGGATTTTCCGCCACATCCGGATGCAGATTGTTCATCAACATGCGCAAAGGGGCTTCTGTCAGCCAGCTTTTGGCATTCAGGGTGGTGCCGGTGGGCGGGTATACATCACGGGTGTTTTTTCGAGGATCTGTCATTTCGGACTCCAGTCACACAAGCGTTTCAGAATTGTGGCCAGCTTTTCACGCAGGCGGGTGGCTTTGGTCAGGTCATAGGTCCAGGGCGAGGCTTCATCGGTTAAATAGGTCATTTGCGCCAATTCCATCTGGATCGCATGAATGCCGCTGTCCGGCTGGCCGTAATGGCGTGTGGTCCACCCCCCCTTGAAGCGACCATTCAGGATGTGGGAATAGCCGGTTGCCGCCTGACATTCCTGCAATACAATGTGCTGGATTTCGGGGTCACACGTCGCGCCGCCACTGCTGCCGATATTGAAATCCGGCAAGCGCCCGTCAAACAGAAACGGAATATCCGAACGGATCGAATGGCAATCATACAACACCGCAAAGCCGTGGGTTTTTCGCACCCGTTGCAGCGCAGCCTGCAAGGCGGTGTGATAAGGGCGGTGATACCGTTTCAACCGCGCCGCAATGGTCGCAGCATCCGGGGCAAGCCCCGCGCGGTAAATCCCCTGCCCATCAAAATCTGTGGTCGGACAGAGTTCCGTTGTATTTTGACCGGGGTACAGGCTCGCACCTTCTGGATCGCGGTTTACGTCAATCACATAACGATGGATCAAGGTGCGTACAGTTGTCACCTGCGGCACCAGATCCGCATAAAGCCGGTCAATATGCCAATCCGTATCCGCCAGTGCACGACCCGTATCGTTCAACGTGGCCCACACATCCGGCGGCACATTCGTGCCCGTGTGGGGCAGGCCCAGAACCAGCGGGCTGTTGCCTTCTGTAACCTCGACAAACCCGCTCATAACGTTACCTCCAGCCCGCTGACCGTGACCAGATCCCCGCCGCTGACCAACGCGGCCGCCGCTTCCAGATCGGGGGCGAGGTAGCGGTCCTCTGCAATCGGGGCCACTTCTGCACGCAAACGTGCCATCACCAATTGCAATGGCATGCTGGTTTGCAAAGGCGCACGAAATTCAATGCCTTGAGCGGCACAGAGCAATTCAACCCCCAAAATCCGGTTCAGATTCTGCACCATCACCATCAATCGCCGCGCGCCGTGGGCGGCCATGGAAACGTGGTCTTCCTGATTAGCGCTGGTCGGGGTGCTATCCGTCACACAAGGATTGGCCAGATGCTTGTTTTCACTCATTAACGCGGCGGTGGTGACCTCGGCAATCATCAGACCGGAATTCAAACCGGGGTTGGGCGTCAGAAACGGCGGCAAGTCGTGGCTCAGGGTCGGGTCCACCATCAAGGCAATGCGCCGCTGGGCAATAGCCCCGATTTCGGACAGGGCCAGCGCGATCATATCGGCAGCAAACCCTACAGGTTCCGCATGGAAATTCCCGCCCGAAACAATCAAGCCTGCCTTGGTCAGCACCAGCGGATTATCGGTGGCGGCGTTGGCCTCTATTTCCAACGTGGTTGCCGCCTGACGCAACACATCGATTGCCGCCCCTGTCACCTGCGGCTGACAGCGGATGCAATAGGGATCCTGCACGCGGGTGTCGCCTTCCACATGGCTTTCGCGGATCACGGAACCGGCCAGAAGCGTCCGGATGGCGGCGGCGGATTCGATCTGGCCGCGATGGCCACGTAGGGCATGAATTTCCGGCTGGGTCGGGGCCGTGGACCCCATGATCGCATCGGTGGACAAGGCCGACGTCACCAACGCATTTTGCGCCGCGCGCCACCCCTGAAACAATCCCGCGAGGGCAAATGCCGTAGAAAACTGGGTGCCGTTGATAAAGGCCAGGCCTTCCTTGGCCCCAAGCGTGATTGGCGACAGGCCCGCACGGCGCAAGGCCACGGCCCCCGACAGGACCTCTCCGTCATATTCCGCCTGCCCCTCGCCAATCAGAACCGCCGTCATATGCGCCAGCGGGGCCAGATCACCCGACGCCCCGACCGACCCTTGCGCCGGAATAACCGGCGTTACCCCATGGGCCAGCATGTTTTCCAGTAACACCACCCGATCCCATCGAACACCGGATGCCCCACGTCCAAAGGACAACAATTTTAACGTCATCATCAGGCGCACAATACGAGCGGGTATCGGGTCTCCAACCCCGCAACAATGGCTCAGGATCAGGTTACGTTGCAGGGTTTCGGTATCTTCCGGCGCAATGCGGATGCTGGCAAGTTTGCCAAAACCGGTGTTGACGCCGTAAACAGGCACATCGCCTTGGGCAGCTTCGGCAATGTGATCGGCTGCGGTTTCTACCGCATTCTGGCAATCCCGATTCAAGGTTACCGGTGTCTGGTGCCAAAAGACCTGCGCCAACCGAGCCAACGATACGGCACCCGGCGTAAGAGTGAGAGCTTTCATAACAGACCTCCGAAAATACGTTTTTCCAAAGAGTTGAACCCGATACGATATGACAGTTCCGCCGGATGTCGCACATTCCAGACCGCAAAATCCGCGCGCATCCCTACGGCGATCACCCCCGTATCCGCCACGCCCAGCGCGCGTGCCGCATTTCGGGTCACGCCGGCCAATGCCTCTGCCGGCGTCATACGAAACAGGGTGCACGCCATGTTCATCGCCAGCAGGATCGACGCCAGCGGGGCCGAGCCGGGATTACAATCGGTCGCCACCGCCATTGGCACGTCGTGTTTGCGCAACAGATCCACCGGCGGCTTTTGTGTTTCGCGCAGGGTGTAAAACGCCGCCGGCAAAATCACCGCCGCTGTGCCGGCCTTGGCCAACGCGGCGACACCCGTTTCATCCAGATATTCGACATGATCCACGGACAAAGCGCCGTAAGAAGCCGCCATTTTAGCCCCGCCAAGATTGGAAAGCTGTTCTGCATGCAATTTCACCGGCAGGCCCAGTTCACGCGCCACATCAAACACGCGGGCGATCTGGGCGGGTTGAAAAGCGATGCCTTCGCAAAATCCGTCCACCGCATCCACCAACCATTCGGCATGGGCCGCCCGAAGGGTCGGGATACAAATATCATCGATATAGGCATCCGCCGACATGCCTTCCGGCACCGCATGCGCGCCAAGAAACGATGTGACCACCCGCACCGGACGGCCTTTGCCAATCCGCCGCGCCACCCGCAGCATTTTCAGTTCGGTTTCACGGTCCAGCCCGTAACCGGATTTCACCTCGATCAGGCTGACACCCTCGGCAATCAACGCATCCACCCGAGGCAAGGCCGCCGCCAACAACGCATCTTCATCCGCCACCCGCGTTGCGGTGACCGTAGATACAATACCGCCCCCCGCATGGGCGATTTCCTCATAGGTGGCCCCTTGCAAACGCTGCTCGAATTCCTGCGCACGGTTGCCGCCAAACACCACATGGGTATGGCAATCAATCAAGGCCGGCGTCAGCAAACAATCGTCGTAGCCGTGGCGCGCCAGACCGGCATACCGGCTTGGCAAATCAGCCAACGCACCAACCCAGACGACCCTGCCATGTTCCACCGCCACAGCGGCATTTGCCAGCAATCCATAGAAATTATCCCTCTGCGGATCAAGCGTCGCCATACTGGCACAGATTATTACACCGGAATTTGTCATGCGATTCTTTCATAAACGGGGTTGCCAAAGGGGAGATTAGTCCTCTATCCTTTTCATGTCTATACATAAGAAGGACCACCGATGAAAATCTATGCAAAACTCGCCTGGGTCGCGGATGGCTGGCAGCAGGATGTGCGCCTTCAAATCACCGACGGCACAATTCGGAAAATCGACACCGGCGCGGTAATGCAAACTGGTGATACAGTGGTGGATACGCTGCTGCCTGCGCTTGCCAATTTGCACAGTCACAGCTTTCAACGGGCGATGGCGGGGATGGCGGAACACCATACCGGCGGGCAAGACAGTTTCTGGACATGGCGCGATTTGATGTACCGCTTTGTGGCGCATCTCCGCCCGGAACACATTCAGGCCATTGCCGCACAAGTGTTTATGGAAATGCAGTTGGCGGGCTATGGGTCGGTGGGGGAATTCCATTACCTGCACCACCAGACAGATGCCACACCCTATGACACCCGCGCCGAAACCTCGTTTCGGGTCATTGCTGCCGCACAGCAATGCGGCATCGGCCTGACCCATTTGCCGGTGCTCTATACCTATGGCGGGGCTGGCAAACAGACGCTTGAAGGGGGCCAACGGCGGTTTGGCAATTCAGTAGCCGATTTCAGCAATCTGGTTTCACAGATCAATGCCGCGCAGACCGGAACCCCTGCCGATTTCCAAGTCGGCATTGCAATCCATTCCCTGCGCGCCACGGCACCTGAAGAACTGGAACGGGTAACAGCCCGGCACCCGAATGCGCCAATCCACATCCATATCGCCGAACAGCCACAGGAAGTGCAGGACGTGTCCGACTGGCTCGGCCAACGCTCCGTGGAATGGTTGTTTAACACCCAGGATGTCGGGCCGCGCTGGTGTTTGGTCCATGCAACCCACATGACGCAAACCGAAACCATTACCCTTGCCCAAAGCGGTGCCGTTGCCGGATTATGCCCGATCACCGAAGCCAACCTTGGCGACGGGCCATTCAACGGGCCGAACTACCTTTCCCATGATGGAACGTTTGGCATCGGGTCCGATTCCAACGTGCATATTTCCCTGACCGAAGAACTGCGCACACTGGAATATTCCCAGCGCCTGCGGGATTTACACCGTAACGTGATGGTAAAGAAAACCGGCTCCGTTGGGCAAACCTTGTATCTGGGGGCTGCCAAGGGCGGCGCACAGGCTTTGGGGCGCAAGGCCGGTGTGATTGCCACAGGCCAACTGGCGGATCTGGTGGCAATAGACAGCACCGATCCTTATTTATGCGCGCTGCCGGAAATGCACCTGTTTGACGGTTTGTGTTTTGCCGCAAATGACCGCGTTGTTACGGATTTGTGGTCGGCTGGCCGCCATATGGTGCAATCTGGACGGCATGTGGCACAGGCTGAAATCACCCAAAACTATCGCAAGGCAATTGCGGATTTAACCAACAACCTGTTGCAGTAGGGCCTGTTCCCTTTGGGCCAGCCGGTGTACTCTGCACCTATGACTAAGCAAACCGACATCCCCCGCTCCCTGCATCAACGTATTTTGCAAGAGGTGCAGGAGAAAATCATCTCTGGTGCATGGCCACCGGGGTACCGGATCCCGTTTGAAACCGATATGGCACGGGATTACGGTTGTTCGCGCATGACCGTAAACAAGGCGCTGACCCAGCTCACCCGTGCCGGCCTGCTGGTGCGCAACCGCAAAACGGGCACCTTTGTCAAAGCGCCGCAATCCCTGTCGGCAGCAATGGAGATTTCCGATATCCAGCAAGAGGTCGAGCGCGCCGGCAAGGCCTATTCCTATCGCTTGCTAGAAGATCGTTCCGGCAAGGTAGATGTGGAAACTCTCGACCCATTGGTTCCGCGCAGCTTTTGCCACGTGCGCCAGCTGACCTGCCTGCATCTGGCGGATGAACATCCTTTTTGTCTGGAACAACGGATCATCAACATTGAAGCGGTCCCGGATGTGGCCAAGGTAGATTTTACCACCGTATCCCCCGGTCACTGGCTGTTGCAACAAGTGCCGTGGAATGCCGCCGAACACCAGATTTTCGCCTATGCGGCGACGGATGAAACCTCTAAAATTCTGTGCATTGAATCCGGTGCCCCCTGTCTTGTGATTGAACGCACGACGCGCAATCAGAATGCGGATGTGACATGGGCCAGACTGACCTATCCCGGCGACCGGCACCGATTATTTGCGTCTTTTACCCCCAGCGAATAAAAAACCCCGCCCGATGGGGCGAGGTTCAAATCCATTAACTGGCGAGACAGCTGTTACAGCTTTTCTGTCAACTCCGGTACCGCGTCGAACAAATCGGCGACAAGCCCGTAATCGGCCACCTGAAAGATCGGCGCTTCTTCGTCTTTGTTGATGGCGACGATGACTTTGCTGTCTTTCATACCGGCCAGATGTTGAATCGCACCGGAAATACCGCAAGCGATGTACAGATCAGGCGCAACCACCTTGCCGGTCTGGCCGACTTGCCAGTCGTTCGGAGCATAGCCACTGTCCACAGCCGCGCGCGATGCGCCAACAGCGGCGTTCAGTTTGTCGGCCAATGCCTCGATGATGGCAAAGTTTTCTTCGGAACCGACACCGCGACCACCGGACACAACAATTTTCGCGCTGGTCAGTTCGGGGCGATCGGATTCCTGCACCTTGTCTTCGACCCACTCGGACAGGGCCGGATCACCGGCAACAGCCACGGATTCAACCGCTGCAGAGCCGCCTTCAGCCGCCGCATCAAAACCGGCAGTACGGAAGGTAACAACCTTTTTCGCGTCTCCCGACTGTACAGTCTGAATGGCGTTACCCGCATAGATCGGGCGTTCAAAAGTGTTTCCGTCAACCACGGCGGTTACATCGGTAATCACCATCACATCCAGCAAGGCCGCCACGCGGGGCAGAATGTTTTTGGCATTGGTGGTTGCCGGTGCCACGATATGTTCATAATCACCCGCCAGCGACACGATCAGATCGGCGGTTGGCTCGGCCAGACCGTTGCCGTAAATCGCATCATCCGCGCACAGCACCTTGGCCACACCGTCAAGTGCACCCGCAGCAGCAGCCGCGTCGCCGCAACCGGCAGAGGCACAAAGAACCGTTACATCGCCCAGCGATTTCGCCGCTGTCAGGGCTTTGCCGGTCTGGTCGAGCGAGATTTCCCCGCCCACGATTTCTGCAAGAAGTAGAACAGCCATTACAGGACCCCCGCTTCGTCTTTGAGTTTGGCAATCAGTTCGGCCACATCGGCAACCTTGATTCCGGCGGCACGCTCGGATGGCTCGCTGGTTTTGACGATGGTCAGGCGCGGCGCCGTATCAACACCGTAATCATCGGCGGTTTTCTCTTCCATCGGCTTGCGCTTGGCCTTCATAATATTTGGCAAAGACGCGTAACGCGGCTCGTTCAAACGCAGATCAACAGTTATGACCGACGGCATTTTCACCTTGATGGTCTGCAAGCCGCCATCCACTTCGCGGGTCACAACAGCGTTGTCACCGTCAATGTCCAGCTCGGACGCATAAGTCCCTTGTGACCAGCCCATCAACGCAGCCAGCATTTGGCCAGTCGCATTTAGATCATTATCAATTGCCTGCTTGCCAGCCAGAACCAGACCCGGCTGCTCGGCTTCGACAACACCCTTCAGGATTTTCGCAACGGCCAGTGGTTCAATGTCGTTGTGAACATCATCAGAAGCCACAACAAGAATGGCGCGATCCGCCCCCATGGCCAGCGCCGTACGCAGGGTTTCCTGAGACTGCTTTACGCCAATGGAAACCACAACGATTTCATCAACCTTGCCCGCTTCCTTGAGACGAATAGCCTCTTCGACCGCGATTTCGTCGAATGGGTTCATCGACATTTTGACATTCGCCAGATCAACTCCGCTGCCATCCGCCTTGACGCGAACTTTCACGTTATAGTCGATCACGCGTTTGACAGGTACCAATACCTTCATGTGCGTCTCTCCTAACAATGTTCCCCGAAACATCGGGTTTGGGTAAGAATCCTACCATGCGTTTACGAAAAACACAGGCGGTTGAACAGGGGGAAACCGACATGTAACCACAACTTAACGCCGTGTAACGCCCTCCGGTAAGGCTTCGTTACGTTTGGTAATTATTGTGTCGCATTTCAGTACGGAAATCAGCGATTCGCACCGGGAACCCACAGCACATCATCCGCGCCATTGTTGTTGGCAACACGACTGGCAACAAAGAACCAGTCGGACAGACGGTTCAGGTATTTTACCGCCGCCGGATTAACTGTTTCAATACCGGCCAGTTCCACCGCCAACCGCTCCGCGCGGCGCGATACGGTACGACACAAATGCAGATGCGCCGCCAAAGGCGACCCGCCGGGCAAAATAAAACTGCGCAACGGCGCAATGTCGGCATTCATCGTATCGATTTCGGTTTCCAGTCGGTCAACCTGCGCATCGGCCAAACGCAAGGGGGGGTATTCGGCCTCGGCGTCCTTGGCCATATCGGGGCGACACAGATCCGCACCCAGATCAAACAAATCATTCTGGACCAGGGCCAGCCGTTCCGCCATTTCACCGGTAGCATGCAATTTGGCCATGCCCACGGTCGCATTGGTTTCATCCACAGTGCCATAGGCATTGACCCGTGCGTCATATTTCGCAACCCGCACACCATTGCCAAGCGCGGTTGTGCCTTTGTCACCGGTGCGGGTGTAAATCTTGTTCAGAACAACCATTTTATTTACGCCCCGCCGCCCCGCAGAATGATGAATAACAGGATCATGCCAATCGCCACGGCCTGCGCAATCAACCGGTAGCGCATCAGCCGGTTGGAATGCTTGCGGTTAAACTCGCCACCCTTGGTAAAGGCCCCAAGCCCGACCATCAGCACCACGAACACCAGCAAAATCGCGAAAATCATCGCATAATAAAGTGGATCATCAACCATGGTTTATCCTTTCGTTTCGCCCCTGACATAGGATGATTCCCCGCCGCCGCCAATGGGTATAGTGCCGCGCCTAGATATGGAGTCTCAACAGGCTGTTCACACCTAGCCAAGAAAGCAAATTTAGTCAGGAATTAAAGTGCCAATAACCTTTTCAATAACTGTATCAAGATGACTGGTATCCAAATTACTTTCCTGGACCTCAGTAGCGAACAGGGCCTTAAGATCGTCGTGCACCCCACGAGAGAAAAACCAGTCAACTGTACCAGCATCACAATTGCTCAGATTGATACTCCTTTCCTGATCACTCTTAACCGAGTTCCAGATATCCCCGTGTACATGATGTTCTGGCGGATCTTCCCTGTTTTCCAGTATATTCTGGTAAATCTGTGCCGCGCCATTGGCTGGGAATAAAAATTCCGCTGGGAAAAATGCCGAGTTCTCATGAAATTCCCATCGTTTCAGAAAATCATGGTATTCCTGACTCAAAGGCAGCACCCAAGCTCGAGCGTTATCGTTAATCACTACGGGGGCGTCGGGTACGTTACTCTCACCGCAAACCGCCTTAAACGCACTGCGCCCTTTCTTGTCATTGTCAAACAGAAAAAGGATGCGGTTGTTTGCATTGATCCCCCCTTGCTTCATCAGGGCATTAAGCAGCGCTTTAGGGTTATCCGGAGTTCCTCCCAAAGGTCGAATCTGGATTTCGTCTTGGTGTCCAATCCTCTCCATTGCCGACGAGAAAAGATTCACATCGTGCCCCCCTTCGACAAACAGGGTTGGGGCAGCCAAAGCTTCCAAGCTCTCGCGCAGCGTCTGCGCCTCGTCGTGCAAGGCATCAGCCCGAGCCCGCTCTTTCTCTAGTACTTCTTCCTGTTCCTTCATCTGGCGGATGACAAAGGGCAGTTGCAAGAGCCCTGCCTTTTCCATGGCTCCTTCGGCATCTTTAAGGGTATTGATAGGGGTTATGGCATTTTCCGGAGAAATTTCACTCGGGCGGGCACCTTGCTGTTTCTTGACAAAGAAACGGCTTACCCGAACTTCATCATTGTCAACATCAGCCAAGTAAAAGGCTGGTGAATGGCTGGTGATAAATACTTGGGTATCATCCCGAGCCGAAAACTCGAAAAACCGGCGCGCTTCCGTGGAAGCAGCACCGAGATCCAATGAATTTTCCGGCTCCTCAAATCCCCATAGAAACAGTTTATTGCGTTGTTCCACCTCGTTGATGAAGCGCAGCAACTCGGGGATATGCCGAGCCTTTATTCCATCCCCCTTCTGTTTAAGAAGCGAATGGCCTTCCGCTCCCAGCAAAAAATCCAAATTTCGGAACAGCTTCCTCATTTCTGTCGGTGGGGCCAGTGAAGCGTCTCCATCAAAAAGATTGCCGAGTTGTTGTGTCAACCGTTCCGCCTGCCCACCAATCGCGGAAATGAAATCACTCGTCTCCCGTTGCAGCTGTGCGCTTTGCGCCACTGCAGCATACATTCTTTCAACGAGGTCGGCGAACATCTCCAAATCTTTAACCGCGGGGATATAGGTAAAGTCGATATCATTCATAAACCGTGTTAACTGGCTTTTCTGACCTGACTTCAAATCACTATGCTTAATTAGCTTGCCACCCAGAAGAAGCCAAGCTTCTGGGGGAATCTGGCCTCGCGTGTTCCACTGTTTCTTGATAATCGCTTTTAGTCCAAGTGTACCTTGGTATTTTTCCGGCACATTAAAGGTAATCTTGATCCAAACAAATTTCTTGTCAGCCGTCTTGCGCGCGTCGGAAAGATTAATTCTAAAATCAAATTCTTCCCTGAATTCCGAATCTGTATTGTCAATTTTGTTGTTGAAAAACAGATTTAGCGCCCTTAGGAAATTTGACTTCCCGCTATCGTTCCTCCCGAAAAGCACGTTGAGATCACCAATATTGTTGGCCTCTGCAGAATATAATGACCTGAAATAGTTTATCTCTATCTTATCAATGAGTTGCATCTTTAATCACCTATTTTTTAATTTTGGGCACATGAATTTCGATGGCCGATCGGTCCGAGTGGGTTTCGAAAAATCTTGCGCCCTAGAATTTGAAACCCTGAAAAAGAAGGTATGTGCCTCAAGAAACACCATCCTTTCCAATAATATCTTGCACTTCGCTAGGAACGGGTCAGGATCCAGTCCGCCAAACGGGTTGAACAAACCCGCTTGATAATCCCCGCCACATAGGTCGGCCATGTCACATAATAGCGCGGATGCGGGCGCGGGCTTTCCAGTGCGTGGATCAGCTTTTTGGTCACGGCAGAGGCCGGCAATTCCCCGGGGTCGGGCTTGTCCTTGGGACCGGCATAGAGACGTGGCATCAGCAGGTTTTCGTATTCATCCCGCCGCGCGCTGTTTTCCCAGTCGATCCATTTTTCAAACGGAGCTTGTGCATTTTCACGAATTTTGGTGGTAATCGGGCCGGGTTCGATCAAGATCGAATGAATACCCGTACCGCGCATTTCCATGCGTAATGTGTCTGTCATACCCTCCATTGCGAATTTGCTGGCGTTATACACCCCGCGATAGGGCATCGCAGCGATTCCCAGCACCGAAGAACAGTTCACAATCCGTCCGTGGCCCTGAGCGCGCATTACCGGTATCACCTGCCGGATCAAATCAAAATAACCAAAGAAGTTGGTTTCAAACACCGCCCGCAATGCGTCGCGCGGATAATCCTCGACCGCCGCCGACAGGGCATAGGCCCCATTGTTGAACAGCGCATCCAGCGTGCCGCCCGTTCGCGTCAGGCATTCTTGCAAAGCTGCCGTGATAGACGTTTCGTCCTCGTAATCCAGCCGGAAACTTTCCAGACCTTCCCCCCGCAGCCGCTCACAGTCCGCCTCTTGGCGACAGGTGGCAAACACCCGCCAGCCGCGTTTGTGCAGGGTGTGGGCTGCATCATAGCCGATGCCGGATGAACAGCCGGTAATCAGGATGGAGTGTTGTGTGGTCATGGTATTCCCCTTGTTGGCGCGGAACCTGCCCTGATTGTGGGCAAAAGGCAACAGGGGCAAAACCGCTTCTAGACGCTGTGCTATGGCTTGTGTATCACCCTTTGCATGGCTGATTTGACGAACGACACCGACACACCCGACGATTCCGACGGGTTGACTGTAACCGAAACCCTGCGCCGGGCGCTGGGGGAGCGGTATTTGAACTATGCCCTGTCCACCATCATGCACCGCGCGCTGCCGGATGCGCGCGACGGGCTGAAACCGGTTCACCGGCGAATCCTCTATGCCATGCATCAGCTGAAGCTGGACAGCAACGGGCGATTCCGTAAATCCTCCAAGATTTCGGGCGACGTGATGGGGAACTATCACCCGCACGGGGATCAGGCAATTTACGATGCACTGGCGCGTTTGGCGCAGGATTTCAACGTGCGCTATCCTTTGGTCGATGGGCAGGGGAACTTTGGCAACATCGACGGCGACAATCCGGCGGCTGCACGTTACACCGAAGCCCGCATGACCGCCACAGCCGAGGCCATGTTGACCGGCTTGTCCGAAAATGCCGTGGATTTCCGCGACAACTATGATGGGTCACTGGAAGAACCGATCGTACTGCCCGCCAGCATTCCAAACCTGCTGGCCAATGGCTCCAGCGGTATTGCCGTGGGCATGGCCACCAACATTCCGCCCCACAACATCGGCGAGCTGTGCGATGCCGCGATCCACCTGATCAAAGCCCCGAATGCGCGGGATGAAACCCTGCTGGACTATGTCCCCGGTCCTGATTTCCCCACCGGCGGTATTATGGTGGAACCGCGCGAAAATATTCTGGAGGCGTATCGCACCGGTCGTGGTTCATTCCGCACCCGCGCCCGCTGGGAGAAAGAGGAATTGACCCGCGGCCAGTGGCAAATCGTGGTTACGGAAATTCCCTATCAGGTGCAAAAGTCCAAGCTGATCGAAAAAATAGCCGAGCTGATCAACGCCAAGAAAATTCCGATTCTGGCCGACATCCGCGACGAAAGCACCGAAGACGTGCGCATTATTCTGGAACCACGTGCCAAAACCGTTGATCCGGTAATGCTGATGGAAACCTTGTTCCGGTCGTCCGATCTGGAAACCCGTTTCAGCATGAATATGAACGTGCTGATTGATGGGCTGACCCCCAAAGTGTGCAGCCTGAAAGAGGTCTTGCGCGCCTTTATCGACCACCGCCGCGAGGTGTTGTTGCGCCGGTCCAAACACCGGCTGGATAAAATTGACCGGCGTCTGGAAGTGCTGGAAGGCTATATTATTGCCTTTCTCAATCTGGACCGGGTGATCGAAATCATTCGGTACGAAGACGAACCCAAAGCCGTGATGATGGCGGAATTCACCCTGACGGACGTGCAGGCCGAAGCCATCCTCAACATGCGTTTGCGATCCTTGCGCAAGCTCGAGGAAATGGAGCTGCGCAACGAACGTGACAAACTTCTGATCGAACGTGCCAGCCTGGAAGACCTGTTGGCCAGCGAAGAATTGCAGTGGAAAACCATCATTGATCAACTGCGCGACGTACGCAAAGAATTCGGCAAACAATCCGAAAACGGCGCACGGCGAACCGAACTGGCAGAAGTACCCGATTTCGAAGAAGTGCCACTGGAAGCCATGATCGAAAAGGAACCGATCACGGTTGTCTGTTCGGCCATGGGCTGGATCCGCGCGATGAAGGGACATCTCACACCGGAGCAGCAAGCCAAACTGAAATTCAAGGATGGCGACGAAGCCCGCTTTGTCTTCCACGCGGAAACCACCGACCGGTTGTTGTTACTGGGCAGCAATGGGCGGTTTTATACGCTGTTGGGGAGTGTCCTCCCCGGTGGGCGCGGCATGGGGGAACCTGTGCGCCTGATTGTAGATTTGCCCAACGAAGTCGAGATGGTCGATCTGTTCATCCACAAACCGGGACGAAAATTATTGATGGCCTCCAGCGCCGGCGACGGGTTTATCGTCGAGGAAGACAGCGTTATCGCCCAGACCCGCAGCGGCAAACAGGTGTTGAACGTCAAAGAGGGTATCAAAGCATTGATCTGCAAGCCTGTAATCGGGGATCACATCGCCTGTGTCGGTGAAAACCGCAAGGTTCTGGTATTCCCCGTGTCCGAACTACCGGAAATGGGCCGCGGCAAGGGTGTCCGGTTGCAAAAATACAAGGATGGTGGCCTGAACGATGCTATCACCTTTACTCTGGCCGATGGGCTCAGCTGGCTTGATCCGGCTGGCCGCACCCGCACGGAAACCGACCTGACCGAATGGACCGGCAAACGCGCCAGTGCCGGACGCATGGCCCCCCGCGGTTTCCCGCGTAACAACAGGTTCTGATATGCCAGATAGATCGACACAGACGCCCCACTGCATGGATATTGTCTATCGAGGCAAGATGCTGCCGTTTTTCCGCCTGATGCTGGTTAATGTGGCGCTAACAGTGGTCACGCTGGGAGTTTACCGGTTTTGGGCAAAAACCCGCATGCGGCGCTATCTGTGGTCCGCGATTGCGCCGGGATATGACCCGCTGGAATACACCGGAAACGGGGTGGAAAAGTTGCTGGGGTTTCTGATTGCCGTGGCTTTTTTGGCCGTGTATCTGGGGCTGTTCCAACTGTTTCTCGGCTTTCTAGGCCTTTCCTTGTTCAATGCCAGTGATGATCCGGCGGCAAAGGTATTTCACCTTGTTTTGGCACAGGCTTCCTTAATCGCGGTGGTTCCGTTTTTGTTTTATGCGCAATATCGTGCACGGCGCTATATTCTGTCACGCACCCGTTGGCGGGGGATTCGCTTTGGCGTCGATCCGGACGCTTGGGGCTATGTGTGGCGCGCTTTGGCGCATTGGTTGCTGACGATCCTCAGCCTTGGCTTACTGTTACCCCGTCAAACTTTCTGGCTGGAAAAATACAAGATCGACCGGACATGGTACGGCAATGCACAATTTGTTCAGGGGGGCAGTTGGCCGATGCTCTATCGCGGCATGAAGCATCTGATTATTGCAATCGGCATTATGATTATAGGTGGTATCCTGATTCCGTTCGGCACCACTCTACTGGGAATTCCGCTGATCGTGCTGGGGGTGATCTGGTTTATCTATGGCTACTTCCATTACCGCGTGACCTGCTTCAAACTTCTGGCTGCCCATAAAAAGCTGGATAACACCGTCGGGTTCATTGCCAATGCCCGCACCGACAAGGTTTTCTGGAAAACCGTATTCGGCATATTTTTTGCCGGCCTTTCCACAGTTATTGCGCTTATGGTCCTGGGGTTAATCGCCATAACACTGGGCTTTGACAATTTCGATCTGGATGCCAATGTCACCGGCGCGATGGCTACACTGGACCCGTTTCAAATTGCCTATGCGATTTTTTCCTATCTGGTGATTATGGGCCTTGGGTCAGTATTTTACAGCATCTTTGTATCCCAGCCGGTGTTGGCGCATTATGTAACCACCACCATGATCGAAAATCCGGCGGCCTTGATGGATATTCAGCAACGCTCGCGCGATGAAATGGTCGAGGCCGAAGGCTTTGCCGATGCTTTGGACGTAGGAGCGGCGATTTAAACATGTTCGATCAAGGCGTCAGCGCAAAATTTTTTGATGGCCAATCCGCCCGCTCCCACAGCGTTTTGGTTCGGGTGGTGGATCATGAAAACGGCAGCGCCCTGTTGATCGAACAGGACGGTCAGGAACCGCGCCACTGGCCAACACCGCACCTGCGCGAATTGCGCCATCAGGCCCGTGACGAAGGTATCGTACTACGGCTCGACGGCAGTGATCCGGCCCGCCTGATTATTCCCCATGGTCCGGCAGAAGACATCATCCGCAAAATCAGCCCGAACCTGCACCAGCGCCATGTGCCCAAATCCATGCAGCGTAAATTGCTATTCTGGGCAGGGGGGGCAATTGCATCGGTGGTCTTGATCCTGCTGGTCATCCTGCCGGCGCTGTCCGGCCAATTGGCAAAAATGGTGCCGCTGTCGCGCGAAATCGCCATGGGGCGCACCGCAGTGGAACAAATTGACAAATATCTGGGTAAATCGAAAACCAGTCTGGTTTGCCACAACGAGGCCGGCGATCTGGCCGTGGCTAAAATGATCACCCGCCTGACCAGCCGCGCCAACCTGCCCTATCAATTGAATGTACGGGTGTTTAATTACGATCTGGAAAATGCCTTTGCGGTACCGGGGGGCTATATCGTGCTGTTTTCCGGCCTGATCAAAGCCGCCGACACCCCCGAAGAAGTCGCCGGTGTGCTGGCCCATGAAATCGGTCATGTGGTGCATCGCGATTCCACCCGCCGCACATTGCGAACCGCCGGTTCCGCCGGTATCATCGGCATGGTGTTCGGGGATTTTGCAGGAGGCTTTGCCGCTTTGGCAGTCACCAAACAGCTGATCAATGCCCAATATTCCCAAGGCGCGGAATCCAGTGCAGATGATTTTGCCCATGAATTACTGGCACGGGCAGAGCTGCCTTCGGCCCCGATGGGGGTTTTCTTTGATAAGCTGAAAAAGAAATACGGCGGCAAAACCGGCCTGATGTCACATCTGGCCAGCCACCCGGAATTGGGGAAACGCGCGGACAAAGCCCGCGCTGCCAGCACCGTATCGCTTGATAGTTTCCGCCCCATCCTTAGCGCTGCGGAATGGTCGGACCTGCGCAAAATCTGCAAGTAATTACAGCCCGAACGCCCCATAGGGATAAAACCGCACCGGATCACCGGGGGTGATGGTGCGTGCAGCTTCGTCCAGGTCAATCAGCCCCTCCGCCCAGCTCAGGCCCGAAATCCGGCCCGATCCTTCGGAATGGAATGTTTCGACCTGCCCGTCCCGCACCCGCGCGCGTTGGTATTCGCGCCGGCCCGGTTTCTTGTTCTTGGAAAATGCCGCCGGCAGATCATACCCCTGTGGCTCTGCCCAGTCCTGACCGGACAACACCATCAACGCAGGGCGTGCAAAAATCAGAGTGCAGACAAAGGCCGCCACCGGATTTCCGGGCAGGCCGAATACCGGCACCCCGTTCCAATTCGCCAGCGCCAAAGGCCGCCCCGGTTTCAGGGCAATCCGCCATGTTTGCAAATTGGCGTGTTCGGTCAGCACGGTTGCGATATGGTCCTCATCACCTGCGGAGGCCCCGCCACTGGTCAGGATCGCATCCGCGTTCGCCGCACCACGTTCAAGCGCCGCGCGCACAAGCGCCGGTTCATCCATCACATGGCCCAGATCGACCGGCACAAACCCCCATTTGCGAATAGTATCCAACAACAAAGGCCGGTTCGCGTCATAAATCTGTGAATCCGTCGCGGGATTGCCCGCCGCCACGACCTCGTTGCCGGTGGAAAGAACCGCCACCCGCAACGGTTTGTGGACAGACACGGAACCGATCCCGACAGAACACAGCAAAGCCACGTCCTGTGGCTGCAGCATGCGCCCCTTTTGCAACACCGGATCTCCGGCCAAAACATCCTCGCCGATCTTGCGGATATTCGCGCCCTTGCGTAGGCCGGAACGAAAAGCAATGCGCGTGGATTCAATCGAACAGTCTTCTTCCAAAATCACCACATCAATGCCATCAGGCACCCGTGCACCGGTCAGGATCCGCAACGCGTGACCCGCCGGAACCGCCCCGTCAAAAGGTTCCCCCGCCGCAGAACGCCCCGCCGCCAAGGGCAGTTCCACCGAATCGCCCGCAGGCAGGCTATCCAGTGCGAAACCGTACCCGTCCACCGCCGAATTGGCATAGGGCGGATTGGACCGCAGCGCGATGGCATCTTCGGCCAAAACGCGCCCGCCCGCCTGTTCGACCGGCAGGGTTTCCAGCTCTGTGACCGCATGCAGCCCGTCACGCAAACGCGCCAGCGCCACTGCAACCGGCGTCCATTCCACACCCGGCGGCATGGCAAAACAATCGTCTTTCAGCGGGGGAGGTTTCATTTTTTCAGTCCTGTTTGCTCCAGCACAAAGTCGGCGATTTTTGCCGTGTCGTCCAGATCGAAAACCGGTAGCTTGATTTCCACACCCTCATCCGAGGCAACCGCCACCACCGTATCATCATCCGCCGCGATCAATCCGTTGCCGGTGGCGGCGCGGTGGCATTCGATCTTGGGGTGGGCATCACGTTTAAAACCCTCGATCAACACAAGGTCGACAGGCGATAGTTTGGTTAGCAATTCTGACAGCTTCTGTTCCGGTTCACCGCGCAATTCATGCATCAATGCCCAGCGGTTGCCAGAGGTCAGCAATACCTCGCGCGCCCCGGCATCACGGTGGCGGTAACTGTCCCGGCCCGGATGGTCGATATCAAAGGAATGATGCGCATGTTTCACCGTAGAAACCGTAAATCCGCGGGCAGTTATTTCCGTTACCAGCCGTTCCATCAGGCCGGTTTTGCCAGAATTCTTCCATCCGATGACACCGAAAATATTCACAGCCCATACTCCTCAAGCAGTTGCGTTGCCGTGGTTATATCCTCGGGGGTGTTCACGTTAAAGAAGGGATCAAACGAAATCAGCGGAAACTTGACCTGAGCGCAACCTTTTGCGTTGGTCCACAGGATTACCTTGCGCAAACCGTCGTTCAGTGCCGTGCGCAGATCATCGCGCAAGGCCACATCCCACAGGCCGAATGTCGGGTGCCGTGCCTGCCCGCGTTCAGGATCCGGCGTCATCGCCATCGCCAACGGCGTGTTTTGCGCAGCTGCCCCCGCCTGCAAACGGGTCACCAGATCCGCCGGGAAAAACGGCGTATCCGCCGCAACGGTCACAATTGTTCCGATACCCTGCGCCGCTGCCCAATCCATCCCCGCCAGCACACCGGCAAGCGGGCCGGCAAAGCCATCGATGCTATCCGCCACCACCGGCAAGTCATAGTCGGCAAAACGCGCCGGATCACCGTTGGCATTCAAAACCATCTGCGGCACCTGCGGACGCAAACGCCGGATCACCTGCCCCAACAGCGTTGTATCCCCCAAAGCCAACAATCCCTTGTCACCGCCGCCCATGCGCCGCGATTGACCGCCCGCCAGAATTACCCCCGCCAGATCAGTCATTTTTCGCCCCTTTGCGTTGGCTTTTCTTGGTGTCATCCGCCACTTGCGACAGATCCGCATCCCAGATCAGGCGTTCCGCCCCGTTCAGGCAAATGAACCGTTTCCCCCGCATCCGCCCGATCAGGGTTAATCCCACTTGCCGTGCGATCTCCACCCCCCAAGCGGTAAAACCGGACCGTGATGCCAGCACCGGAATCCCCATCAACGCGGTTTTTATCACCATCTCAGAGGTCAACCGCCCTGTCGTATACAGAATTTTATCCCCCGCCGGCGCATTTTCCGACAGCATCCAGCCGGCAATTTTATCCACAGCATTGTGGCGCCCCACGTCCTCCATATACACAAGCGGGCGATTTTCCCGACATAGAACCGTGCCGTGAATTGCGCCAGCCTGCAAATACAGGCTCGGCAAGGTGTTGATCTCATGCGCCAGATCATAGAGCCACGAGGTTTTCACCGAAATATCCGGCAGGGAAACCTTGTCCAGCCCCTCCATCATGTCGCCAAAAACGGTTCCCACAGCACAGCCGCTGGTGCGGGTCTTCTTTTGCAGCTTTTCCTCATAGTTGGTGGTGCCATCGGTGCGTACCACCACGGTTTCCAGCTCATCGTCATAGTCCACCCGATGTACGACCTCGCCGTCCTGCAACATGCCCTGATTACGCAGAAACCCCAGCGCCAGATATTCCGGGTAATCGCCGATGGTCATGGCCGTAACAATTTCCTGACCGTTCAGAAAAATCGTCAGCGGGCGCTCCTCGACCACGCGGATTTCCTGTGGCTGGCCCAGATGGTCCACCCCTTTAACAGCCCGCGTCAGACGTATGGCGTCCGGATCGGGGGCGATGATTAACCCGTTATCTTTCATTTGCACCCTCTGGCGTTTTCCCATAGGAGAAAGTGATAGATTGCCCTTTGGCCTTTTCCAAGCACCTTCTGACATATGACACAGCAAACCCAAAACCCGCGCGCCGCTTTTCAGCGGGGCTTCATGGCAGCAGCCCCGTTTATTCTGGTGGTGATCCCGTTTGCCGTTCTGTTCGGCGTTGTCGCCCAGGAGGCAGGCCTGAACATCCTGCAACTGATGAGCATGTCGGTGCTGGTGATTGCCGGTGCGGCACAGCTTACGGCACTGGCCCTGTTGCAGGAACAGGCCCCGACAGCCATCATTCTGGCAACCGCGCTGGCCGTAAACCTGCGTATGGCAATGTATAGCGCCGCCCTTGCGCCCCATATCGGCAAAGCCAGCCTCTGGACCCGATTATGGGTCAGTTATTTCCTTGTGGATCAAAGCTTTGCTATTTCCATTCAGGAATACGAAGATCGCCCCGAGATGGGGCTGCCTGAAAAGATTGCTTTCTTTTTCGGCACCATAACCCCGATAGCGCCGCTCTGGTACGGGGCCACATTGGCAGGGGCATTGCTCGGGTCACAAATACCGCCGGAATTTTCGCTCGATTTTGCAGTGCCTATTTGTTTCATCGCCATTACCGGCCCGATGCTGCGTACACCCGCGCATTTTGTTGCAGCCTTTGTTTCTGTCACAGTGGCGCTATCGCTGGCGTGGATCCCTTATTCCATGGGGCTGCTGGTGGCGGCGGTTCTGGCAATGATCGCCGGCGCACAGACCGAAGTCTTTTTGGCGCGGAGGCAGAAACATGCCTGATACCTATCAAATCTGGACGGTCATTGTCGGGCTGGCCATTGGAACCTACCTGATCCGGTTTTCCTTTATCGGGCTGATCGGGGACCGTGAATTGCCGGAATGGGTACTGCGGCATTTGCGCTACACCGCTGTTGCCGTTTTGCCCGGGCTGATAGCACCGCTGGTGGTCTGGCCGGCGGCAACCGGCGGGCAAATGGATGGCCCACGGATGGCCGCTGCGGTGATGGCCTTTGTCATCGGCTTGTGGCGCAAAAGCGTGATTGGCGCGGTTTTGGGGGGCATGGCCACCCTGTATCTGCTCCAATATCTGATGCGTTAGGGCCGGATCTCTACCTCTGTTCCGATCGGCACCACATCCCACATTTCGCGGATTTCGCTATTTTTCACGGCAATACACCCTGCCGTCCAGTCACCTTTGGCCATCAGCCCCTTGGGCATGTTGTTCGGCTGCCCATGAATAAAGATATCGCCACCCGGGCTGTAGCCACCGGCCTTGGCCCGCGCGATATCCGCAGGTTTCGGGTAATCAATCCCCAGCGACAGCGTGTATTTGCTACGTCCGTTGCGCCGGTTAATACTGTAAATGCCAAGCGGGGTTTTACCGTCACCCTGGCGGATTTTGTCCCCGTCCGGCGCAAAGCCCAGCGCGATACGATATTCACGCACCGGTTTTCCCTGTTGAAACAGGGTTAGTTTCCTGCTGGATTTTTCAATCAAAATCCGGTCAATTTGCCCGTTCAGTCGCGCCTGTTTTTGTGGCTCCGGCACTCGCTCCAACCACCAATAGGCCAGCAAGGCAATGCCCAGCCCCAACAAAAACAGACGCGACAGGATGCGCAACAGTTGAATCATTGCAGGTCGCCAAAGGCCTTTTGCAAGCGGGCGACCGCGTCCTCGACAACGCTATGGGGACAGCCCAGATTGAACCGCATGAAGCTCTCGCCGCCGGTGCCAAATGTGGAGCCATAGTTAGCCGCAATTTTGGCCACCTCTGCCACACGTTTGGTAAACTCCGATTCCGCCATGCCGGTGCCGGAAAAATCCACCCACGCCAGATAGGTTGATTGCAGATCCATCGATTTCAATCCCGGAATCGCATTAATCCCCGCGTCGAACGTTTTCCGGTTCCGATCGAGATAGGCCACCAGTTGATCAACCCATGCCGCCCCTTCCGGTGAATAGGCAGCCGTGGTCATTTCAGTACCCATAACCGTTGTCGCAATGCCCAGACCCTTCATGACCTTGTCAAATTTTGCGTGTAGCACCGGATCGGAAATAATCACATTTCCCAGATGGTTGCCGGCAATGTTAAACGTTTTGGACGGGGCCGTCAGGGTAATCAGACGATTTTCAACCCCGGGAACGGCCAGCGGCATCGGCAAGTGTTTGTTGTCACCGAACACCAGATCATGGTGGATTTCATCGGACACCAACAACAAGTCATGGCGTTCACAAAAGGCTGCAACCTCGGCCAGTTCCGCCTGTGTCCAGACACGGCCACCCGGATTGTGCGGCGAACAGAGAATCACCATTTTTTCAGTACCGGTCAGCATGCCGTCATAGGCCGGAAAATCCATGTAATACTGGCCGGCCTCTTGCCGCATCGGCATTTCGACCACTTGGCGACCACCGGCTTTGATGATTTTGGCAAAGGCGTGATAGACGGGGGTAAACAGGATGATCCCGTCCCCCGGATCGGTAAAGGCCTGTAAATTCAAGGCAACCGCATTCACCAACCCATAGGTCGAGAACACCTGCTCTGGCTTCACCGTCCAGCCGTGACGGTTTTGCATCCACCAGCAAATAGCGTTGTGGTAATCGTCAAAAATGCCCTGATACCCCAGAACCCCATGTTCCAACATGTCTTTTCCGGCCTGCAACACAAAATCCGGCACCTGGAAATCCGTATCCGCAACCCACATGGAAATACCGTCTGCGGGGCTGACACCGTAGAGTTTTTCCATCGCATCCCATTTAGCGCAATTTGTGCCACGGCGGTCGATTATCCGGTCAAAGTCCATGTTGTACATCCTTGTTAAACTGGCCGAACGTTAGCGCGCCACAAACCCGATGCCAAGACGCAAACCGGCTTGAATACAAGCGTTTCATGGCTTACATCGCTGCCATGACAACACGCAAGATACTCTGGCACCCCGACCCGCACCTGAAAAAGAAATGTGCGGAAATCGAGACGGTGGACGACGCAACCCGCCTCTTGGTGGATGACATGCTGCAAACCATGTACGAGGCCCCCGGCGTCGGGCTGGCCGCGCCACAGGTGGGGCAGATCAAACGCCTGTTCGTGATGGATTGCACCCCCAAAGATGCCGAAGAATCCGAACCGATGGCGCTGATCAATCCGCGCATCGTCTGGACGTCCGAGGAAACCAACGTCTATAACGAGGGCTGTTTGTCCTTGCCGGAAATGTACGCGGATATCACCCGCCCCGCAGAAGTGCGGGTCGAATATATTGACCGCGACGGCAAGGAACAGGAACGTCATTTCGACGGGCTGTGGGCCACCTGCGCGCAACATGAAATCGACCATCTGGAAGGCAAGCTGTTCATTGACCATCTGTCCGGTTTGAAACGCACCATGTTCACCCGCAAAATGTTGAAGATGAAAAAAGAACGGGCGCGCGACTGATGCCGGTGCGTCCCTTTATTCCCTATCCCGACAAACGCCTGCGCACGGTTTGCCCGCCGGTAAATGAAATAGACGATACAGTCCGCGGTATCTGGCAGGATATGCTCGACAGCATGTACGCCATGCCCGGTGTCGGGCTTGGCGCGCCACAAATCGGGGTGCTGCGTGCGCTGGCCGTGATGGATTGTTCCGAGGCCGGCAATGAACCCGTCCGCATGGCCAATCCAGAGGTGCTACATGCCTCGGTCAAACTGCGTGAACATTCCGAAGGGTCGCCCAACCTGCCGAATGTCTGGACCAAAATAGCACGCCCGCGCGCGGTGACGGTACGGTATATGGATGAAAACGGCGACGTGGTAGAACGCGATTTCGTCGGGCTGTGGGCGACTTCGGTTCAGCATCAGATCGACCATTTGAACGGCAAGATGTATTTTGACCACCTGAAACCGGTGAAACGCAAGATGCTGTTGGCCAAGGCCGCCAAACTGGCCAAGCGAAAGGGCGACTGATGCGCATCATTTTCATGGGGACACCGGATTTTTCGGTGCCGGTGTTACAAGCACTTGCAGCCGAACACGAGGTCGTTTCCGTTTACTGCCAACCGCCCCGCCCCGCCGGTCGCGGCAAAAAGGACCGCCCGACAGCCGTGCATCAGGCAGCGGAAAAGCTGGGCCTGCCGGTGCGCCATCCACTGAATTTCAAAGATGCGGAAACCCGTGCCGAATTTGCCGCGTTAAAGGCCGATGTCGCCGTGGTAGTGGCCTATGGGTTGATCCTGCCGCAAGCGGTACTGGATGCGCCGACCAAGGGTTGTTTGAATATCCATGCCTCGCTGTTGCCCCGATGGCGCGGGGCGGCCCCGATCCATCGGGCGATCATGGCCGGAGATGCGCAAACCGGCGTGTGCGTGATGCAGATGGAAGCCGGCCTTGATACCGGCCCCGTGCTGCTGCGTCAGGAAACCGACATCACCCCCGAAGACACCACCGGCAGCCTGCACGACCGCCTGTCCGATATGGGCGCGGCCCTGATTATTGATGCGTTGGCAAAGCTGGACAGCCTACCCCCAGCCGAACAGGGCGAGGATGGCGTAACCTATGCCAAAAAGATCGACAAAGCAGAAGCGCAGGTTGATTGGACACGGCCCAATACCGAAGTAGATCGCCACATTCGCGGGTTATCCCCCTTTCCCGGTGCGTGGAGCATGGTGAACGGGCAACGGGTAAAATTGCTGCTGAGCAAAACCACCGGTCACACCGGTGCGGCAGGCGCAGTTCTGGACGACCAGTTGACCGTGGCTTGCGGTTCCGGTGCCGTGCAATTGCTGCGGTTACAGCGCGCGGGCAAGGGGGCCATGTCACCGGCAGATTTCCTGCGTGGCTTTCCAATTACCAAAGGTCAGGTATTCGAGGGTTAAAATTCACCGATTAAGCCCTATATTACCTGCAAAGGAGACCAAAACATGGGCGTTATTCTGTTGATTATTGTCGGTGCCGCAGCCGGTTTTGTGGCCACCCGTATGATGAATATCGAAGCTAATATTTTTGTAACCATCGCCATCGGCGTTCTGGGTGCCCTGATTGGCGGCGTGGTTTTGCGCCTGTTGGGGGCAATGTTGGGTATGGCCTTCGGGTTTATCGGGGCCATTGCAGGTGCCGCGTTGTTAATCTGGCTGTGGCAAACCTATTTACGAAAATAGCAACCACACTTACCCCGTCACACCAACCAAGGCGTCACGCATCTGGAAATAGGCGATCATGGCCTCGAACATCATGCGCCAAATAATTTCCATGCACACAAAAGCAACCAATATCATGAAATACAGACGGCTGCGGTATTTCACCGGAACCTGCACAACTGCCGTGCGGGCCAACACGCCAAAATATGGCGCAATTTTACGCACAAAAATAACGCTGAGCAAAGGCATGACAACCGCACCCAGATAGTAACACACCAGTAAAACAGACGGCGCGATAAAGGTTTTGAACGTCAGAAAATCATACATTCCCAAATTCCCGATACTGATCCCCCTATTTTTTATAGGGGGCCATACCTTCGCGGGCCAATTCATCGGCCCGTTCGTTTTCCGGATGGCCGGCGTGGCCCTTGACCCATTCCCAGCTCACTTGATGGCGGGCCTGTGCCGCATCAAGCTGTTTCCACAGATCCACATTTTTAACCGGTTTCTTGGCTGCGGTTTTCCAACCGTTTTTCTTCCAGCCGAAAATCCACTTGGTTAATCCGTCTTTCACATAGGAGCTGTCGGTGACAATGGTGATCTTGCTGGGCCGCTCCAAGGCTTCCAGTGCCTCGATCGCAGCACTTAGCTCCATGCGGTTGTTCGTGGTATCCGCAGCCCCGCCATTCAGCGTGCGTTCCTTGATCACCGTATCGCCGTCACGGGCAATCAACAGTGCGCCCCAGCCCCCCGGGCCGGGATTACCGGAGCATGCTCCGTCAGTATAAGCATAAAGTTCAGGCATGGCAGTCAATCGTAATCCAGGAGGCTATCACACCGTCAAGGCCAGGGTCGGCACCGGTGTTTGTGTGAGTGATGGTGAAACCCGCATCGGCCAACAGACCACGCAGTTCGGTTTCGGTGTAATAGGTATACCACCGGCCCAACGAATCACGCTGTTCGCCGGTGCCGGTTTTCAGGCCGATATTGAACCGTCCCTGTGGTTTTAGCGCCCGCAGGATCGCCGCCAAATGGCGCGGCATATCCCCCCGTGACGCATGCAGCAAAGAGAAGCTGGCCCAAATACCGTCATATTCATCGGTCGAGGTCAGGTCATCAAAGGTCCCCAGCACCACATCCAGATCAAACTGACGTTTGGCAAAGGCAACCATTTCTTCCGATGCATCAAGTGCGGTGACCTTCAGGCCGTGATCCCGCATCGCCGCCGCCGCACTGCCGGTGCCACAGCCAAAATCCAGCACACGACCGCCTTCTGGCAGGCTCTCGATGAACGCCGCCAACCGTTCACAAGGCCCTTCGCTATTGACCAAAGCATCGTATTCCGCCGCTTTGGCATTATAAACTGCCAGAGTTTCGGGATCCGCGCTCATGTACGCAACACGCGCGGAACTTTGAATTCCACATCTTCAATTGCCGTTTCGATGATTTCAGAGGTCACGTTGTAACGGGCCTTAAAGGCGTCGATCACCTCGTTTATCAGAATTTCCGGTGCCGAAGCCCCCGCCGTGATCCCGATGGCCTTGGCCCCTTGCAATGCGCGCCAGTCAATGTCCTCGGCACGCTGCACCAGCTGGGAATAGGCACATCCAGAGGTAGTGCCAACCTCGACCAGTCGGCGCGAGTTAGAGGAGTTGGGTGCCCCGATCACCAGCAACGCATCAACCTTTGGCGAGACCGCTTTTACCGCTTCCTGACGGTTGGTTGTGGCGTAACAGATATCTTTCTTATGGGGGCCGACAATGGCCGGAAACCGCGCCCGAAGCGCTGCAACTGTGGCGATAGTGTCATCTACAGAGAGTGTCGTTTGTGTAATATACGCCAGTTTTCCGGGATCACGCGGGGCCAGATTTGCCACATCGTCCGCCGTTTCCACCAACAGCACTTCGCCTTTGGGCAACTGCCCCATGGTGCCGATGGTTTCGGGATGTCCCGCATGACCGATCATCACCGTTTGCAAGCCGTTTGCGTGGTGGCGTTCGGCCTCGATGTGGACCTTGCTGACCAAGGGACACGTTGCATCGACATAGATCATTTGACGCTGTTGGGCGGCTTCCGGCACCGATTTAGGCACGCCATGGGCCGAAAAGATTACAGGCCGGTCAGTTGGGCACTCTTCCAGCTCCTCGACAAAAATGGCGCCGAGCGCGCGTAATCCGTCTACTACATATTTGTTGTGTACGATTTCATGGCGCACATAAACCGGCGCGCCCCATTTCTCGATCGCCATTTCAACGATCTTGATTGCCCGGTCCACACCGGCACAAAACCCGCGTGGTGCGGCAAGATAAAGGGTAAGATTTGGTTTTTCCATCAAAGCCCCTACAAGACAACTAGTTCCAGCCGGTCATAGCCCCCCCGCACGCAAAGGTCCACTGACAGAGTTCGCCAAGCGAAAATTCAGACCCCGAAAAGCAAGAAATGAGCCTCTTTCAAGGCTCATTTCCAATGCTACCCAGCGATTTAAGAAAACCTATACTTCGGTTTCCAGCTCTGGTTCGGCCTGATACTCGGACCGTTCCGGCATATCCGGACGCGGAGGGCGTCCAATAACATCGCGCAATTCATCCAGCTCGATGAAGTTGTCGGCCTGCCGACGCAGGTCATCCGAAATCATCGGAGGCTGCGAACGGATGGTCGAAACCACGGAAACCCGAACACCCTGACGCTGCAACGATTCGACCAATGGCCGATAGTCACCGTCACCCGAGAAAATCACAATGTGATCCACATGCGGGGCAAGTTCCATGGCATTGACAGCCAGTTCGATATCCATGTTGCCTTTGACTTTGCGCCGGCCCATGCTGTCGGTATATTCCTTGGCCGGTTTGGTAACCATGGTGAACCCGTTATAGTTCAGCCAATCGACCAAAGGACGGATCGGGGAGTACTCTTCACTCTCCAACAATGCAGTGTAATAAAACGCACGCAGCAATTTGCCACGGCGCATAAACTCTGATCGCAGGAGTTTGTAGTCTATATCAAAGCCCAGTGCTTTAGCGGCGGCGTACAAATTGGAGCCGTCGATAAAAAGCGCAAGGCGCTCGTCTCGATAAAACATAATGCTTCCTTTCAAATCTAGCCAACCGACATGTTGTAGGTTAAGTGCGTGTAAAATATTGCCGGTCGCCCGGTGCAGAAAATAGGCCCAAAATTTGAGACTGCAACCCACGAATCAAGTAAATCAAACCCGAAAATGCATTATTGCACTAGGATCCAACCTCGCAGGAAGCCTCAAGGGAGACCTACCTCCA
>CAMZLM010000014.1 GCA_947311485.1 uncultured Paracoccaceae bacterium
AGGCCCCCATGATTGCACCGACGCAGATTTTCTTGTCATTTGCCATTGGTTTGTTCTTTCAATGCGGCTTCCTTGGCGGCCTTGAGCCGCGCACCGGACAGGGATGTCCGGTTCAGTTGTAGATAAGTATTGCGCAAATCGACCTTGGGGCCAACGTTGGATTTCGGGCCCGGTTTCATGCGCGCCCGTTTGCGGGCGGAGATCTCCAGCAGATCCAGCAGCGGCGCGGCGGGGCCTTCGGGGCGGGTGCGTGCGTGCTCCAAGGCTGCCGTGATGACCGGATCTGGCAGGTATTCCGCGAGCTGTGCGGCCTCTTGTTCGGGGCTGAGCAGATCGGCAAAACCGGCGCGGAAGGTTTGAAAATCCTCCGGCAGCTTGATCGAACGCAGCAAATGGCCGTGGATGCTTTTGATCCAGTCCTCTTTGTCGCGTGTGGTCAGGAAAAATGTCACACGGGTGTCTGGCCCGAACCGGCGGCGGGCCTCGCTGGCGATTACGGGTAACAGGGCGCGGGCGGAGCGTTGGTAGTTCTGGATGCGCCGCCCACCGATGGTTTTGTGGCCGGGCATGCCGCCGGTAAAGGTTTCGCGCGACAGTACGATTTGCCGGCTTGGTTCCACCGTTTGTAAAAACCGGCGCAGGGACCGGCGAAACCGCCACAACCGCCAACGAAACGGGCGTTGCGCATAAATGCGCGCGTGGGCACCGGCGGCGAGAAAATCCATCTTGCCGAAATACTGGCAATCCGGTTGTAAAATCCGCCGGTTGCGGGACATGAAATCCTGAAGGCTGGTGGTGCCGGTCTTGTGGAAACCGGCGTGAACGATGACGTGCGGCGCGGTCATGTTAGACCTCGCGCCAGCGGGCCAGTGACGGGTCGCGTACTTCCCAGCCGAGCTTTTGCAATTCGGGGCTGTCGGTCTGTTCTTTGGGGTGGCCGATACACAGATAGGCCACAAGCGCCCAGTTTTCCGGCAGGGACAGATCCTCGCGCAGTTGCACCGGATCCAGCACAGACACCCAGCCCACCCCGATGCCATAGGCACGCGCGGTCAGCCAGAAGGCCATGATCGCGGAAACCACAGAATAGCGGCGCATTTCCGGCATGGTGGCGGCACCAAGACCCGAGCCTTTGACGGTTTCCTCGTCACAAAAAATTGCCAGTTGTTCGGGGGCGTCCTGCATGCCGGAGAGTTTCAATTTGCTGTAAAGCGCGGCCTTGTCGCCGGCATAGCCCTTGAGCGCTTCGGCATTGGCGGACTGAAAATTCTGCAAAGCCCGGGCACGGGCCTGATCTGATTTCACCCGCACAATGCGCCAGGGTTCGGATAAACCAACGGAAGGGGCCAGTTCGAAGGCATCAAGACAGGCGTTCAAATGATCCGGATCGACCGGATCGGGTTTGAAGTGGCGCACATCGCGGCGCCACTTCAGGAGGTCGTGCAAACGGGACCGGAATTCTGGCGAAAATCGCTGCATGGGGTCCGGTCCTGTTGTTTATTCCGCTGCGTCTTCGCCAGCAGCTTCGGCCAGTTTGGCGGCTTTTTCTTCGGCGCGCTCTACGGCTTTCTTGCCTGGCTTGCCTTTGTTCGGGTTGTTGCGTTCGGTTTTCTCGCGCAGGCCGGCGGCCTCGAGGAAACGGATCACACGATCGGTAGGCTGTGCGCCTTCGCCGAGCCAGTACTGAACCCGCTCTACATTCATTTTCACACGCTCTTCGCTGTCTTTTGGCAGCAGCGGATTGTATGTGCCCAGTTTTTCAACGTAGCGGCCATCGCGTGGCATACGGCTGTCGGCCGCAACGATGCGATAGAAAGGACGTTTTTTGGAACCGCCGCGGGCGAGTCTGATTTTCATAGCCATGATGTTTTCTCCTAGATATGGCGTGGTGCGGTGTGTGGAACCCACACACCCTACGTTTGGTTATTCCTGATGTTTCTTGTGATGCTGGATCACTTCGCTGATGATGAAGTTCAGGAACTTCTTCGCGAATTCGGGGTCGAGGTTTGCCTCGTTGGACAAGCGCTCCAGTCGGTCGATTTGCCATGCCTCGCGCGCGGGGTCCGAGGGGGGCAGCGTGTGGGTGGCCTTGAGCCGGCCCACGGCCTGTGTGTGTTTGAACCGTTCGGCCAGCGTATAGACCAGAATGGCATCCAGCCGGTCGATGCTGTCGCGGTGTTCCTTCAGAACCTCGGCGGCGATGAGGGTTTCATCGGTCATGTCAGGGCCTCCGGTGCGGGGTGGCGATAGATTTCCAGTTTGCCGTGGCGTTCGTGGTTATAAATGCCTTCGGCGGCGCAGCCCAGACGTTTGGCCAGCGCGGCGGAGCCATCATTGCCAAGGGCAACAAGGCTGATGACGGTTTTCCAGCCCAGCGTGTTGTACACATAGTCACGACAGGCCAGCGCGGCCTCGGTGGCATAGCCCTTGCCTTCAAAACCGTTCATCAGGTCCCAGCCGAGTTCGGCCTCGGGCCAGCCATGGGGGTTCCACGGACCGACGACGCCAACCAGTTTACCGGTGGTTTTTTCCTCGACCGCGAAACGGCCATAGCCGCGCAATGTCCAATGGCCGATTTCCCCTGCCAGAAAACGCCAGCTCTGTTCTTTGCTTGCGGGGCCGCCGACAAATTTGGAGCGGTCGGATTCGTAAAATTCCGCAATCGCGGGGAAATCGTCGGCACAAAGACCACGCAGGCGCAGGCGTTCGGTTTCAAGAACAGGCGGGGTCATGTTGCGGCCTCCGGTGTTTGGTGGCGATAGACGTGGCAGCGGAGGCCGAAAACGTCCATGTCTTTTTCATAGGTCGCGCCCAGCTTTTCCACCAACCGGATCGAAGCGGTATTGGCGGGTTGAATCAGGCTGATAACGCCGCAAAGGCCAAAATGGGTACAGGCATAATCCCGTGCGGCCTCGGCCATTTCAAGGGCATAGCCCTGCCGTTCAAACCCGTTGAACAGGTGATAGCCCAATTCCGGTTCCGGCCATCCATCGGGATGAAAAATACCGGTGCAACCCACAACCGCGCCGGTGGCGATGTCTTCGGCGTGCCAAAGCCCATAGCCGCACAGATGCCATTGGCCAAGGGCTGCGCACATGGAACGCCAGCTGTCGAAACGGTCTTTGGGACCGCCGACATAGCGGCTGCGCTCATCGGCAAAGAACTCGGCAACCACATCAAGGTCGCGGGCCTCTGCCGCACGCAAACGCAGGCGTTTGGTTTCTATGGTGGGGATTGTGACCATTATTTTTTCTTGCCAAATCCGCTTAGGCCGGGGGGCAGGCCGCCGCCACCCAGACCAGGTAGACCGCCGGGCAGACGCTTACCCATTTTTGCTGCCAGCTTCTCCATTTGTGCCGGATCCATATCGCCCGGTGCCGCACCGCCGGCAGGCATTCCCGGCATGCCGCCACCCTTGCCGAGCATACCACCCAGCATTTTTTTCATCATGCCGCCTTTGACCATCTTTTTCATCATGTCGGCCATCTGGCGGTGCATTTTCAGCAATTTGTTCAAATCGGACACCTGCATACCGGCACCGGCGGCGATGCGTTTTTTGCGGCTGGCTTGCAGGATTTTCGGGTTGGCGCGTTCGCGTTTGGTCATCGACTGGATCAAGGCAATCTGGCGGGTGATAACTTTGTCGTCAAAGCCGGCTTCTTCGACTTTCTTGGCCATTTTGCCCATGCCCGGCATCATGCCCATGATGCCTTCCATGCCGCCCATTTTTTGCATTTGTTCGAGCTGCCCCTTGAGGTCGTTCATGTTGAACTGACCCTTCTGGAACCGCTTCATCATGCGTTCGGCCTGTTCGGCCTCGATGGTTTCCTGTGCTTTTTCTACCAGCGAGACGATGTCGCCCATGCCGAGGATTCGGCCTGCGACCCGTTCGGGGTGGAATTCTTCCAGTGCGTCGAGCTTCTCTCCGAGGCCGACGAATTTGATCGGCTTGCCGGTGACGGCCTTCATCGACAGTGCGGCACCACCGCGCCCGTCACCGTCCATGCGGGTCAGGACCACGCCGGAGATGCCGACTTTTTCGTCAAACTCTGTGGCCACGTTGACCGCGTCCTGACCGGTCAGGCCATCGACCACCAGCAGGGTTTCGCGCGGGTTGGCCACGTCGCGTACGGCCTGCACTTCGTTCATCAATTCGGTGTCGACATGCAGGCGGCCTGCGGTATCGAGCATATAGACATCATAGCCGCCAAGGGTCGCCTGTTGCTTGGCGCGTTTGGCGATATCCACGGCATTCTGGCCCTTGATGATCGGCAGGGTATCCACGCCGATCTGGGTGCCGAGGATGGCCAGCTGTTCCATCGCAGCGGGGCGATTGGTATCGAGCGAGGCCATCAACACCCGCTTTTTATGGCGTTCTGTCAGACGTTTGGCCAGTTTGGCCGTGGTGGTGGTTTTACCGGAGCCTTGCAAGCCCACCATCAGGATCGGGGCGGGGGGGCTGTCTACCTTCAGTTCGCCGGCGGTAGCGTCGTCACCGGACAGGAAATGCACCATTTCGTCGTGAACGATTTTCACAACCTGCTGGCCCGGGGTCACGGATTTGGTGACGGACTGGCCGGTGGCCTTGGCCTGCACGGCCTTGACGAAATCACGGGCAACCGGCAGTGAGACGTCTGCCTCAAGCAGGGCAACACGCACTTCACGCAGGGCGGTGGCGACATCGGCATCCGAAAGGGCACCTTGTTTGGTGAGCTTGTCAAAGACGCCGGAGAGGCGTTCGGATAGATTTTCAAACATGCCAAGACGCCTTTCACTGCGCAACGATCAATACATCAGAAAGCGATCCGCCAAACGACAAAGGCACCCGTGGGCGAAACTCGCTGACGGGTGGTGATCCTGAGACCGGAAGATTTGGCGCTTCCTATGGATTAGCTGCCTTTTAGGCGAAAACATCTGCCGGAGTCAACAGGGTCAGATACGCAGCCCAGGGGAATCGCATGAACATCACACGCGGAGTATCTGAAGAAGGTAGCGATTATTCCATCCTGCCTTTTTACGCATGACGCGCAGGGATTTTTTGTCTTTTGCTTTGTTGAGCAGGTTCATCGCCATGTGCTTGATGAC
>CAMZLM010000015.1 GCA_947311485.1 uncultured Paracoccaceae bacterium
ATCTCCCGACATGTGCATCAGGATGCTGGATTTTTTCAGGGCAATCAGGCGTGTATTCGGTTCGGCAACACAATCACAATGGTAGGCATCCGAAAACAGGGATGCTTCTGCAATAAGGTCACCTGCTGTGGCGCGGTGCAACACCACCTTTTGGCCGGCTTGTGTGTGGCGTTCCAGGATGACGGTACCCTCTGCAATAAAAAACAGCTCGGAGGGGCTTGCCCCCTGATGAAAAACCACGCGCGATGCTGGACACACCAGATGGCGTATATCCCCGGCTGGCAGACGATCAAAAGGCGATGGAAGAACATTATTCATATGACCCAAATCATAAACCATTCCTGCATTCCCGTCTAGACAGGGGATATCATTTATGAATGGAGCCCAAAATGAACAAACTCACCTTGAAGATTGGCCTGACCACAGTGTTGATCATGACCGGCGTAAGCGCATCGTCGCAAGAAACCCAAAGCCACACCATGCAACATCAGGACGGGATGACCCACAGCAGCATGACAATAGCCCCTGCGACAACATCCGCGGGCATCCCTACCGAGCCAGGCCAAGGCGCATTTGCTGCGATGATCGAGATCGTCGCCATGTTGCGGGCAGATCCCGAAACTGACTGGAGCCGTGTCGACATCAACGGTCTACGCCAGCACCTTGTGGATATGGACATGCTGGTGACCCACGCCGATGTCACCACCGAGCGACTCGCGAATGGTTTAAGGATCACCGCCAGCCTGCAAGGCCAAGGTGGCGGCGCGGTTTCGCGAATGGTGCCGGCACATGGTCCCGTGTTGACCGCGGAAACCGGTTGGAACAGCGATGTCGAGGTGAAGGACGATGTGCTGGTCTGGACCATCACATCGGATCAGGAATATTATATTATTCAAGCGCTTGATTTTTTCGGTTTGATGGCAATTGGCAACCACCATCAGGCCCATCATATTGGCATGGCCAAGGGTGAAATGGTGCATCAGCATTAAAACACCCGAAATGACAGGCAGAACGCGCTGCCTGTCATTTTTTACACAAACAATTTGATCAAATTGTCGTTTCATGCCTTAATAGCCCGGAGTTTGAACAATCAACAGGCTTATTGGGGGCTTAATGCTGGATACTGCGACAAATACTTTCGAGCCGTGGAATGATCCTGCCGCGACTCCACTGATCGAATTCAACGGTGTCACCAAACGGTTTGGTGAATTTACCGCCATTGATAACATTGATCTGAAAATCTATGAGCGCGAGTTTTTTGCTCTGCTCGGGCCATCGGGCTGTGGCAAGACCACGCTGATGCGGATGCTGGCCGGATTTGAAACCTCGACCGAAGGCGTGATAACGCTCGAAGGTCAGGACGTAGCCCCGCTGCCGCCCAACAAGCGGGCGGTGAACATGATGTTTCAATCCTATGCCCTGTTCCCGCATCTGACCGTTGCCGATAATATTGCCTTTGGGCTGAAACGTTCGGACATGCCGAAATCGGAAATTGCCGGTCGGGTGGATGAAATGCTGTCCTTGGTGCAATTAACGCCCTTTGCCAAACGCAAACCGCATCAGATATCCGGCGGGCAGCGGCAACGGGTGGCGTTGGCGCGATCGTTGGCCAAGGCCCCTAAACTTTTGCTGCTGGACGAACCGCTCGGCGCGCTCGATAAAAAGCTGCGGCAGGAAACACAATTCGAACTGATGGATATTCAGGAAAAAACCGGCACGACCTTTGTGATCGTTACCCACGATCAGGAGGAAGCAATGACCGTCGCCAGCCGCGTTGCAGTGATGGATCACGGCAAGCTCATTCAGGTGGACACACCGGACCGGATTTATGAAACCCCCAATTCGGTTTATGTGGCCGACTTTATTGGCGAAGTAAACCTGATCAAAGGCAAAGCCTCACCGAATGGTGCCGGCAAGGTGACAATCCACTGGGCCGAAGGACAACCCGCCCTGCTCGGCAGCACCGAGGAAACCCTTGGCGATGGCACCGATGTGACCTTTGCCATCCGGCCCGAAAAAATTTCAATCGCCAAACAGCGCCCCGAGGCCGCCAATGTGGTCGAGGGCACCATCCTTGATATCGCCTATCTGGGCAATATTTCCACCTATTACGTAAAACTGTCTACCGGCCAGACGATCAAGGCCCAAACCGCCAATAACCGGCGGATTTCCAGACGCAGCTTTACATGGGAAGACACTGTTTATCTGAGCTGGACAGATACCGCCGGTATCATTCTGACACGTTAGGGGGCAGGTATGAACTATAGACGCCTTCTTTTGATTTCAGTGCCTTATCTGTGGCTGTTCGCCCTGTTTCTGGTGCCTTTTTTCATCGTCATGAAAATTTCCCTTTCGGATTTGGCGATTGCAATCCCCCCTTACACGCCAACGCTGTCCCTTGGCGAAGGCTGGCAGGGATTCAAGGAGTTCTGGTCCGGACTGGACATGGAAAACTATATCTTTCTGACCGAAGACGACCTGTATTGGAAAGCCTATCTATCCAGCTTTAAAATCGCCTTTTTCTCCACAGTTTTAACCCTGCTTGTTGGCTATCCAATTGCCTATGGCATGGCGAACGCCCCGCCTGAATGGCGCCCTACGCTGATGATGTTTATCATCCTGCCATTCTGGACCAGCTTTCTGATAAGGGTTTATGCCTGGATGGGGATCTTGTCGAAACAAGGGTTTCTGAACCAGTTTTTGCTCTGGTCCGGCCTGATCGACGATCCCCTTGTGCTTCTGAACACCAATATCGCGGTTTATATCGGGATTGTGTATACTTACGTGCCGTTCATGATCTTGCCGATTTATGCCACACTTGAAAAACTGGACGGGTCCTTGATCGAGGCCGCCGTAGATCTGGGCTGTTCACGGTTCAAGGCGTTCTGGCTGGTTACAATCCCGCTATCCAAATCCGGTGTCATCGCCGGCTGTTTTCTGGTGTTCATCCCGGCGCTGGGCGAATTTGTTATTCCATCGCTTCTGGGCGGATCCCGCACATTGATGATCGGTAAAGTGTTGTGGGAAGAATTCTTCTCTAACCGCGACTGGCCGGTAGCATCCGCTGTTGCTGTCATCCTTTTGTTATTGCTGGTTATTCCAATCGTCCTATTCCAACGCAACGAACAAAAACAAAGGGAGGCAGAACAATGAGACGCCTGTCATGGTTCAACGTCACCTCGCTGACGCTCGGCTTTGCCTTCTTGTATATCCCGATCCTGATTTTGGTGATCTACAGCTTTAACGAATCCAGATTGGTGACTGTCTGGGCCGGATTTTCCACCAAATGGTACGGTACGCTATTGCAAAATCAGGCCTTCCTTGATGCGGCCACTGTCACGCTCAAGGTCGGGGTGATTTCATCGACCATCGCCACAATTCTGGGAACGATGGCGGCATACGTCATGGTGCGCGGCGGCCGGTTTTTCGGGCGGACCCTGTTTTCCGGCATGATCTACGCCCCGCTTGTCATGCCAGAGGTCATCACCGGCCTGTCGCTATTATTGCTGTTCATCGCCATCGGCCTTGATCGCGGTATTTTCACCATCGTATTGGCACATGCCACGTTTTCCATGTGCTATGTGTCTGTGGTCGTCTCCTCGCGGCTCGTCAGTTTTGACAAATCACTGGAGGAAGCCGCGCTTGATCTGGGATGCACCCCGTTTGATGCCTTCAAAAGCGTCACCCTGCCGATCATTGCCCCGGCGGTGATTTCCGGATGGCTGCTGGCATTTACCCTGTCCCTGGACGATCTGGTGATTGCCTCTTTTGCTGCAGGGCCGTCCTCTACCACATTGCCAATCAAGATTTATTCCGCAGTTCGCCTTGGCGTCACACCCGAAATCAATGCCTTGTCTACCATTATGATCGGCATTGTGGCCTTTGGTGTCATTACGGCTTCGCTTGTCAGCAAACGCAATATTGCGCGTATAAAACGTGACGAACAAAACGCACTTAAATAAAGCACCTCGCCTTAAACCTGAATCACCAAGTTAAAGGCGAGATGCTCTAGCTACCCGACAAAGGCCTTGGTGATCGGAGACCCTGCTTCGGCCAGACCCTCTATCACATTGAAATGGTGTTGGTCCGGCGCATGATGGCGGGCTGTCTGAACGCCCAGCCCGGTCCAGATGTTGGCCAATAAATCATTCTGCCGGATAAATTCGGGGCGCTCGTTCGCTCCGACCCACGTGGTCAGGGAAACACCGGATCGCGGGGTTTGCAACGCTGCGCTCTCGGTTCTTGCCTCGGCCTGATCCATGTGAAGCGTCTCGTTCATATCGGTGCGCAGCAAAGGCCGCAAATCATGCAATCCGCTAATCGACAAAACATGCTGCAAGCGATCCGCCACCGGCAGTTCCACATCCTGACAGGCCGCGCGTGTTACCAAATGCCCGCCTGCCGAATGCCCTGCCAGCCGGATCGGCCCTGCCACCCGTTGCGCTGCCACCGTAATTGCCCGCGCGATTTCGCCGGTCATACCCGACAAACGCGCATCCGGTGCCAGCGAATAGGATGGCATACACACCGCCCACCCCCGCGCATTTGCCCCGGCGGCCAAATGCGACCAGGAGGATTTATCAAAGGCCATCCAATATCCGCCATGCACAAACACCGCCAATCCCTTTGGCGTGCCGGTCGGTAAAAATAAATCAAACCGCTGTCGATCCCTATCCCCATAGGGCAAATCCAGCTGCGCACGATCCCCCAGCCCCCCCCGATAGGCCTCTGCCTCTGCCGCCCAGCGCGGGGGAAAGGACTCGGCACCGGCAATATACTTGCCATTGGCATAGGCATCGGACCAATCGGTTATCATCTGTGGCTCCTGCTAAAATTCTCTGCTTAAATATTATATACTTGAAATATTTTACGTCCACTCCTAAACTTGCTCTATGCTGGAAAGGGCCACAACCACATGCCGTTACAAAACAAACATGCAGTCATCACCGGCGGTGGCACCGGAGTCGGTGCGGAAATCGCACGCCAGTTTGCTGCCGCTGGCACCAAAGTAACCGTCACAGGCCGGACAACCGCCCCCCTACAAGAGGTCAGCAGCACAGAGGGAATCACGTGGCAAACCTGCGACGTGACGCAACCGGAATCCGTGAAATCCGCCTTTGATGCCGCCCGTTCGCAAAATGGCCCGATTGATATCGTCATCGCCAATGCCGGTGCCGCCAGCAGCAAACCCTTTGCCGCAATGGATCTGCAAGACTTGCAAGACATGCTGAACGTTAATCTGGCCGGCGTGTTCAACTGCTGGCAAGCCGGCCTTGCCGATATGCAGGCCAGCGGCAATGGCCGCCTGATTGCCATTGCTTCCACTGCCGGGCTTAAGGGGTATCCCTATGTCACCGGCTATTGTGCCGCAAAACACGGGGTGATTGGCCTGACCCGTTCCCTTGCGCTGGAACTGGCCCGTTCGGGTATTACTGTAAACGCCATTTGTCCGGGGTTTACCGATACACCGCTTTTGCAACGATCCATTCAAAATATCATGGATAAAACCGGCCGCAGCGCCGAAGACGCCGCCAAATCACTAACCAAAAGCAATCCACAAGCCCGCTTTGTACAACCAACCGAGGTCGCCTCTGCTGCCCTGTGGTTATGTTCCCAAGGTGCCGCTTCGGTCAATGGTCACGCACTTTCTGTTTCTGGGGGAGAAATATGACCCACGAAAATCAACCCGATTCCAAATCCCGCCTGCGCCTGTGGTTGCGCCTGCTCAAGGCCCAGCGCAGCATCGAAAGCACCCTGCGCGACCGACTGCGGGCAGAGTTCAGCACCACCCTGCCCCGTTTTGATGTGCTGGCCGCGCTGGACCGCGCCAAAGACGGGCTGCGCATGAGCGAGCTTTCCTCCGTGTTGAAAGTATCCAACGGCAATGTCACCGGCATTATTGAACGTCTTGTCGAAGTCGGACAGGTCGAACGCATCCCCGTTCCCGGTGATCGACGCGCCATGCAGGTACGGTTGACCGAAAAGGGCCGCAAGAATTTTGCCATTATGGCCGCAGCACACGAAGGCTGGGTTTCCGAACTTCTGACCCCCTTTGAACGCACAGAGGCCGAGGCCCTGTGTTCTGCCTTCGAGGCCCTCAACAACAAGCTGGATCAGGAAAGAGAACCATGACCGACACCCCGAAACATTTCCTGCTGCGTATTGAAAACGGTGTTGCCATCGTGGCGCTGGACCGGCCCGAACGTAAAAACCCGCTGACATTTGACAGCTATGCCGAACTGCGCGACTGGTTTCGCGCGCTGGTTTACCGTGACGATATTCAAGCGGTGGTTTTCAATTCCAACGGTGGTAATTTTTCATCCGGCGGGGACGTGCATGACATTATCGGGCCGCTGACCCGCATGACCATGAAAGAATTGCTTAACTTTACCCGCATGACCGGCGATTTGGTCAAGGCAATCGTGAACTGCGGCAAACCGGTGATCGCCGCGATTGACGGTATTTGTGTTGGTGCCGGCGCGATTATCGCCATGGCGTCCGATCTGCGCATTGCCACGCCTGCCGCCAAAACCGCCTTTCTGTTTACCCGCGTCGGGTTGGCGGGTTGCGACATGGGGGCCTGTGCCATCCTGCCCCGCATCATCGGACAAGGCCGCGCGGCGGAGCTGCTCTATACCGGGCGGAGCATGTCGGCGGACGAAGGCGAGCGCTGGGGGTTTTACAACCGACTGGTGGCCGCCGATGATCTGGAGGCTGAAGCCCTGAGCATGGCCAGCCGTATCGCCGCAGGGCCGAATTTCGCGCATATGATGACCAAAACCATGCTGGCGCAAGAATGGTCCATGTCGATTGAACAAGCAATCGAGGCCGAAGCACAGGCACAGGCGATTTGCATGCAAACCAAGGATTTCGAACGCGCTTACAATGCCTTCGTCGCCAAAGATAAACCTGTATTCGAGGGCAACTGATGGTCGATAAAACCTTTCTGGACTGGCCGTTTTTCAAGGACCACCACCGCGACCATGCCGCGCGGCTGGAAACATGGGCGGCCTTGAATCTGGCCGATATGGATCATGGCGACACCGACCAAACTTGCCGTGATCTGGTGGCGTCACTCGGGGCGGATGGCTGGTTATTGCCCTCCGGCATAGACCCTGAAACCGGTGGCGCACTGGATGTGCGCACCCTGTGCCTGACCCGTGAAACCCTGGCCCGATACGATGGGCTGGCCGACTTTGCCTTTGCCATGCAAGGCCTTGGAACAGGGGCAATTTCCTTGTTTGGCAGTAACCACCAAAAACGTGAATGGTTGTCCAAAACCCGCGCAGGCACTGCCATTTCCGCCTTTGCCCTGACAGAACCGCAATCCGGGTCCGATGTGGCCAATTCCACCATGACAGCGGTTGAAGACGGCGATGGCTTCATTCTAAACGGTGAAAAAACATGGATTTCAAACGGCGGAATAGCCGATGTCTATACCGTGTTTGCCCGCACCGGAGAGGCCCCGGGCGCCAAGGGACTGTCGGCCTTTGTTGTCCCTGCCGGCCTGCCCGGTTTTGACATTGCCGAACGCCTGCACACCATCGCCCCGCATCCGTTGGCGTTGTTGCGTTTCAACAACGTGAGGATTCCAAAATCCGCCCTGATCGGACAGCGCGGGGCCGGTTTCAAAATTGCCATGTCTGTACTGGATGTGTTCCGCTCCACTGTTGCCGCTGCCGCGCTCGGCTTTGCCCGCCGTGCATTGGACGAGGCCTTGATCCGCACCCGCGAACGGCAGGTCATGGGTGCGCCTTTGGCGGAATTGCAAATGGTGCAGGGACACATCGCGGACATGGCCCTTGATATCGATGCCAGCGCCCTGCTGGTGTACCGCGCCGCCTGGACCAAGGATTCCGGTGCGCCCCGCGTCACCCGCGAGGCCGCCATGGCCAAGCTGTTCGCCACCGATCAGGCGCAGGTGGTGATCGACAAAGCAGTACAGCTATTTGGCGGGGACGGCGTGCGGTCGGGCATGGTGGTGGAACGGCTCTATCGCGAGATCCGCGCCCTGCGCATTTATGAAGGCGCGTCCGATGTGCAAAAACTGATCATCGCGCGACAAACCATGGGGACAATATAATGACCGAAGCTTTTGATCCTGCCACAGACGGCGCAACGATGGATTTTGACGGGCGTATGTCCTATGGCGACTATCTGCAAATCGACAAGGTACTGGACGCACAGAAATGCCGCTCCGATGCCCATGACGAAATGCTGTTTATCATTCAGCACCAAACATCCGAACTGTGGATGAAACTGTTGTTGCATGAAGTTGCCGCCGCCCGCACCGCCATTCGCAACGATCAACTCGCCCCGTCGTTCAAAATGCTGGCGCGGGTGTCGCGAATACTGGAACAATTGAACAACGCTTGGGACGTGCTGCGCACCATGACCCCCAGCGATTACACCCGTTTCCGCGCGGCATTGGGCCAGAGCAGCGGATTTCAATCTCTGCAATACCGGATGATCGAATTCGCACTGGGCAACCGTAACGATGCCATGATCCGCCCCCATGCCCATGTGCCGGAACACAAGCAGATGCTGGAAACAGAAATGGCGCAACCCAGCCTTTATCTGGAGGTGCTGCGGTACGCGGATCGTCACGGTATGGCGCTTCCGGCTGATCTTCTGGCCACACCGGCCACGACCCCCCACAGCGCGCATCCGGCTGTAACCTCGCTTTGGGCCACGGTGTATCGTGATCCTGAAAGCCACTGGTCCCTGTATGAATTGGCAGAAAAGCTGGTCGATCTGGAAGATTACTTTCGCCGCTGGCGTTTTAACCATGTCACCACGGTCGAACGCATAATCGGCTTCAAACGTGGCACTGGCGGCACAGGGGGCGTTAACTATTTGAAAAAGATGCTGGAGGTGGAATTATTCCCCGAACTCTGGCACGTCAGGACGGAGTTGTAACATGACCCAGACCCTTGGCCCCAGCGCCCACACCGACACTTTTACACGCGATAACCTGCCACCGATGGATCAGTGGCCTGTGTTTCTTCTGGATGGATTCGACTATCCTGACCGGTTAAATGTGGGTGTGGAACTTACTGATTCTATGGTGGAAAAAGGGTTTGGTGACCACACTGCCCTGATTGGCAATGGTCGGAGGCGTACCTATAAGGAACTGGCCGACTGGACCAACCGGCTCGCCCATGTGCTGGTGGATGATCTGGGCATAAAACCGGGTAATCGGGTGTTGATCCGCTCAGCCAACAATCCGGCGATGGTGGCCTGTTGGCTGGCTGCAACCAAGGTCGGGGCCGTGGTTGTAAATACCATGCCCATGCTGCGTTCGGGTGAGTTATCCGCGATCGTGGACAAGGCAGAAATCACCCATGCGCTCTGTGATACACGGTTGATGGACGAACTGGCGACTTGCGCCAAGAACAGCCCCCATTTGCAAACCGTGGCCGGATTTGACGGCACCATGAATCACGATGCGGAACTGGATCGGTTGGCACTGGAAAAACCGGTTCAATTCGAGGCCGTCAACACCGGCCGCGATGATGTGGCATTATTGGGGTTTACATCAGGAACAACCGGCAAACCCAAGGCCACCATGCATTTTCACCGCGATTTGCTGATCATTGCCGACGGCTATGCCAAGGAAGTGTTGAACGTCACGCCCGATGACGTGTTCATCGGCTCCCCGCCGCTGGCTTTTACTTTCGGGCTGGGCGGGTTGGCTATATTTCCATTGCGGTTTGGTGCGGCAGCAACCCTGCTGGAAAATGCATCCCCCCCCAATATGATCGAGATCATTCAGAAATACAAAGCGACCGTCTGCTTTACCGCCCCCACGGCCTATCGCGCAATGTTATTGGCAATGGAAGAAGGGGCCGACCTTTCTTCCTTGCGCGCAGCCGTGTCTGCGGGCGAATCTTTGCCGGCTCCGGTTTATGACGACTGGATCAATTACACAGGCAAGGAAATGCTCGACGGGATCGGGGCCACCGAAATGCTGCATATCTTCATTTCCAACCGTTTCGGCAAATCCAAACCCGGTTGTACGGGCAAGCCTGTGACCGGATATCAGGTAAAAATCCTTGACAAAAACGGCGCTGAACAGGCCGTTGGAACCGTTGGTCGCCTTGCCGTTCGCGGGCCGACCGGCTGTCGGTATCTGAATGACGATCGGCAAAAAGACTATGTGCAGGACGGCTGGAACATCACCGGCGACAGCTTTTGGCAGGATGAAACCGGCTATCTGCATTTCGCCGCCCGTAACGATGATATGATTGTGTCCTCGGGCTATAACATTGCCGGACCGGAGGTCGAAGCCGCCCTGCTTTCCCATCCAGATGTGATAGAATGCGCCGTGATTGGCGCGCCGGACGAAGCCCGCGGCACCATTGTACAAGCACATGTGGTTTTGACAGAAACAGCCGGCAGGGATGAGGCGCAGATCCTCATGCTTCAGGCCCATGTGAAGAAAACCATCGCCCCCTACAAATACCCACGTTCCGTGGTATTTGTGGATGCACTTCCCAAAACCGAAACCGGCAAAATTCAGCGATTCCGCTTGCGCGGCGCGGATAAACCCGCCTGAATAGCGCAAAAAGGAGACACCCCATGACAACCTGCGTATTTATCCAGATCCGCTGCACACCCGGCACCACCTATGATGTGGCTAACGAAATCGCCTTGTATGAAATCCATTCCGAATTGTTTTCGACGAGCGGCGAATATGACCTGCTGATGAAAATGTACATTCCGGAATCAGAGGACGTCGGCAAATACATCAACGAGCATTTGCTCAAAATCAAAGGAATTGAACGCAGTTTGACAACGCTGACGTTCAAGGCATTTTAGGGGAAAAACGTGGCGCATGAATTTGTAAAACCCGATGGCTGGGCACCGGCCAAAGGGTATAATAACGGTGTTCTGTCCAAAGACGGGCACTTGTTTGTGGGCGGTCAGATTGGCTGGACCAAGGATCAGGTGTTCGAGAGCCACGATTTTATCGGCCAAATGGAACAGGCCCTGCGGAATATTGTCGATGTCGTTGAAACCGCTGGCGGCACAGTGGCCGATGTTACCCGCCTGACCTGGTATGTGACCGACAAAAAGGAATATCTGGCCCGTCAGGCAGAAATCGGCGCGGTCTATCGCAAAGTGTTCGGCCGGCATTTCCCCGCGATGACCATGGTGGTTGTTGCCGCCCTGATCGAGGACGAAGCCCTGGTTGAAATAGAGGCCACCGCCGTTCTGGGTACTTGATTTTTCCGCTCCGCACGTCAGGTTGATTCCGAAAGAGGAGAAACTATGTTCTGGGACGAAAAGTTTAGCGCCGATCATTATATCTATGGCACCGATCCGAACGACTTTCTGGCGGCGCAGGTCGGGGCCATTCCCAAGGGCAGGGTTCTGTGCATCGGGGATGGCGAAGGCCGCAACGGCGTTTTTCTGGCCACCCAAGGCTATCAGGTAACGTCTGTGGATTCCTCCCGCGTCGGTCTGGGCAAGGCACAAAAACTGGCGGCAGAAAAGGGCGTGACCCTTGAAACCGTTGTGGCCGATCTGAATGATTTTGATATGGGGCACGCGGCATGGGATGGGGTGGTATCGATCTATTGCCACCTTCCCGAGCCCCTGCGCCAAAAGGTGCATGGCAACATTGTGCGCGCCCTTAACCCGGGTGGCGTACTGCTGCTGGAGGCCTATACCCCGAAACAGCTGGAATACAACATGGGCGGGCCGCCTGTGGTGGAATTGATGTACACCGCCGATATTCTGCGCCATGATTTGGCCAGTCTTGAATTTGAACACCTGCAAGAGCTTGACCGCGAAGTCATCGAAGGCACCCACCATTTCGGTATGGGGGCCGTGGTGCAGGCGATCGCCCAGAAACCATAAAAAAGACCCTGCCTTTTGCAAGGCAGGGCTAGTCAGGTTTCACGTCTGTCGGCGGATGCCATCAGACGCTGGCGGTAAACTTGTAAAGTTGAGACAGGATTCAGGTTTAACCCGAAAAGCCTCAGTTGCGCATTTCCGATCGGATTTGCTGGCGGAGCAGATCGATTGGCACCATTTTGCCCTCTTTGCGGAATGCCCAGTACGTCCAGCCATTACAGGACGGCGCGCCTTCCAGTGCGGCCCCGACCTGATGAATGGACCCTTTGGCGTCATGGGCTACCAACGTCCCGTCGGCACGGACCTTGGCTGTGTGACGACCATTCAGCGCATAGAGCTTCTCACCCGGTGACAACATGCCCCGTTCGACCAACTGGCCAAAAGGAACCCGTGGTTCGGCGCGTTTGGAACGGGAAACCTCGAGCGATTGGCGATCATGCTTACGAATATTTTTCAGGCGTTTTTCGGCCACCATGCGATAGGCTTCTTCGCGTTCAATCCCAATGAAATCACGGCCAAGCTTTTTGGCAACTGCGCCGGTGGTGCCGGTGCCAAAGAATGGATCAAGAACCACATCCCCGACATTGGTTGACCCGATCAGAACCCGATGCAACAGGGATTCCGGTTTCTGGGTTGGATGCGCCTTGTTGCCATCTTCGTCTTTCAGGCGCTCATGGCCGTTACAAATCGGCAACACCCAGTCGGATCGCATTTGCACACCGTCATTCAGCGCCTTCAAGGCTTCGTAGTTGAATGTCGGGCGGGCTTTTTCCGACTTACCGGCCCAGATCATTGTCTCGTGGGCATTGGTTAACCGCGCACCGCGAAAGTTCGGCATCGGGTTGGTTTTGCGCCAGATCACGTCATTCAGGATCCAGTAACCGGCATCTTGCAAGCTGGTGCCAACCCGGAAAATATTGTGATACGATCCGATAACCCAAATCGCGCCATTGGGTTTCAGCACCCGCCGCGCGGCCTTGAGCCAGGCACGGGTGAACTCATCGTAGGCCCGAAAGCTGTCGAATTGGTCCCAATGGTCGTCAACCGCGTCCACTTTGGAATTGTCAGGGCGGTGCAAATCCCCCTTCAATTGCAGGTTATAGGGCGGGTCTGCAAAGACCAAATCAATGGAATTCTCCGGAAGTGCATTCATTGCCTCGATGCAATCACCGGACAAAATCTGATTCAACGGCAGGGAAACCCCGCCGGTCGGTTTTTTGTTGCTCATATTCTACTGCCTCGTCTCGCGCATTTTTGCGTCGTTGGCCTTAGGATGTGTTAAAGCCGTTTCAAGGTCAATTTATTTATGTTTCAAGAAAATTAATTTTTTTCTTCACACAATATCTTGTGGATAGGTTTGAATGAACGTCGATGATGTTGTGTTACGCCGATTTCATTTAAGGCAGAAATGTGTTGTTTTGTGCCATATCCGGCATTTTTCTCCCAGCCATAACCGGGGTGCTGTTGCGCCAGCGCAACCATCAAATTATCGCGTGTTACTTTTGCAACAATGGACGCCGCAGCAATGGATAGCGAACGGGCATCCCCCTTGATCAGACACTCTGCCGGACACGGCAATTCGGGGGGGATTTTATTCCCGTCAATCAGGGCATAGTCAGCGGGTTTCTGTAGTTTTCCCAGCGCCAGACGCATCGCCAGAAACGTTGCTTGCAGGATATTGATCCGGTCGATGACCTCGACATCGACATGGGCAATGCCCACATCGGCACTGTCGAGAATGGGCTGCAACAAGGCCTCGCGGCGACGCTTGCTCAAGGCCTTGGAATCGCCCAACCCTTCGGGGATATTGTTCGGGTCCAGCACCACCGCACAGGCCGTCACAGGGCCGGCCCACGGTCCACGGCCCACCTCGTCTATACCAGCAATCCGGGTGATTGACGGGTTCTTGTACAGGCGTTTTTCTATTTCAGGGTCCATGCTCTACCTCCAACAAAAAACCCCCGCCAAAGGCGAGGGCTTATGTACTTCACAAAACCGGTTTGCATCAGTCCAGTGTGCGTTCGATTTCCTCGGTTTCGAAAATCTCGATGACATCGTTTGCACGAATGTCTTCGTAATTTTCAAAGGCCATACCACATTCCTGACCACCCTGAACCTCTTTGACTTCGTCTTTGTGGCGTTTCAGGGTTTTCAGCTTGCCTTCGTGGATCACAACGTTGTCACGCAGCAAACGCACGCCGGCAGCACGGCGGGCAACGCCTTCGGTGACTTCACAACCGGCAATCTTGCCAACACCGGTGATTTTGAACACCTCTTTGATCTTGGCGTACCCGATAAAGGTTTCCTTGATCTCGGCAGAGAGCAGACCAGAGGCCGCTTTCTTCACGTCGTCCACCAGATCATAGATGATCGAATAATAGCGGATCTCGACGCCCTTCTGGTTGGCTGCGTTGCGTGCCGACGCATTCGCACGCACGTTAAAGCCAATGATCGGTGCGCCAGAGGCCTCGGCCAAGGTTACATCGGATTCGGTAATCGCACCAACGCCCGAATGCAGCACCCGCACGCGGACCTCATCGTTGCCGACTTTCTCCATCGCTTGAACGATGGCTTCTTCGGAACCTTGAACATCGGCTTTGACCAGAATCGGCAGTTCGGAAACATTCTGGTCTGCCTTGGCCTTGGCCAACAGCTGATCCAGTGTCGCACCGGCACCGGCGGCGGCCTTTTTGTCTTTGGCAACCTGATGGCGGTAATCGGCAATTTCGCGGGCTTCAGCTTCGCTGGCAACCACGTTCAGAACATCGCCGGCCTCTGGTGCGCCGTTCAGGCCCAGAACCTCTACAGGGACCGACGGTCCGGCCTCATTTACACGATCGCCTTGATCGTCGATCAGGGCACGCACCTTGCCGTATTGTTCGCCAACAACAAAGATATCGCCTTTGCGCAGGGTCCCTTTTTGTACCAGAACCGTTGCAACCGGCCCCCGGCCCACATCCAGCTTGGCCTCGATCACGGCACCTTCTGCAGGGCGGTCGGGGTTTGCTTTCAGGTCAAGGATTTCTGCTTGCAGAACGATCGCCTCCAACAGCTCGGGAATACCTTCGCCGGTTAGGGCCGACAGTTCCACATCCTGCACTTCACCGGACATGGCTTCTACGATCACTTCGTGTTGCAACAACTGGGTGCGTACCTTCATCGGGTCCGCGCCTTCTTTGTCCATCTTGTTGATCGCCACAATCATCGGCACCTTGGCTGCTTGCGCGTGGTTGATCGCTTCGATGGTTTGCGGCATGACGCTATCGTCTGCGGCGACAACCAGTACAACAATATCCGTCACTTGCGCACCACGCGCACGCATCGACGTAAACGCCGCGTGGCCCGGAGTATCCAGGAAGGACAGAACCGTGCCGTCATCGGTGGTAATCTGATAGGCCCCGATATGCTGGGTAATGCCACCGGCCTCGCCCGACACAACATTGGTTTTGCGGATCACATCCAGAACCGATGTCTTGCCGTGGTCAACGTGGCCCATGATCGTAATCACCGGCGGACGTGGTTTCAGATCTTTTTCGTCGTCTTCGATCGCGGTGATCGCATCTTCTACGTCTGCATCGGAAACACGGACCACTTTGTGGCCGAATTCCTCTACGACCAGTTCGGCGGTATCCGCATCAATGGTTTGGTTTTGCGTCGCCATGATCCCGTTGGTCATCAGAACCTTAACCACAGCGGCCACACGTTCGGCCATCCGGTTTGCCAGTTCCTGAACGGTAATGGCCTCTGGCACTTGAACGTCGCGCACCTGTTTTTCGTGCTCGATCTTTTGACCGCCACCCATTTTCCGGCGTTCACGTTCCTGCGCACGTTTCATCGCAGCCATGGAACGCTGGCGTCCGCCACGATCACCCGAAAGCGCCTGATTGATGGTCAGCTTACCGGAACGGCGGCGATCACCACCCTTGTTGCGGTTTTGCTTTTTGTCGTCCTGCGGTTTGATATCCCGTTTAGGGGCTGCAGTTTTAAAATTCGGTGTGCGCGCAGAAGCAGCGGCCTCCATGGCTGCCGGATCGGCAGGCTGGGGCTTGGGCTTGGCGGCTTCGGCCTTGGCAGCGGCCTTTGCCTTGGCTTCGTCTTCCTTGGCGCGCTTGGCGGCTTCTTCTTTTTGACGAATGCGATCAGCGCGCTCTTGTTCTTCGCGCTCTTTGCTTTCTTTGTCGCGGCGACGTTCGGCACGATCGGCTTCGCGACGCGCGGTTTCAGCCACTTCTTTGGCTTTGCGCTCGCTTTCCATAGCGGCAGCCGCTTGCAGCGCCTTTTTGCGGCGTTCCATTTCCACATCGGAAATGCCAACAGCACGCGGGCCGCTTCCGGTGCCTGTGCCCGGCTTGCCTGCGCCTGATTTTGGCACAAACACACGTTTGCGTTTTTTCTCTACCACAACAGATTTCGTTCGGCCGTGAGAGAAACTCTGACGTACCCGGCTTGTCTGTGTTCCGCCGCGCAGACCCAGAGTTTTACCTGTGTTACCGTCGTTTTTGTTTTCGTCACTCATGTCGTCAATCAACCTTTCACCGCCGGCTCTCCGGCTGTATTCGCCTCTGTTTTGGCATCCTCTCCGCGAACCGCAGAGAGCCTTGCTACCTCTGATCTGATCTTTTTGGTCAGACCACCCGGAGCAAGCGCCGCATGTATCACATGTTCCCGCCCAAAAGCCAAACCCAATTCGGCGGCTTTCAAGCATGAAATGTAGGAATTTTTTCCGCTGGGCGGACGTAGCTTCCGCTTTTGCGGCTCGGAACCGTCTTGGGCCTGTAATAGCACAACAACGCCGCCCGACATCAGGGCAGAACGGACCTTGTCGAATCCACAATAGGCAATGCCGCCTTTTCGCGCCATTGAAATCAGATCAATCACCTTTTTCAGCAATAACGCTTCGGTTAGATCCAACAACCCATCGGGGATTTTCGCCTGTGCCTTGGCGGCACGGGAAAAGGCGTTCTTTTTGATCGCCAATTCCAGATCTTCACGTCGAGCCGACACCCAAAGCCCGCGACCGGGCAAACGCGCGGAAATATCCGGCGTTACGGTGCCATCCGGGGCCAAGACAAACCGAATGAGTCCGGTGCATGGCTGCACCAGACCAGACGCAATACAGCGTCTTTCCGTCTCATTGGTTTTTATCTTTCGTCCAGCACGACCCAAGCGTATATCCCAAAGCCCAAAACATTAGGCTTCGGCCTCCTTTGTGGTATCTTCTTCTTCGGTTTCTTCTGCAGCAGCCGCATCGGCCGCCAGTTCTTCTTCGGTGACCCAGCCCAGCATAACACGGGCCTTCATCACCAATTCCTGCGCTTCCTCGAGGCTCACCTCGAAGGTTTCAAGAATACCGTCGTCCTTGACCCGTTTACCCTCAACCGTGGTGTATCCACCGGCCAATTCCCAATCCGCACAGGTCGCAAAGGTTTCCAGATCTTTAACATCGTCCTTGGCCAGCGCCACAAGCATTTGCGGGGTCAGACCTTCGTAGTCGATCAAGCTCTGCTGCACGCCCAGCGCCTTGGCTTCTTCCAGGGCTTTGGTGTTGATCTCGTCCAGAGATTCACGGGCACGGGCCTGCAATTCTTCGGCGGTTTCGTCATCAAAACCTTCGATGCTGGCGATTTCTTCCAGCTCGACATAGGCGACTTCTTCCAGACGGGTAAAGCCCTCGGACACCAGCAGCTGCGCAACAACTTCGTCAACATTCATGGTATCCATGAACAGTTTCGTCCGAATTTCGAATTCCTTCTGGCGACGTTCGGATTCTTCGGCCTCGGTCATGATATCGATGTCCAGACCGGTCAACTGGGATGCCAAACGCACGTTCTGGCCACGACGACCAATGGCCAGCGACAGCTGTTCGTCCGGCACGACAACCTCGATCCGGTCGGCCTCGTCATCCAGCACAACCTTGGAAACCTCGGCAGGCTGCAACGCATTCACCAAGAAGGTTGGCGCATCTTCATTCCAGGGAATGATATCGATTTTTTCGCCCTGCAATTCGTTGACAACAGCCTGAACCCGGCTGCCGCGCATACCCACGCAGGCACCGACGGGGTCAATTGAATTGTCAAAAGAAATCACGCCGATTTTGGCGCGCGACCCCGGATCACGGGCAACGGCCTTGATCTCGATCACACCGTCATAGATTTCCGGCACTTCCATTTTGAACAGCTCGGCCATGAATTCCGGCGCAGTCCGCGACAGGAAAATCTGCGGGCCGCGCATTTCGGAGCGCACCTCTTTGATATAGGCACGAATACGGTCGCCGTTGCGGAACAATTCACGGTTGATCAGCTGATCACGGCGCAAAGTGGCATCGCCCCGACCTACATCCACAATCACATTGCCGTATTCGACGCGCTTGACCAGACCATTGATAATGGTGCCTTCGCGGTCTTTGAATTCTTCGTACTGGCGCTCGCGCTCGGCTTCGCGAACCTTTTGCACGATCACCTGCTTGGCCGATTGCGCAGCGATACGGCCAAAATCCATGGGCGGCAGTTTGTCGATGATCAGATCACCCACTTCTGGATCGTCCTTGTGGGCCTTGGCCTCTTCTACTGTCATTTCGACGAAATGGTTTTCCACTTCCTCAACCACTTCACGCACACGGGTTATTTCCAGATCGCCGGTTTTGCGATCGATAAACGCGCGAATGTCCAATTCCGCCCCGTATTTGGATTTGGCGGCCTTGGCCATGGATTCTTCCATGGCCTGAATAACCAGATCAGGGTCGATCATTTTCTCGCGGGCAACCGCATCCGCGATTTGCAACAATTCGAGCCGGTTTGCACTGGTAATGCTCATGGGGCGTCCTCTTCGGTGTTTATCTCGTCAAATTTGGTTTCATCAAAGGCATCTTTACGCGCCTTTAATGTCTGGGCAATCAACTCATCCGTCAGGATCAGCTTGGCATCCGACAGCCAGTCGAATTTCAGCCCGATGATGCCTTGGGGAATTTCAATCAGAACCTCGTCGTCCTGAATTCCGCGCAATTCGCCCTTAAAGCGGCGCTGCCCGTCGATCAGTTCAGTGGTTTCAATGCGGGCCTCGTAGCCTTCCCACATGTCGAAATCTTTCAAGCGGGTCAGCGGGCGATCGATGCCCGGGCTGGAAACTTCCAGCGCGTATTCTTCGACAACCGGGTCTTCTACGTCCAGAATGGCGGAAACCTCGGTTGAAATTTTGGCGCAATCATCGACTTCAATCCCGCCGTTGGGGCGTTCGGCCATGATCTGCAAGATGATCTTTTTGCCCGACATCAAACGAATACGCACCAGTTCAAACCCGAGATCCTCGATCACGGGTTGCACAATACCGGCCAGTCGTTTGTCTATCGCTGCTTTTGCAATCAAATCAGACATTTAAGTATGCTCCTGTGCATGCGCACAAAAAAACGGGCGCACGGCCCGTCGTAATTTCCGATGGAAGGCTGGGGGTGGAAACCAGTCTTGCCGCTGTTAAAGGGGATATAGGCGCTTGTTTCGACAAAAGCAAGTAACAGTTTTTCGCCGATGCGCGGTTCATGACCTTTAATCCTTAACCATTTGTGCCTACTGTGCAGAAAACTGCGCTTATAACCAGAGAACCCAATGACAAACTATCTGCATCAGGGCGATTTGCCCGACGACCTCGACCTTGGCCCGATTGTGGCAATTGACAGCGAAACCATGGGGTTATTGCCCTATCGCGACCGGCTTTGCGTGGTGCAGCTGTCCTCTGGTGATGGCAATGCGCATCTGGTGCAAATCGCCAAGGACCAGACAGAAGCCCCGAACCTGTGTAAAATGCTGGCCAATCCGGATCAGTTGAAATTGTTTCACTTCGGGCGTTTTGACATCGCGGTCATGGAAAATCGATTCGGTGTGCGCACCACGCCGGTTTATTGCACCAAGATCGCCTCAAAGCTGATCCGCACCTATACAGACCGGCACGGGTTGAAAAACCTGCTGCAAGAATTATTGCGGGTCGATATTTCAAAACAACAGCAAAGCTCTGACTGGGGCGCGGAAACGCTGACCAAGGCACAGATGGATTACGCGGCCTCGGATGTGTTGTACCTGCACCGACTGAAAGAGGAGCTGGACATCCGGCTGGCCCGCGAAGGCCGCACCGAACTGGCGCAGGCCTGTTTTGATTTTCTGCCGACCCGTGCCACGCTTGATCTGGCCGGTTGGCCCGACACCGATATTTTTGCCCATTAACCATGGCACGTCGGCAGGACAACACCCCCAAAGACGGCCATTCCCGCATGGTACGGGTCTTTCGCATTGCCTTTCCGGTGATTGCGTTGCTGTTGCTGGCCTCCATTTTCGTGTTGTCCAAAACCTCGAACCTGCGCGAGGCCCTGATTGTCACGGATGCCAAACTGGCCGAACTGGCAATTGGGCAGAAAATCACCAATCCGCATTTTTCCGGCGTCACCAAAACCGGCGATGCCTTTTCTATTTCGGCGGAATGGGCGCTGCCTGACGCGCCCAGCCCGGAACGGATTGATTTGAACAAACCGCTCACCACCATTGATTTTCAGGATGGCCGGTCGATCAAATCCAAGTCGGACACAGCGGTGCTGGATTTATCCGAAAACGTCGCAACTTTGGCCGGTGTTGTTTCATTGGTAACTTCTGACGGGTATACCGCGCATAGTGATGAACTCCGGCTGAACTTTGAAACCGGCAATGTTTTCAGCCCCGGCCCCGTTAGCGCCGTCGGGCCACAGGGATCGATCGAAGCCGGATCAATGGAGCTGCGTCAGGATTTGGACAAAAATCACTTTGGCGGCAAAGGTGTTCTTTTGTTTAAAAATGGGGTTAAGTTGGTATACATACCAAAACCGAATGGATGAGAACACCAATGGTCAAAATTATACTGCTTGCTTTTGTCCTTGGCGCTGCGACCTTGTTTGCGCCTGTTTCCTTTGCTGTTGCACAGGGGGCGTCGATTGCCCTGACGCCGGGGAATTACGATAATTCCCTCCCGGTGGAGGTCACGGCCGATATGCTCAATGTGGCACAAGCCGAAAATACCGCCGAATTTGTAGGAAATGCCAAGGCAATTCAGGGCGATATGCGATTGGGGGCGGATAAGGTTGTCGTGAAATACAATCAGGAACAAAGCGCCATCGAAACAGTCACCGCCACGGGAAACGTGGTTTTCACCAACGGAACAGAGGTCGCCGAAGCACAAAAAGCGGTTTATCGACTCGGGAGCAGCAATGTGGTTTTAACGGGGAATGTTCTGTTGTTACAGGGGGCAAATGCCATTTCCGGTGATAGCCTGACCCTTGACCTGACCACCAACAAAGGGTCTATGCGTGGCAACGTCAAAACTGTTTTTGTACCAAAGACCAAGTAAATGAGTCCTGTAAAAGCCGAAACCACGCCGGAAAATACCGGCCTTTCCGTTGTGGGTTTGAACAAATCGTTCAAGCGGCGCTCTGTTTTGACAGATGTCACTCTGAACCTGCAAAGAGGCGAGGCCGTTGCCTTGCTCGGGCCGAACGGTGCCGGAAAAACCACCTGTTTTTATTCCATTGCCGGTCTAATTCCACCGGACAAGGGCACGGTCACCATTGACGGGCGGAACGTAACATTCCTGCCCATGTACCGGCGTGCGCGGTTGGGGTTGGGGTATCTGCCACAAGAGGCCAGCATTTTTCGCGGGATGACTGTTGAACAGAATATCCGCTCGGTGGTGGAGCTGTGGGAACCAAATCCGGAAAAACGCAAACAGCGCACCACCCAGTTAATGGAAGAATTCTCCGTTGCGCATTTGCACGACAGCCCCGCCGTTGCCCTGTCCGGTGGCGAACGCCGGCGCGTGGAAATTGCGCGCTGTTTGGCTGGCAACCCCAATTATGTTTTGCTTGACGAACCCTTTGCCGGCGTTGACCCGATCGCCGTTGGCGATATCCGGATGCTGGTTGCCCAATTGAAAGAACGCGGTATTGGCGTGTTGATTACCGATCACAATGTACGTGAAACGCTGGAAATTGTTGATCGCGCCTATATCTTGTATAGTGGTTCGGTGTTGATGAGCGGCACCCCCGAGGAAGTCGTCGTCAGCAAAGATGTCCGACGGGTTTATTTGGGTGAAGAGTTCAAAATCTGACCCTGAATACCTGTCAAAACAGGATGAGAAATGTGGCGTTAAAGCCAAGCATTGGCATACATCAAAAACAGCGGCTCGCTGTTACCCAGAAAATGCAACAATCGGTTGCGATTTTGGGCATGTCCAATGCAGAGCTGCTTGCTTTTCTTGAGGAAGAGACCACAAGCAATCCGATTATAAAAATATCAAGCGGGCCAGCCGGAGGCAAACAACGTGGCCTGCCTGTTGATTCAGTCATCGCCGACACAGAAGCCAGCCGGGAAACCTTTATCAGCCTGATTTTGCGACAGGTGGAAATCGCAAAAATTCCCAAGAACTTGCAAATCGTCGTTTACAGCCTTGTTGAACATCTCGATGAACGCGGGATACTTGATGCCTCTGTAGAAGAAATCGCAACATCCCGAGGGTTTACACTGGCCGACACAAAATCCGCGCTACAAATTGTACAAAGATTCGAGCCAACCGGTGTGGGTGCAAGGGATCTCTCGGAATGTCTGGCCTTGCAATTGAAATCTGACGGGCTTTGGACACCGGTGTTTGAACGCTTGTTGCATCGGCTACACGACGGACCATATCGGGAACAGCCTTTGGCGCAGAAGTTGGGCCTTCCAACTGAAACCCTACGCAAAATGCTCGATATCCTGAAACGATATTCGCTCAACCCGGCAGCAACACTTGATGACGCACCGCTGGCCCATGTTATTCCGGATGTTTTATGTCACTGGAGCAACACAAAAGAGCTTCGCTTTAGCCTGAACGAAGAGGCCTTCCCCCGTTTGGAATCCGATAGCGCCTATCTTGGCGGCTTGCTAACCACAAGTCAGGAAGTACAAGATTATCTGGACAAACAAATCTCTCAAATGAACTGGCTGCGGCGGGCTTTGGACAAGCGGGCCTCGACCATTTTGCGTATCGCCATAGCCATTGGCGAAGCCCAGATCGCTTTCTTTACAAACGGGCCAATGGCAATGGTCCCGCTCAAGATGGGGACAATTGCGCAAACCCTTGGCATTCACGAATCCACCGTCAGCCGCGCCATTTCCGGCAAACACCTGACATGCGAGCGCGGCACCTTTCCGTTCCATTATTTTTTTCCGTCAGCCATTCCGAATGCACAAGGGAAAAGCGTCTCATCCACTATGATTCGCTTTAGGCTTGCACAGGTTATTCGCTCGGAAGATCCCGAAAACACATTATCCGACGAAAAAATTGCCGAATTACTGGCTCAGGAAGGCATAACAGTTGCCAGACGCACAATTGCGAAATATCGTAAGGTTATGAACGTCCCAACATCTTCGATACGACGGATTCAGAAGCGTGCCCATAGCCGCTCCTGAAGGGTGGTGGCTATGGTTCAAACCGACCCGACGGGTCACATGCCGATTTATCGGCCAAACATAAAAAAGGAGCACAAATGCGCTATCAAATCACTGGAAAGCACATAGATATCGGTCAATCTCTGCAGGAGCATGTTAAGCAAGAAGTAGGCTCTATTGTTGAAAAATATGCCGAACGCCCGACGGATGCCGTAATCACCTTTTCCAAGGACGGGCACGAATTTGTCTGCGAGGCAACCGTTCATCTTTCCACCGGTTTGACCGCCAACGCCAAGGCCAAATCAAGTGAAATCTATAGTTCATTTGATAAAAGCGTCGGTAAGCTCGAGAAACAGTTAAGGCGATACAAGCGCCGGTTAAAGGATCACCACAAGGCCAGACGAACACCGGTTGAATCTATTGGCGCGCCATCGTATATACTCGCCCGAGGAGATGACCACGACGAAACGGCAGAGCCGGAAACACTGACACCTATTATCATTGCTGAAATGAAAACCGACATTAAATCCCTGTCGGTCGGAGAAGCAGTTATGCAAATGGAGTTGGCAGATGAATCTGTTCTGGTGTTCCGAAACGAGTCACAAAAATCACTAAATGTGGTCTACAAAAGAGCCGACGGAAATATTGGCTGGATCGATCCAGGCCCGCAAGAGTAGCGCTCTAATACACACGGAATGACTTGGTACGAATGATGAATATGTCTGACATCTTGAAAGCAGAAGCTGTTCGAAGCATCGCAAGTGCGTCGAGTAAAAAGCAACTTTTGCAGAGTATCTCTGATCATGCGGCATCCGTGTATGACGTGGATCCCCGCGAGGTTCTGGAAGCCTTGCAATTGCGGGAATCCCTTGGAACAACGGGTGTGGGGAAAGGTGTTGCCATTCCCCATGCCCGGTTTCAGGCCGTGGATAAAATTGTCGGGCTGTTCACCCGTCTGGAAAAACCCGTTAATTTTGATTCTCTGGATAAACAGCCGGTAGATCTGGTTTTTACCTTGCTGGCCCCTGTTGCAGACAACCCTGATCACCTCAAGGCGCTGGCGCTGGTATCGCGGACATTGCGGCACAAAGAGGTCTGTGAAAAGCTGCGTTTTAATAGTGAACCACAAACCCTGCTCTCTATCCTGACAGAATTTACAGCCTCCAAAGCCGCATAATTACCGCCAATCCCCGAACCCGAACATTTGATAATCCCGCGCATAGGCCGCCCGGGCCATTGCTTCTATTTCGGGGGAATAGATTTCATCCAATTCAAAACATTTCGGCGTTTCAGCCGCCATTTCGAGCGGAATATTAGGTAATCCCAATTTTTCTTCGGTCTGCTGCAATACTTCTGCAAGCGTTTCCTTGCGGGCGACAACATCCGGAAAAACCAGTCGACAATACCCTTGCAGAATCGAGTTCTGCGAAGCCCATGATTGATCCACACGTGCCTTTGTCAGACCTTGAAGGTTGCCTTTGATAAACCCAAGAAACGTTGTGAATGCTTCCTGATGGTTGCGCACCGTGTAGCCGGAGTTTTCCAAAACACTGCGGTTTGGATTAACTGCCAGCTTTTTCTCTGGAACGAACATATCGTAATGGTTTTGCAAAGTGGTCCTGATCCACGGAAACAGATCATCCCCTGTGCAAAAAATATGACGGTAAAATGCTTCATAGGCGCGCTCTACCGGATGGGTCACCACGGCTATTGTGTGGCGCGCAGTGTGATCCGCCAGCCATTGACCCAATTGTTTCTGGTTCATGTTCCGGCTTAGCTTTCCCTGGCCAGATGCCTGTTTTTCATGTGCTTTCAGCCAATTCGCCAGCGCGGATTGTTCTGACTTGTGCATGGGCAAACAAAGGATCGGAACAGTATTTCCCCCGAAAAAATTCTTCGATCCGGGATTTCTTACCGGCTCAAGAATGGGGACGGCCTCTAGCGCCAGCAAGTCAATTTTACCCACCTGATCGACCATTTCGTCATAGTTTACGACTTTTTCGCGTAAACTTTCCGGATTTTGCCGAACGAGCGTTGGGTTCAGTTCCTTGCGTGGTTCTGCCCCGCCCAGAAATGTTGCCAGCCCGTTAAATACTTCAACGTTATTCAAATCTTCAAAACTCAACTGAAAGGCCGTTTGACCAGATTTCTGAAGGCCCTGTTTAATCTCTGTCAAATAGCTCTGGATTTTTTTAAGGTACGGACGAAAAGTCAGGATATCAAATTCAACCAGCGCCTTTTTACGCGCGCTGACATCGGTCAGTTTCCACTGGTTTGTTGTTTCTGCAATTGTCTGGGATACAAATGAATCCAGCGGGTTCCGCGTCAATACAATTTTGGCACATTCAGGGTCCGCCAACACATTATTCAAAATACGCGGATCATGATCCGCAAACAGCCGGAACCCCGGAAGTGTGTTTTTTTCATTGGAAATAAATCGATTCAACAATTTTTGTGGCTTAAGCTCCCGCTCCTGCATGGACACCCCATACAGATCATACACATCCGGAAAACCGATAAAGCTGGGGTTAAACAATTCTCCATGGCAGGAGAACTCCGGATACAACCTTATGTTTTGTTCAAATAAATTCGAACCGGTCCGCATGTTTGCCAGCAATACAAAGTACTTAAATTCAGATGCCATTTATTTCACCACGTAAGGTTTTGAATACCCGGCAGGTTCAGACGCTGCGTTGGGCTTCTCTTTTTGCTTATGTTCATAGCGAATTTTCAACCCTTTATTGCGTAGTTTGCGAACCAGTGAATCCAGTTTGTCCAGATTGTGCATTTTCGGCATCACTTGTAGGCGCCTCCGGTTAGGCGGAACCAGGTGCTCGGTGGCTTGCAACAGCATTTCTGATGTCTTTTGAACAGCATCGTCCAATTCCATAATCATCAAGCGGGATGATTTGTTTGCTTCGGCCATTTCCTCCAAAAAATTCTGCTCGATTTTTTGGAAATTCTGGGCAGCGATCAATATCTCCCGAAAGCTGCTTTTACGATTTAGCAATAACAAAAGCCACGAATGGCGCACCATGATAATTTTTGCGTTACGATCATGGGACAATATCCCCGGAACCTCTTTGGTGTCGTTTAGTTCGTAAATAAAACATTGATGCTGCTCCCGATTGGCCCACAGAAAATTCGATAAATAAGAGCGCACATTCCGATTTCGAATACCAGCGACCGCCGGAAGATTTCCTTCGAAGTGCTGACCTGATTTCTTGTTTGCAACATGTCTCGGCGCAAATATCCGTCCATGGGGCAAGGCATCTGTGTTTTGGCCAAGCCATTCGGGAAAGTGTTCATATAGATCTTTGAAACCCGCAAAAACGGTGTACTCCCCCGCAGATACGCCCGATCCTTGCGCCTGACCCAAAGGGAACCGACCGGGGTGGAAACGGCCCTCCCCCCCTTCACATCGTGTTTGGTCCGCGGCATCGAATGTATCGATTAACCGTTTCGGGTTGGCCTTTGTCATAGGCTGGTTTGCGCGCTTACTATCCAACAAAATCGCATAGAGATCATCCGCCCCGGACCAGATTTTACGGGCCATGAAACAATCCGAACTCATCATCAAATCAAGCTGATCATTGTAAAATGTATAGGGTTTTCCCAAGAAATCGAATTTTGAAAAGGTCAGCGAACGGGATTCAAGCTTCTTGGAATGCAATCGCGCCAGCGTTTGAAAATATGACTCGTCCGGAATCCAGGATGATTTAAAATAGTTATCGTAATGTGGGCGATGCGGGTCGTTCAGAATTTTTTTGAGCGTGCGTTTTGTCAAACACCACCATTGCGACCCGATATGCGGAACCAAACGGTCCGGCGTTTTTCGTTTGATTTTCAGCTTGCGTTGCAGCGCAACAGACCGATCAAACAGCCAGCGGTGTTTCCGCCAAGAGAAAGGGAAATAAAGGGAAAATCGCTCTTCGTTCAACCCGCCCTTGACCCAATAATTATTCTGGACCGATACAGATTCAATGAAGTCGGTTTGTTTATTGCGGAGCAAAAATTTATGAAACTGGCGGATCGGACGCACGGGCAAACACGACCCGCTGATCAGGCAAACATGCGACGTGTCGGGAAATGTATCGAATAGTTTTTCCGAAGCATCAAGCGTTGCTTTCACAATCGAAAACCGCCCCCATTCACAAGCCGTTCGGCGGGAAAACACGACCTCTGGCACATCGGACAACCCGTTTACCAGTCCCTGAAAATCACCGTTTTTTGTATTTTTGTCGATGTGAATACTCACTACACACTGCTGATCCGCCAAATGGCGGACCAACTGTTCCACACGATGCAGGTTTTCGTGGGCAAGGATTACAAAACCAAGTTTCATCAGCTGCCCCCTATGCCCAATTTCCACGAGACATCAACCCAAGCTGTTCAAGCTGTTTCCAGTCTTCATACCGGGTTGATTGTGGTGTCCACAGACGCAATTCGGATTGCAGGTTTTTCACATAGGTTTTGTATTCCCGACTGGCCGCATAGTGCTGTTTGCGTTCGGTTTCCTCTTTTGCCTTGGCCGAGAACATGTCTAAAAACTTGGTGTGCAGCAAGCATCCGCAGGCCTTTTGCCCCCCCCATTCGTCATAAACCTTGTTCAAACCACGGGGCAAAAGGTTATGGGTCGAGCTTACAAAAACATTGCCACGCGACCATTTTACCAGAGGTATTTTATTCAACGCAGGCGCAAACTGCGGTTTGTCGCGAAAGAAGGACCGCATCCGCGGGCCGCCCTGTATCCACAGATTACCATATTTGTCATTTTTTTCGAAAAAGTAATTCGAGGAATCAAAGTAAGGTGCGATTTCAACCGGATCCGCACCCTCTTGATACTGTGCCTCGTGAACCAGACCTTTGGGGTACATATCCACAAGCATTGTGCCAAAAGATTTGATAGAGGATGAATCCAACCAGTCGGTCAATGCCCGCAACGGGCGGCTATCGCAATGCGGATAGACAAAAATTTCATCAACATCGACCACCAAAACCCAATGACCAACCGCATATTTGCTCTTGAGTCCATTCAACCAATCCACACCGAATTTGGATCGTTTATAGCTTTCTTTTGTGGTCCAGACAGAAGCATCCGGCTGGCTGGCCAAATATTCCCGGCTCCCGTCATCAGAGTCATTGTCTACAAAAAAGAAATGGTTAACACCCAGCTTGCGATAATACTCAAGAAAATACTTCAGCCGGGGTTTTTCATTGCGCAAAGTGGAAAATAACAAAATATCGGCAGGTTTGATGTCACCACTGTGATCCACAACATTGTGCAGTTCACGCAGCTTTCGCAATGACCGAATGCGCCGCCGCTTTCGCTCAACCCGAAGCTTGTATTTACTCCACAATCCCATAATGACCCTTGTTACCCTCAAACACGATACAATGCCCAGTTTAACCAAAAACGTGGCGAAAATGTGCTTTCCATGTGGGGATAATAGGCATTTTTCCGCGATTGTCCGCTTTTTGCGACGCGTTTTCAATATTCATACAAATTTGATGTCGCCAATCAGCAACAGCCATCGGGTCAAGGTATGTTGCAGCATCGCCCAACACTTCACGAAATATGCCAATATCAGAGCAATACACCGGAATTCCCATCTGCGCTGCCTCAAGCGCTGGCAAACCGAACCCCTCTACAAAGCTCGGGAAAAGCAGGGCATTGGCATGGGTCAACAGGTTGGCCAAACTCTGGTCATCAAGGCAGTTTTCCTCAAAAATGTATTGCCCCATCAGCATCGATTCATCCAAAAACTGAAACACTTCGGTATTTTCCCAACCACGTCGCCCGACAACAAAGAGCAACGGCATTTCAGGCTCCGGCAGTTGTGCCGACATCTGTTCCCAGACACGAAAGAGCAGCATGTGGTTTTTACGCGGTTCAATCGTTCCCAGAATAACAAAATAGGGGCGGTCCACCACTTTCGGGGTTGGCGTTTCGGATTGCATCGGCTCTATTCCCAAATGGGCCACCAAATAATCAGGCTCTGCGCCCCATTTGCGGAAATAATATTGAACGCGACGACTGGTTTCGTCGGAATTGCAAATGATCTGACTTGCATATCCGGCAACCGATCGCATGTGTTTTTCAAATGTTTTGGGGATGTACGATTTTGAAAATTCCGGATAATCCAGCGGGATCATATCGTGAATAAACACTCGAATATCGCGGCAGCCACCTGCTTTTAACGCGCCAAACATGATGTCCGTTAAATTGCTATGGCCGACATTCAGAAATTGATACCGGGTCAGATCAATCTTACCAAACAAGCGACCAACTGCGCGAGTTCTGGCTTTGGCAAGGCAGTTTTTTTTCAGATAACTGCGCGCGCAGCGTTGTTCCCAGGACAGTTTCAACCGAATGGCGTCCACCAATGTCGGACGCCCCCACTCATGCCGTTTCATAATCCTGTCCAGAACCCGTTTGACGCGCGGCACATCGAGCAAAACGCTATGACGCCCCAAGCGCGCAACAAAAAGGGTATCCGGATTATGGGCAACCAGATGGTTGATATATGCAAGCTCGACCCGATCAATACCCGTTGCCATCCCCCGACCGATACGCGAAATTGTTCTTGTGATATCAATAAGGTACAAGGTCATACAGTTACCCCGCACTACGATTCAACTGGCAAGAAAACCCGCCTCGTCTGTAGGGCGTTATTGTGCTGCCTTCTGTGTCTCCAGCATTTCAATCAAATACTCGAGAAATTCGTCTCTGAACTCCTCCCGAGCCAGCCCAAAGGCAACAGTTGCCTGCAAAAAACCGGCCTTGGAGCCGCAATCATACCGCTGACCATCAAAACGCAGACCAAACACATTATCGGATTGTTCAATTTCCTTGGCAATCGCATCAGTAAGCTGAATTTCGCCCCCCGCCCCCGGCGCTTGCGTACGCAGATTATTCATCACACCGGGCGTCAAAATGTAACGGCCAATCACCGCCAAATTCGAAGGCGCGTCTTCGGGTTTGGGCTTCTCCACCATGCCTTTTACTGCCACCAATGAACCGGTGTTTTCTTTTATGTCCAGCAAGCCATAAGCAGAGGCTTTGCTTGGCGGCACTTCCATCGCGGCGACGATATTGCCACCGGTTTCTTCGTAGGCTTCCATCATCTGTTTAAGACAGGGTTTATCCGCATCAATAACGTCATCCGTCAGGATAACCGCAAAAGGTTCATCGCCGACCAAACGGTCCGCACATAAAACAGCATGCCCCAATCCGAGCGCATCCCGTTGGCGAACATAGGCAATTTCACCGGATCCCATGGTGGAGTGGTTCAGCACCTTCAGCAAATCCAGTTTGCCCTTTTCTTCCAGCGCTCTTTCGAGCTGAGGTGCGCCATCAAAGTAGTCTTCCAGTGCGCCTTTCCCGCGGGAGGTCACGAAAATATACTCTTCGATGCCCGCCTCTCTGGCTTCGTCAATCGCGTATTGGATAAGCGGACGGTCCACCAGACACAGAATTTCCTTGGGGATGGATTTCGTTGCCGGTAGGAACCGTGTCCCTAGACCTGCCACCGGAAAAATTGCTTTGGTTACTTTTTTTTGCACATCACTATCCTTGTTAAACATCCAAGCATCTCGACCCATGATTTTTTCACAGGCGTTAACCTTGAATCATATTCATTCTTTAGTATTCTTGATTACCATTCAGGCATAAATAAGTCGTTTTTCAGAAAACCCTAACCGTTCTTATATCAACAAATTCTCTTTGGCCAGACAGATTTCCAATTTCCATATTCACACGCTTCCGCATTCCCCCGAACCAAAACAAAAACTGGCCTCGCTTTGATCGGCCAAACAGACCGCCTGTTTGCACCCAATACCCGCGCACATCAAAAAATCTCTTGTGAAACAATGATGTATACGTAAAGCGAAAGACAGTGACAGCCTTACCTCGCGACAGTAAACCCATCGCCACCACATGTATTTTCCGGGCCAGCGCAACATTCCCGACCACCGCAACAAACTCTGGATTTTGCCGGCACCCGGATGGGTGAAACGGTGAAAATACGGCAGCTTCCCGATCAAGGGGTGTTGCTATTACGGCACGTTTCGGCGTGATATTTATACCATCCTCCAAGGTAGCGAGAAGACGGCGCACGTCGCGTGGCTCCAGAAACCCGTCCCGCATCATACGCACAAGCCGACAGTGCTGACTGTGGCGCAGTTTTTCAAGGGCATTTTCCGGCTCCCCTGCCCCGAATTTCGCCATAAAATAGACTTTGCTTGCGCCAATGTTCTTCAGCGTCTTGGGCACCCTGTTTTTTGTTCTTTCGGCACTTTCTTCAAAGCCATGCTGAACCTCGGCCTGCGGTACAATCGTTGTCGCCCATCCGGCCAAAGCCAACGTCAATGCCATATCCGTTTCATCCAGAAAGAAGCGGTAATTTTCATCAAACCCACCAATTTCACATAAGCAGGATGCGCGAAATGCGCAGTTTGTACCCTGCACTTTGGCAAAATACGTTCCATCAAAAACAAATGTCTGCGCGGTGTCACCCGCATTCATTTCCAATGGGTAATCCTCTCCGGCACGGTCACATTTGATGGCTTTCCATTGATAATCAATCCCGTTCCGCCCCCGCACAAAACCACCCGTGCTGGCCACATTTTCATCCGCAAACGGGGCGACCAACCGATCAAGCCAATGCGGTTCCGGCACCGCGTCATCATCACAAAACGCAATAATATCGCCGGCAGAATGGGCAATACCCAAGTTGCGAGCTTGGGAAATGTTCGGCACATCCATAAAAACGTGCCGAATGGCCCCTGCCCCGGGCAGTCCGTTCAGGAAAGACGTATCACCATAATTGGAAACGACAATAACTTCGAACCGGCCATAACTTTGAAACCGCAGCGCGGAAATGAGCCGCTTTAACCCGGCCGGCCTGTTCCGGCTGACAATCACCAGACTGACGGTCGGGGTATCGGTCATTCGATCTCCATTTGGGCCAATATTTTTTCAACCCGCGGGGTGTCTTCCGGATTGTTCAATTCCCAGAATTCCTGACCGGGCAAGGCCTCTACCTCGACACACTGCACATGCAGACCGTTTTCCAGAAACCGGAGCTGTTCCAGCCCTTCGACCTTTTCCAGTGTACCTTCGGGCAGGGCCATGTAATCGCGCAAAGAATCCGGCCGATAGGCGTAAACACCGACATGATGATACACAGCCGTCCCCGGATTATCCGCAAAGGGCAGGACCTCTTTGGAAAAATACAGCGCCCTTTTGCGGCTGTTGAAAACCACCGTAGTCGCGCCAACGCGCCCGTTTTTGCGGTCATCCCGAAAACTGGCCAATGCCGCATCGGAACACCGCAAAATCGGGGTGGCGACATGGGCTTCCGGCGCAGCGCACAACCCGTCGATCAACCGTTCCACAAACCACGGCGGCGTAAGGGGCGCATCGCCTTGCAGATTGGCCACGATGTCATAGCTTTCGGGAATAACCTTCAACACATCGGCGCAGCGTTCGGTGCCGTTTCGGCAACGGTCAGAGGTCATTACGACCTCTGCGCCGAAATTTTCTGCGGCTTGTTTGATCCGGTCATCATCCGTTGCCACCACGACACGATCAACACCCTTCACCTGCATTGCCGCCTCCCAGCTGCGTTGGATCAGGCTCTTGGAAATGCCGGTCGCACCGCGCAATTCGGCAAGAGGTTTTCCCGGAAACCGGGTCGAAGCATAGCGCGCGGGTATGACAACAAGAACAGACATCTATGCCTCTTGCAGGGTAATGCCCGGTGCATAGGCAATGAAATACGGGTTTTCAAAAATCGGTTTGCCATAGGTTAACGGCTGGTGGTTATCAAACCGGACAACACGCCCGCCAGCCCCTTGCAACACGGCCTGACCGGCGGCGGTATCCCATTCCATGGTGCGCCCGACACGCGGGTAGAGATCCGCCTCGCCGGTGGCCACCAGACAGAACTTCAACGATGAACCGGCGCTGGCGCTGTCGGCAACATTGTATTTGGCGATATAATCCTTGGTCTCCTGTGTCAGGTGGGATTTCGACGCCACCACAATCAGGGCATCCTCATCCGGTGTGGACACATGAATTGGCTTGGTTTCCCCCGCTTGGTCCGGATTGTGATCGCCCAGTTCCTCGTGTGATTTTCCTTGTGCATCGGTAATAAACAACCGTTTCTTGGCCGGTGCATAAACAACCCCCAAGGTCGGAATGCCATCCTCGACCAGCGCAATATTGACCGTGAAATCGCCACGGCGGTGAATGAATTCTTTGGTCCCGTCCAGCGGATCCACAATAATAAAGGTATTCCCGTTGAAGCTATGGGTGTCTGACTGTTCTTCTGTTACCAAAGCAATTTCCGGAAAGGCGGCCCGCAAACCGGCGGAGATATGCGCATCTGCCGTTTCATCCGCAAGCGTTACCGGGCTATCATCCGATTTTGATTTAACTTCGAAATCATCGCGTCCATAAATTTCCATAATTTTCGCACCGGCCTCGATTGCCAGCTTGCGAAAAACGGTACAAATTTCCTGTTTATTCATAATTATAACCTTTACTACGCTAGGAATTCAGCGATTTGTTGCAGATTGGGTTTAAAAACCTTATGGTCTTGATAACAAAAAACAGCAAGTGATGAAAAACATCGCTTCGACATTGGCAGGCACGACAAAACATGAAAGCAAGCTCATCTTTTGCGAATACCTTTATGGGGTTTTTCGAATTTTCGACGCTGGTTTATCACACCGTCGTCAATAATGTGCGGAAATCCAAACGCAATGCCGTACAGGCGCTGTTGCTGGAAATTCTACAAGCCTCGATGATGATAATTTTCTTTTACTTCATGATCCAGTTTTTGGGTATGCGCAGTTTTGCCGTGCGGGGGAGCTTTGTTCTCTATGTCATGTCCGGGGTTTTCCTCTATATGACACATAATAAATCCATTTCGGCAGTCAGTGGTGGATCCGCCACTAACCCGATGCTGAAACACGCCCCGATTACAACATTAATGATGATCGTTTCGGGGGCTTTAACAACCTTGTACATTCAGGTTTTGGCCATTGCCGTTATATCATTTATCGCAAATGTTCTGATTGATCCTTTTACAATCTATAACCCCAAGGTTATGGCGCTTTGCTTCTTGTTCGCTTGGGGATCCGGTATTGCAATTGGCCTTATGTTTCTCACGATCAATCCGTACATGCCTGAAACGATGAAGGTCGTGAACAAGGTTTATCTACGTGCCAATATGATTTTTAGCGGAAAAATGGTTTTGGCGAATACGATCCCGACATATACCTTGTCCTACTTTACGTGGAATCCGCTGTTTCACGCCATTGATCAGGCTCGTGGTGCGGCATTTGTGAATTACACCGCACATCGCACTGACTTAATGTATCCCCTTTATGTCATATTTACATTCACAATACTTGGATTAATGCTGGAACACTGGTCCCGAAAATACGTTTCAGAGAGTTGGGCCGCACGCCGATAAACATAACGCGGGCGTTTCGACAGAAATGCTGACTCGAATGGAAAAAATTGGTTTGGATGCTTGCAGGACATCCAAACCGCTCCTATATACGGTCAATGGAAATTGAGCCAATTTAGTGGGTTCAATATGGGATGGAACAAGGCGCCGAATGCGGGCCTGACTTCCAACATCGCCAAGAAAGGAAAATGAAATGGCCAAAGTAATTGGTATTGACCTCGGGACAACAAACTCCTGTGTCGCCATCATGGATGGTTCTCAACCAAAAGTAATCGAAAACGCCGAAGGCGCGCGCACGACTCCTTCTATTGTCGCATTTACCGACGATGAACGGCTGGTCGGCCAGGCCGCCAAACGCCAGGCAGTAACCAACCCTGAAAATACATTGTTTGCGGTAAAACGTCTGATCGGGCGTTCGGTAAACGACGCCGCGGTTAAACGCGAAATGAAACATCTTCCCTACAACATTGTCGATGGTGGCAACGGAGATGCATGGCTTGAAGTCAACAAAGAAAAGTATTCCCCAAGCCAGGTTTCCGGCTTTATTCTGGGAAAAATGAAAGAAACCGCAGAGAGCTATCTGGGTGAAACTGTCACCGAGGCCGTGATCACGGTTCCCGCCTACTTTAACGATGCCCAACGTCAGGCCACCAAAGACGCCGGTAAAATTGCCGGGCTCAAGGTTCTGCGGATCATCAACGAACCAACCGCCGCTGCGCTGGCTTATGGTCTGGATAAAGAAGGCGGTAAAACCATCGCGGTTTATGACCTTGGTGGTGGTACTTTCGACGTATCCATTCTGGAAATCGACGAAGGCCTGTTCGAAGTGAAATCGACAAACGGCGATACATCGCTGGGCGGCGAAGACTTTGACATGCGCATCGTGAAATATCTGGCGGAAGAATTCAAAAAAGAAAACGGCGTTGATCTGACCAAAGACAAGATGGCTTTGCAGCGGCTGAAAGAAGCCGCCGAAAAAGCCAAGATCGAATTGTCGTCTTCTTCCCAGACCGAAATCAACCAACCGTTTATTTCGATGGACGGCAAAACCGGCCAGCCTTTGCACCTTGTTCTGAAACTGACACGGGCAAAACTCGAAAGCCTGGTCAGCGACCTGATCAAACGCACGATGAAACCTTGTGCTGCCGCATTGAAAGATGCCGGTGTGACCAAAGACGAAATCGACGAAGTGATCCTGGTTGGCGGGATGTCCCGCATGCCGAAAGTGATCGAGGAAGTGACTGCATTCTTTGGCAAAGAGCCTCACAAGGGTGTGAACCCTGACGAAGTTGTCGCCATGGGTGCCGCCATTCAGGCCGGTATTCTGCAAGGCGATGTCAAAGACGTGGTTCTGCTGGATGTGACTCCTCTCTCGCTGGGTATTGAAACGCTGGGTGGTCTGTTCACACGTCTGATCGATCGCAACACCACGATCCCGACCAAGAAATCACAGATTTTTTCGACTGCAGAGGATAACCAAAGCGCCGTGACAATCCGGGTTTTCCAAGGTGAACGGGAAATGGCTGCGGACAATAAAATTCTGGGTCAGTTCAACCTTGAAAATATTCCGCCTGCCCCACGTGGTTTGCCGCAAATCGAAGTTACCTTTGACATTGATGCCAACGGTATTGTGTCCGTAAGCGCCAAAGACAAAGGCACCGGAAAAGAGCACAAGATCACCATTCAGGCCTCGGGTGGTTTGTCTGACGATGACATCGAAAAAATGGTCAAAGAAGCCGAGGAAAACGCCGAAGCGGACAAAGAACGCAAGGAATTGATCGAAGCCAAGAACCAGGCCGAAAGCCTGATCCATGGTACTGAAAAATCCTTGGAAGAACACAGCGACAAAGTTGATCCGTCAACCGTCGAAGTGATCGAATTGTCCATCAAGGCGCTGAAGGAAACTCTGGAAACAGACAATGCCTCCAGCATCAAAGCGCGGTCACAAGACTTGACCGAAGCCGCGATGAAGCTCGGCGAAGCCATCTATAAATCGCAAGCCGAAGAAGCCGGCGCGCCTGATATGGACGGTATGGAAGACGATGGGCCAAAACCCGTAGACGAAGATATTGTGGATGCCGATTTCGAAGATCTCGGCAAGAACGACCGCTAATCTTTGACCCAAGCCAAATCACGGTGGCTGATTGATATCAGCCACCGTGAAACGTGGAGGCGATATGGCAAAGCGTGACTATTACGAACTACTCGGCGTTTCAAAAAATGCTACAAAAGCCGAGATCAAAAAAGGCTTTCGCAAGAAAGCCATGGAATTGCATCCGGATCGCAACGCAGATAACCCGAATGCAGAGGCCGAGTTTAAAGAAGTAAACGAGGCTTACGATGTTCTAAAAGATGACGACAAGAAAGCCGCATATGACCGCTATGGTCATGCCGCATTCGAAGGCGGCATGGGCGGTGGTGGCCATCCCGGATTCAATCAGGGTAACGGCGATTTTGCATCTGCATTCTCCGATGTTTTCGATGATTTGTTCGGTTCTTTCGGCGGCGGTGGTCGCCACGGTGGTGGCCAACGCGCCACCCGAGGATCGGATTTGCGGTATAACCTGTCAATTTCACTCGAAGAATCCTTTACCGGAAAACAGCAAACCATTTCGGTAACGTCTTCTGTCGCCTGCGACAGCTGTGAAGGCACCGGATCGGATAATGGCACCGAACCCGCTAATTGTCCGACCTGTTCCGGTATGGGCAAGGTTCGTGCGCAACAGGGTTTCTTTACCGTAGAGCGCACCTGCCCCACCTGTTCCGGACGGGGACAGATCATTACCAACCCCTGCTCGGATTGTTCTGGAAGTGGCCGCAAGCAGCGTGAACGTTCCCTTAGTGTCAACATCCCTGCCGGCGTTGAAACCGGTACACGTATTCGCTTGGCCAGCGAAGGCGAGGCCGGATTGCGCGGTGGACCAAGTGGCGATCTCTATATTTTTATAGAGGTCAAAGACCACGCTATTTTCGAACGCGAAGGACCAAACCTGTTTTGCCGAATTCCTGTTTCCATGGCCACAGCGGCCTTGGGCGGTGAAATCGAG
>CAMZLM010000016.1 GCA_947311485.1 uncultured Paracoccaceae bacterium
AATTTCGATCCAGATGAAACAATTGGAGCAGCAAATGGGGGCACCACTGTTTGTCAAAGGACGCCGGCCTGCGCTCTTGACACCTTTGGGGGAGGAATGCGCGGAGAAAGCCTTTGCTATTGTGGCCCAGATTGATGCTCTCCGGTCGCTGGCCGGGGCGGACGATAGGGCAGGGCGGGTGACTTTGGGATTTGTGCCCACCACATTGCAAACGATTTTACCGGTAGTGCTGGATCGCTTGCGGGTGGATTTTCCGGCCCTGCGGGTGGCCGTACGATCAGGGTTGTCACGCGAATTGTCCAATATGGTGGCAGGACGGGAAGTCGATTTTGCCTATTTGTCCTCGCCGATTGACCCCAATGCGTTGGTCCGGTTGCATGAAGTGGGGGCAGAGCCGCTGGTGTTGGTGACCTCGCAGCACACGCCCAAGGGGGGCGTAATGGAACTGTTGCGGCAAAACCCTTATATCGCCTTTAGCCGCAGCACATGGCTGGGTGCGCAGATCGCGGGGCATCTGGCGCAGATCGGACATATGGGGGAGCCGGAGATCGAACTGGACTCCATTGATGCGATCGAGGGGCTGGTGGCGCGGGGATTTGGTGTGTCGGTTGTGCCGCAACGTTTGTTGGCCCCGCCGCTGGAAACCACGTTGAATTGTTTTCCCCTGTTCCGGCCCGCGCCGGTGCGCCGGATGATGTTGGCAACACCGCGTCATTGTTGCCGGCAAACCCTGCTAAAATGTCTGTCGGGTATCGCTCGGGGATAAAAAGGCGTTGCAAAACGGTATACTTTGGTATACCGACTTCCCCAACACCCGAAAATGGGCTAGACAGCCCCGAATACGAATCTTGAACAGAGGTACCACATGACCAAGATCAAAGTAGAAAATCCGGTCGTCGAGCTGGACGGCGATGAAATGACCCGCATTATCTGGCAGTTCATCAAAGACAAGCTGATCCTGCCCTATCTGGATATTGACCTGAAATACTATGACCTTGGCATCGAGGAACGCGATCGTACCGACGACCAGATCACCGTCGATGCGGCGAATGCAATCAAAAAATACGGTGTTGGCGTTAAATGTGCGACCATCACACCGGATGAGCAGCGGGTCGAGGAATTTGGCCTGAAGCGCATGTATCGTTCGCCTAACGGCACCATTCGCAACATTCTGGGCGGGGTTATTTTCCGCGAACCGATCATCTGTTCCAACGTGCCGCGGCTTGTGCCGGGCTGGACCCAGCCGATTGTTGTGGGGCGTCATGCCTTTGGTGACCAGTACAAGGCCACCGATTTCCGGTTCCCGGGCAAAGGCAAGCTGACCATTAAATTTGTTGGCGAAGATGGCGAAACTATTGAACATGAACTCTATGACGCGCCATCCTCCGGTGTGGCTATGGGCATGTATAACCTTGATGAATCGATCAAGGATTTCGCCCGCGCGTCGCTGAATTATGGTTTGAACCGTGGCTGGCCTGTGTATCTGTCCACGAAGAACACCATTCTCAAGGCCTATGACGGGCGCTTTAAGGATCTGTTCCAAGAGGTGTTCGACGCCGAGTTCGCCGAACAGTTCGAGGCCAAGGGCATTACCTATGAACACCGTCTGATTGATGACATGGTGGCCTGTGCGATGAAATGGAACGGCGGGTTTGTCTGGGCCTGTAAAAACTATGATGGCGATGTGCAGTCCGATACGGTTGCGCAGGGGTATGGTTCTCTGGGTCTGATGACCAGCCAGCTGATGACGCCGGATGGAAAAATTGTCGAGGCCGAAGCCGCCCACGGCACCGTGACACGCCATTATCGTCAGCATCAGGCGGGCAAAGAAACTTCGACCAACTCGATCGCGTCAATTTACGCCTGGACCGGTGGCCTGAAGCACCGCGCCAAGCTCGACGATAACACCGCATTGATGAATTTTGCCGATACGCTGGAAAAAGTCATTGTCGATACGGTTGAATCCGGCCACATGACCAAAGATCTGGCATTGCTGGTTGGTCCGGATCAGGGCTGGTTGTCGACCATGGGGTTCCTTGAGAAAATCGACGAAAACCTGAACAAAGCTTTGGCGGGTTAATCGTCAGAAGAATTGACAAGGGGCGGCCTTGCGTTGCCCCTTTGTCGTGTTTGGCTACTTGACATTCGCTTGCGTGATCGCAAAACCTGCCGAAAAAGGAGTATGATATGATAAATCTGAACCTGATGAACGGCAAGGCAATGTTGGTCGGCGTGAATCACATTCAAGCGGTGATCACGGGGGGATCCGGTGATGGATCGCAAATTATTTTGGGCGGGACGCTCACCTATGAAGTGCGTCAAAGCCTACAGGAAATCAAAGACCTTATTGCTGCGCTGGACGCATAATTCCCGAAAGGAACCCCGATGTCCCACAGATTACACCTTGTTTTTGGCGGAGAGCTTGAAAGCCCCGATGGCGTGACCTTTCGCGATGTGGAGGCATTGGATATTGTCGGGATCTATCCGAGCTATGAAAAAGCCTATAATGCGTGGAAATCCGCCGCGCAGGGAACCGTGGATAATGCACATATGCGGTATTTTATTGCGCATTTGCACCGGCTCATGGATGAAAAGCGCGGCAAAGCAGAGGCGGCGGCGCTTAGCCAATAAGGTGAAAGTGCAATTGCGAAATGGCGCGTCAGGGGGTATCACCGGAACAGAACTTTTTCGGGAAAACCACCATGAGCCATCTTACTGTTGTTGACCATCCACTGATTCAACATAAACTGACCCTGATGCGGGACAAGAATACGCCGACCTCGGTGTTTCGCCAATTATTGCGTGAAATCAGTCACTTGTTGGCGTATGAAGTAACCCGCAGTCTGCCGGTTGCCCAGAAAACGATCGAAACGCCGTTGATGGAAATGCAAGCGCCGGAACTTGCCGGTCGCAAGCTGGCGCTGGTTTCGATTCTGCGTGCAGGCAACGGTTTGCTGGATGGCATGCTGGATTTGATCCCTGCGGCGCGGGTCGGATTTGTTGGCCTGTATCGCGACGAAGAAACCCTGCAACCGGTGCAGTATTATTTCAAAGTTCCAGATCACATGGACGAACGGGTGGTGATTGCAGTGGACCCAATGCTCGCGACCGGCAATTCATCGGCTGCCGCGATCGATCTACTGAAAAAGGCCGGTGCCAAAGACATCCGTTTCTTGTGCCTGCTGGCCGCACCAGAAGGCGTTGCCCGCATGAAGGAAGCCCATCCCGATGTGCCGATTGTAACGGCTGCACTGGACGAGCGTTTAAATGAACTGGGCTATATCGAACCCGGTTTGGGGGATGCAGGTGATCGTATGTTTGGCACCAAGTAACCGAACAATAAAAACGTGTCAGCCACCACGGCGCAAGGCTGACACGGGCACCGCAGAACCGATAGCCGACCAGCTGGCAGAGGCACGGGCAATTTTTGTGTCATCCCAGGTCACAAAACACAAAACGAACCCGTCACGGGTGACCTCCTCGGCAGAGATATTAAACCGCAAGTTCTGCGCGCGGGATGAATCAATGCCGGAAATCCCGACGGTAATATGGGGCGGCTTGTGAAACGGGGCCGCAAATTGTACAGGTACCCGAACGGCCCGATCGCCATCCTCGGACCACATCGGCTCATTCCGGTCCACGTGGTTAAAGATTTCCCCCGTGGCCGTAATAATTTGCATCCCGACCAACGGTGACGTGGTTTGCTGGTGAAACTGCATTGCAATGTGGCGTGTGCCGTCCATGAATTTTTCCTGTGCTTACACTTCATCCAAATTCCTAACGGAGGGAAGTTACGAGTGGATTAAAACCCGTAACATTATTGGATAAAATTGAACGTACAAAGCTCTGTCCGCTTGACAAGCTGAACCTGACTGTCCTTACGCCGTAAAAGGACCATAGTATTGCTTGAAGGTCAAGCGGGGTTAATGGATATTTAAGGATTGCGCAGTGACGATCAACCTATCGGTTGTGATGTGCGTGGAGACCTCTGCTAAACGGCAACCTTTGGCCGGACCACTTGTGGACGTTCCATCTAGAATGCGGAATTCGGCCTGATGATTGGAGCATATCAACCGTAAACCATCCGTGCTCAAAATAGAATCACTGCGCAGGTCCAGCGGTAAAAATTGATGTGGGCAGGCATTCACGAAAACCCGCACGACGTTCAGGTGTTTCAAAACCAGCAGCGGAAATTCACCGAGCATAATCGATAGAACCCCCTGTTCGGGAATATCGCCTAGCTGACAAATTTCCGTCCCCGACACAGGTGCGCCGGGGAATTCTTGCCATTTCAGGGTCATTCTACCAGAACGCCGCGATTGATCTGGTCGGCTTCGATGCTCTCAAACAAGGCACGAAAATTGCCTTCGCCAAAACCATCATCGCCTTTACGCTGGATGAATTCGAAAAAGATCGGACCAATCACGGTTTTGGAAAACACCTGTAGCAAAATTTTGGTTTCCGCTCCGTCTACAACGCCCTCTCCATCAATCAGGATGCCGTTCTTTTTCATGCGTTCCATTGGCTCGTCGTGGCCGGGTACGCGCGTATGACACATGGTATAATACATGTCCGGCGGGGCGGGCATAAACTCCAACCCGCGTGCGGCAACCGCATCGGTGCTGTCATAAATATCGTCACACCCGACGGCGATATGCTGAATGCCTTCGCCGTTATATTCCTTCAGGTACTCCTCGATCTGGCTTTTGTCGTCCGAACTTTCGTTGATCGGAATCCGGATCCGCTGACAAGGCGATGTCAGCGCCCGACTGGTCAGGCCGGTATATTTGCCGGAAATATCGAAAAACCGGATTTCCTTGAAATTGAAAATATCCGCATAAAAGCGGTACCATTTATCCATATTGCCACGTTTGACGTTGTGGGTCAGATGGTCGAGGTAATAAAAGCCGACTCCTTGGACTGGCCGGGCCACATCCAGCCATTCGTACTCCTGCGCATAAGCAGACCCGTCTGCGCCGTAAGTGTCGACAAAATACAGCAGGCTGCCACCGATGCCCTTGATCGCCGGCACATTCAGCACCTTGTCATCCGCATCATAGGGTTCCGCCCCTTTGGACAGCGCCATGTCATAGGCCTTTTGCGCATCCAATACGCGCCATGCCATCGATGGCGCACAGGGGCCGTGCTGCTCGACAAATTGCATGCCAAAGGATCCCGGCTCGGCATTCAGGATATAAGTCACATCGCCTTGCTGCCACAATTCGATATTCCGGCTCTTGTGCTTGGCCGTGTTGGCAAATCCCATTTTGGTAAACAAATCGCGGAGCTCTTGCGGGTTTTCATGGGCAAACTCGACAAATTCCATGCCATGGGTGCCGGCGGGGTTTTCAGCGCTAATTTTGGATTTCGGTGCATCGTGGGGAAACGGGCCCATAGGTGACTCCTGTTGGTTGGGTGTTTGTGGGATATTACCGCACGAATAGTGCGCAAGTTGCGCGAATATTGGCTTGATTAATTGAAATTATGCGTAGTTAGTGTAAATATTGACGATGAATAGCATTTTTTACGCAGGATAAAACACGCCATGCTCGATTCAACGGATCTCCGCTTGCTACAAGCTCTTCAACGAAATGCCCACGCCACTGCACAGGAACTCGGTGACACCCTGCACCTGTCCCCGTCACAGGCAGGCCGTCGTCGCCAGCGGCTCGAAACTGCCGGCTATATCCGGGGCTATGTTGCACAGCTCAATCCGGCTCTTTTGGGATTGAACGTACAGGCATTTATCCAGATATCCATGGCCAGCCATTCATCCGACCCGGTTGACAGCTTTCACTCCCTGATGCAGCGGCAACCCGAGGTCGTCAGTGTCTGGACCATGACTGGCGAAGCAGATTACCTGTTACGGGTGTGGTGTGCGGATCTGGCGGCACTGAACACTTTGGTGCATCAAGTATTCCTGCCCCACAGGGCCGTGCAGCGGGTGCAAACCCGCATTGTTATGGACCAAATCAAACATGACGCTCCACTACCTGTGTAACGCCTCTTTGCTTTCATCCCCGCCGGAGGCAATAATCCTCTGCTCTCCGGCGGGGAAACGCGGCTGGCGCGCGTCTTATTCTCCGGCCTTCAATCTCTCGAACCGTAACCCCTTGGCAGTGCGGTTCTGAAACCCGGCCCAATGGGTATGCTCCGCTTTTGGCGTTCCGTCGTCATTCATCGCCCAAACACCGTCATTCGCCTCGGGAACCAGATCAAAATACACATCCATTTTGGCATCTTGCAGCAAATATTTCCCCAACCAGGCTGTGACAAAATGCTGGGCAATGTTGTTCATTCGAACGGTATCCCAAACCGCATCCGAATAATGCTCTGACAGGTTGAAACCCAGATCTTTGTCCACCTTGTTCGCCTCTGCCGGTGCCGGCATCGGGGCCGCTGAATTGTGGTTGCCATTCTCGAAGGTCAATAACGACCGATCCACATTTCCGGCCAGTTGCCAAATCGCACGGGTGCCTTTTTCATAGCCGGAAACATCGTCTTGTGACCCCGCCACAAACAGCATTGGAATTTTAATTCCCTTCAGGCTATCCGCGCTCCAGAACCCGTAATTCATCCCCCAAGGTCCAATCGCGACTGCGGTTTTAATCCGGGGGTCGGGCAGGGCGCTGTGGCTGTCGGACCCGCTCAGGTGCACCCCGAGCGTCCCGTGCGGACCGCCCCAGACATAATCAACTGCCGCCTGCGTAACACCGCCGCCCGCCGTAATTACCGCGCCATAGGCCCCCATCGAATAGCCCACAATCGCTGTGTTGGACGCATCCGCCAAACCGTTCAAAAACGACCCGTTGTCTTTGCTCAGCCGATCCAGCTGGTTCAGCACAAATATCTGGTCCAGTGACCGGTTCACCAAGGTCGACCCAAATGCTGCCTTGTCCCGATAGGTCGAATCCCGATGATCAATCGAGGCCACAACATACCCCTTGGAGGCAATATTTTCTGCCAAATGCGATAGCAAAAACCGGTTGCCGGGATACCCGTGCGAAATAATCACCAAAGGATATTTCTGTTCCGCGTCCGGCTCTGCGTCGCGCATGGCCTTGCCGATAATATCCACCTCTGTTTTGCCGTCCCGCAGGAAAACCTTTAGCGTGGTATCCCCGCTGGCCCCCTTGGCTGCGGGATACCAGACCTCGACCGTCAGATCGCGGTCATAGGTAGGCAATACTGCGGGTTTTGGCACCGCCGGATCGATTTTAAGGATATCTATCTGCCCCGGATTGGTCAGCGTAATCTGGCGTACACCAACCGCATGATCGCCATAGGCGGCCAGCTCCGGTGCGTCAAACCGCTGTGTATCAATTCGGTTTTCTGCCAGTCCCATTGTTCCCATTCCCAAGCTGGCGGTAAAAACAGCCAAAACAAGTTGTCTCTGCATCGTAGTAATCTCCCCTGAAACGTTGGTGCCGATGGTCCGAATATCTTGCGGCGGGATCAACCGGCAATTGTGCCATGCAAGGGTGGTTATCGTTCTGAGTCAAGCAATGGGCACAATTACGTTGGGGAATTATTTGTCGGATGTCACCACGCCCAAAATGGGCCCAAGCGGCAAACCCCGTTCGTTACGGTTCAGTTTTGGTGCATAAATCCGTGAAATAGCCCCATCCAAAAACAGGGCATTCGGGGTGTTCAGATAATCGCGAAACAGGCTGGCAAAGCGGTGAAAATTTACAGGCTGGTTGGAAATAACCAGAAATGCGCGCGTGCCGTTCGCGTTGACGCCAACACCGTTGCGAATGTAACGTGAACTGGAACCTGCGCGGAATTTCGGATGCAGTTTACCGTCAACCACCAACATCGGGCCGGACTGGGTGGCATAGCGACACTGCGGGCGGCTTTGGTCAAATGTCAGGGTTTCAATCACCGCAAGCTGCCCGTCGCCAAAGCAAAACACACCGTTGGGAACCAGCCCGAAGTTACCGGCACTGGCCCCGAGGATCAGGCGGGTTTTCTGTTTGAAGTCTTCAACATACAGCCCCACCGGCGCGCGGTCCGGGTGATACATGCCGGCGTTCATGGCAAATGCCAGGCGCTGATCGGCAGGCAGGCTTTGTGCGATATTGTCAAAGCTGCCAAAGACCAGCCCCGTCTGATCCGCATGCCACAGGCGCAGGTCATCGCGAGCATTCACTTCGCAAACAACATAGCTGTTGGTCTGATAAGTGATGTCCCGACAAGCGGCATTCGCGCCGCTTGCCAGTAGGATCAGTAAACCCATTAACCGGATCATGGCTTGCGGAACCTCGGGGCTGGGCGGGGTTCGCCGGTTGCGGGATCAAATACGTTGCGCGCGGTGTTGTACGGGTGGTGCGGGGCTTCGGACATGCTCAGAACCGGTGCGGCACACGCATCGGTCCCTGCGAAAACAGCGGCCCAGGCATCACGGGATTTTTGTGCGATACGCTGCGCAAGGGCCGCATGCAATGCCGGCCAGCGGGTTTGGTCATGTTGATCGGGCAGGGTGGCCGGATCAAGGCCAAGGCCCGCCAAAAAGGCCGCATAAAACTGTGGTTCAATTGCGCCCACGGCCAGAAACTTCCCGTCCGCACAGGGGTACACCCCATAATAAGGCGCGCCGCCGTCAAGGATGTTTCCCGTGCGACGGTCCTGCCACAGGCCGGAATTGGCCATGGAATAGATCATCGTCATCAGGCTGGCAGTGCCATCCACAATTGCGCAATCGACCACTTGCCCCGTACCGGTACGTTCCGCCGATAGCAACGCTGCCAGTAGACCATTCACCAGATACAGCGCCCCACCCCCAAAGTCACCCAGCAGGTTCAGCGGTGGCACCGGCGTTTGGGCGGTGCCAATTGCATGCAGCGCACCGGTCAGGGCGATGTAATTAATATCGTGGCCGGCGGTTTGCGCCAGCGGGCCGGTCTGGCCCCAGCCGGTCATGCGTCCGTAAACCAGTTTCGGATTGGTTGTCAGGGCAATATCGGGACCAAGGCCCAACCGTTCCATCACCCCCGGGCGCAGGCCTTCGATCATCAGATCTGCGGTTTCCAATCGTTCCAGCAAGGCCGCCCGGCCTGCATCGGATTTCAGATCAAGCGAAACAACGGCGCGCCCCCGATTGAGGAAATCCGGATTTTGCGGCAGCAAAGCGCGGGCGTTCGGGCGTTCGATGCGCACCACGTCTGCGCCCATATCGGCCAGCAGCATCGCCGCAAAGGGTGTCGGGCCAAGGCCGGAGATTTCCACGACGTTGACACCAGTCAGCGGGCCATTTTTTGCAGGCCCGCCCATGTCAGAATTTCTCGGGTGCGATTTCGCGGGCCATGTGGTCCAGCACCCCGTTGACAAAACGGCTCTCGCGGCCTTCGGGGAAGAAGGATTTCGCAATGTCCACGAATTCGTTGATAACCACCTTGGGCGGGGTTTTTCCGATCACCAATTCCGCACCGGCGGCGCGAAACAAGGCGCGCAGCGTCGGGTCGATCTTGGCAATGGGCCATTTAGCCACCAGCGCGCGGTCGGTGAGCTGATCAATTTTTGCCTGCTGGGCAACCACGGTTTCCAGCAGGGTTTCAAACAGGTTGATGTTGCCGGGAACCCATTGCACGCCGTCGACCTCTGCGCCGAAACGATGCAGGACAAATTCGTCCCGAACCTGATCCATTGGCGCACCGCCGGATTCCATCTGGAACAGCGCTTGCACCGCATAAAGACGCGCGGCGGATTTCTTTTGAAACGAGGATGGGGCGGTCATGCGATGTCTTTTCCTGGCTCATCACCGGCGATGAGGATGTTTTCGGAGGAAGGCCTAAACCCGATGCCCCCCGTGGGTTTGGTGAACTTGCGCGACAGGGCGATCAGATGCAGCGCAGCATCGGCAGCACCGCCGCCTTTGTTCTGGCCCGAAGCCTCTGCGCGCACTTCTGCCTGAGTGCGGTTTTCTACTGTCAGAATGCCGTTGCCGATGCAATAGCCCTTTAGGCCCAACAAGGTTAATCCGCGCGAACTGTCGTTGCAAACCGTGTCGTAATGGCTGGTTTCACCGCGAATGACACAGCCTAGTGCGACAAAGCCATCGTATTTATCAGAGTTTCCGGCCAAGCGGATTGCCGTCGGGATTTCCAGTGCGCCCGGCACATCGACGACGTCACAGGTGGCTCCCGCTGCGGCAATCGCGCCACGCGCGCCGGTCAGCAGGTTGTCGGCGATGTCCTTGTAATAGGGTGCACGCACGATCAACAGATGCGGGCGGCTGTCGGTGAATGTCACGGGCGGCAAGGTGTAGTGAGCTTCGTTTGCGGCCATGATCTATTCCTTTGTCAGCGGGGCAACACCCACGATTTCAAGGCCGTAAGCGTCCAGTCCGATAACTTTGGGCATGGGGCTGTCGGTCAGCAGGGTGATTTTATGCAACCCCATGCTGGAGAGGATTTGCGAACCAAGCCCGGTATAACGCAGGGTTTCCGGCTGGGTTTCCTCGCCAAATTCGAGCCGGTGTGAAATATCGCGAAACAACAGAACCGCCCCGCGGCCATCTTCGGCGATACGGGCCATAGCGCGCGGCAGCTTGTCTGTGGCGGCCCCGATGCCCAAAACATCCTCAAGCGCATTCAAGGCGTGGGTGCGCACCAGAACCGGTTCCGGTGTGGTAATGTCGCCCTTGGTCAGAACCACATGTTCGGTGCCTTCTGTTTGGTCGGTAAACACCCGCAGTTGCCAATCGCCGCCATAGGCCGACGTGACCATACGGCTATCGGTTTCGCGTACCAGATTGTCATAGCGCAGACGATAGGCGATCAAATCGGAAATGGTGCCGATTTTCATGTCGTGTTTGTCGGCAAAATCCATCAGGTCCGGCAGGCGGGCCATGGTGCCGTCGTCGTTCATGATTTCGCAGATCACACCGGACGGGTTCAGCCCCGCCAGACGGGAAATATCCACGGCTGCCTCGGTGTGGCCGGCACGTACCAAAACGCCGCCATCGCGCGCGCGCAGCGGGAACACATGCCCCGGTGTCGCGAGTTCGTCAGGGCGCAGTTGCGGGTTGATCGCTACGGAAACCGTATGCGCGCGGTCGTGCGCGGAAATGCCGGTGGTGACGCCTTCGCGGGCCTCGATAGACACGGTAAACGGCGTTTCATGGCGCGAAGAATTGCTGCTGGCCATCATAGGCACATTCAGACGATCGGTCTGTTCATTGGTGAGGGTCAGGCAAATCAACCCGCGTCCGTGGGTCGCCATGAAATTTACCGCTTCGGGCGTGGCCATTTGCGCGGGGATCACCAGATCGCCTTCGTTTTCGCGGTCCTCGTGGTCCACCAGAATGAACATGCGCCCGTTGCGCGCGTCGTCGAGGATGTCTTCGATTTTGGAAATCTTGGCCATCGTTATATTCCTTGCATATCCGCCAGTCGCGCCACATAGCGTGCCAGCGTGTCGATTTCCAGATTGATCTTGTCGCCCACGGCAACCAGACCCCAAATGGTGTGTTTCTTGGTGTGATCGATAAAATTCACGTCAAAGCGGCAGTTGTCCACACCGTTCACCGTTAACGACGTGCCGTTCAACGCAACAGACCCTTTGGGGGCGATAAAACGGGCCAGATCGGCAGGGGCCTCGAAGGTCACGCGGGTGCTGTCGCCCTCGTCATGCATTTCGACGACTTCGGCCAAACCGTCCACATGCCCTGAAACGATATGCCCGCCGAGTTCATCACCCACACAAAGCGCACGTTCCAGATTGACCGGTTGGCCGATTTCCCATTCGCCAATGTTGGTCTTGGACAGGGTTTCGGCGGAAATATCCACATCGAACCAGTTCTGGCCCTCGTCCGTGCCGGTATTGACCACGGTCAGGCAAACGCCGTTATTGGCGATCGAGGCCCCGATATCAATGGTTGCGGAATCATACCCGCATGCGATGCGCGCACGCAAATCACCGCGTTGATCCAAGGCCGCAACCTTGCCTACATCTGTGATTATTCCGGTAAACATCGATTCTCACCCATTAAATGACGGTTCAGGAATTAGCCCTTGTGTACATCGTGAGCAAGAAGAACTATAGGTCAAAAGGATGAAAAGCCGTCATTCGGGTGGGATGGTGGTAAAGTTAGTGCTGGTAAAGGGGCATTTGTGAGCAAGGCTTGTGAATGCGGAGTTGGAATAAACCATGATGTCTGTGCCGAACCATCAGGAGATAAGCCGCAAATCCTTTGTCTTTTTGCAAGGCCCGCATGGGCCGTTTTTCTATGAGTTGTCCAAATCCATTGCAGCCTCGGGGGCGCAGGTTGCCAAGATCGGGTTTAACGAAGGCGACCGTTTCTTTTGGCGGAATCGCACAAATTTCATCGCCTATACCGATGCGATGGATGAGTGGGCGGCGTATATTGATGCGTATCTGGCGGAAGGTGTTACGGATCTGGTAATCTATGGCGATACGCGTCCGGTCCATAAAACCGCGATTGCGGCTGCCAAACGCCACGGCGTACGGATCCATTGTTTTGAAGAAGGCTACTTGCGGCCCTATTGGGTGACCTATGAACGGGGCGGGGTGAATGGGCATTCACGGTTGATGGATCTGAGCGTGGCGCAGATGCGCGAAGCATTGAAAAACATGGATAACGATCAACCGGAGGCCCCGGCCCGTTGGGGAGATATGCGCCAACATATCCTGCTCGGGGCGATTTATCATTGGCATATCCTGTTTCGTAACGGACGGTTTACCAATTACAAAACCCACCGTGATGATTCCGTCAGCTCCGAATTCTGGTTGCACCTCAAGCGGCTGTTGACACGTCCGTCCCACGCCTATCGTCGCTGGAAGGCAACGCGTCGCATTAAACGGGGCAATTTTGTGTACCATCTGGCGCTGTTGCAGCTTGGGCATGATGCCTCGATCCGCAGCCATTCCAGTTTTACCAACATGCCCGATTTTATGCAGGTCTGTGTCAAGGCATTTGCTACCAACGCGCCGCATCATCACCATCTGGTGTTTAAATCCCATCCTCTGGAGGATGACCGTCAAGGGTTGGAAGGCGTAACCCGCGATTTGGCGCAGCAATACAATGTTCAGGGCCGTGTGCATTACGTACAGGGCGGGAAATTGGCGGAGCTGCTTGATTATGCGCGCTCGGTTGTGACAATCAATTCCACGGCTGCGCAACAGGCCCTGTGGCGTGGCCTGCCGGTCAAGGCGCTGGGGACGGGAGTCTTTTGCAAGCCGGAATTTACTTCGGAACAAAGCCTCGACGATTTTATGGCCGATCCGCAAAAGCCGGACCTGCTCGCCTATCGGGACTATCGCCAGTATCTACTGATGACATCGCAGATCACCGGCGGGTTTTATTCGCGCAAGGGGCGCGCCCGTTTGGTGCGTCAGGTGGTGGATATGGTGCTGTCCGACCAAGACCCCTATGACCGGTTGGCGCACGAGAGCGCGTCTCCTGTGCAACAGTTGCAGGCTGTCAAGTAACAAAACTTGGTAAAAGATTTGTGTTTCCTGCATCTTTGTGTAGGGTGAAAGAAAAAACGTAGGCAGTTTTGACAAAAGGGGCAGTAACCTTGTCAAATTATAGTAGACCCAGAGTCGGGTTAATGGCTCTTTTGGTGACGGCATTTGCCGTGTCTTCTTGTGGTTTGCCACGGGTGGGGCCAAATAAACGCGAGATTTTTGCGGGTAGTGTGCAAAAACAAGGAAATGCGTATATCATTTCGGTGAATGACCGGGTGGTAGAGGCAACGGCAAAGGCACCGGCAGCAGGATTTAGCGGAAAATTCTTGCGGGCTGGTAAAATGGGGGCGGATACGATCCAACCTGGTGATACGCTGTTGGTTACGGTTTATGAAAACGTGAATGATGGCTTGTTTAGCAAGGCCGGCGCGCCCTCGACCCTGACACAGCTTCAGGTGGACCAGACTGGACATATATTTATTCCCTACGTTGGGCGTATTCGTGCCGCAGGCAGTTCACCCGAGGCATTGCGCCGCTTGATCACCCGCAAGCTGGAACCACAAACGCCGGAACCACAGGTGATTGTTCAGCGTGCAGCCGGTGACGGGGCCACAGTATCCATCCTCGGGGCCGGCGGTCAGGGTGTTTTCCCGATCGAGGCCTCCACCAGTACGCTCTCAACCATGATTGCCAAGTCTGGCGGGATAACCACTGATCCTGAAAATACCCGCGTGACGGTTATTCGTGGCAAATACAAAGGTACGGTGTGGCTTGAGGATCTGTTCAATAAGGCAGGGCAGGACATTGCACTGCGGCCCAATGACCGGATCCTGATTCAGGAAGACAAGCGCCGCTTTACCGCGCTTGGGGCCACCGGTGGCCAGTCCTTGGTGGATTTCCCGAAACCCACGATGTCCGCGATCGAGGCGATTGCCTTTCTTGGCGGTTTGAATTCTGCGACGGCGGATCCGACGGGTATTTTCATTTTCCGTGATGAAACGCCGGAATTTGCAAACAAAGTTCTGGGCCGCAATGATTTTGTCACCCCGAAACGGTTTGCCTATGTGTTGGACCTGACCGAACCTACGGGCGTGTTCTTGGGCCGTGATTTCCAGATGCGGGACGGGGATACAATTTACGTGACCGAAGCCCCCTATGTGCAGTGGACCAAAACCCTGTCTGTCCTGACCACAAGCGCAGGCGCAGCCGGATCGCTGACCTCTGCAGCCGGTGGCTAAGTCCAGCGCAAATAAAAAATGTAAATCCGTGGCAGGGGAGCCCCCCCTGCCGCGGATTTTTGTTTATTCGCTGGGTTTTCTGCTGAATAAACCGTTGCGGCGCAAAATGGCGGCGCTGGGCTGGCCGGTGCGTATCGGAGTGCCAAGCCCGCAGGACGCCGTGGCGGTTTGGGGGCGCAAACCCGTGGCCAAACGCGGGCTTGCGGTGGCGCGCTGGCGCGGGGTGCCGGTCATCAGTTTTGAAGACGGTTTTTTGCGTTCTGTGCAAACCGGTCGCCAAGGCGCGGCAGGCCTGTCCCTGATTGCGGATGATCTGGGCATCTATTTTGAGACCAGCCACGCCAACCGTCTGCAACAATTGATTGCTGAAACGGCGGATCAATCCGCACAAGAACTGGCACGGGCGCGTGACGGCATTGGCCTGTTGCGCCGTCACCATCTGTCAAAATATAATGATTATCCTCTTCAAGTTCCGGATATTCCCAATGAATTTGTTCTGGTGGTTGATCAGACCCGCAACGATGCCTCGCTTGTCGGGGCTGCTGTTGGTGCGGATGATTTCCAACGTATGCTAGGGGATGCGCTCGCCGACTACCCCGATCTGCCGGTGGTTTTGAAAACCCACCCTGAAACCAATGCCGGCACCCGCGAAGGCCATTTTCAGGCTTCTGATTTGCCGGATCGGGTGGTCGTTCTGGATAAGCCCTGCTCCCCTTGGCATTTGTTTGATGGTGCTGTCGCTGTTTATGTGGTGTCTTCGCAACTGGGCCTTGAGGCAATTTTTGCCGGCCACAAACCGGTGACCTATGGGCGGGCATTTTATGCCGGGTATGGCCAGAGCATCGATCGCCACCTAGACCCGCCAACCCACGCGCCGCGCACGGCAGAGCAGTTGTTTCAGGCGACCTACCTGCAATATAGCCGCTGGTATGATCCGTATTTTGACCGCGAAACCGATTTTGAAACCACGGCACGCGTGTTGTCCGCGCAGGCAAATATGCACCGCGACACCCGCCAACCGACGATCTGCATGGGGATGCGGCTGTGGAAACGGGGATTTCTGAAAACCTACCTTGGCAATCCGCGTTATCTGGAAAACATTGATGCCGCCGTGGATGTTGCCCGGCAAACCAATGCCCGCATTGCGATCTGGGCGGGCAAGGAAACCGATGAGTTGCGGGAAAAAACCACCGCCGCCAAGGTGCCTTTGCTGCGGATCGAGGATGGTTTCTTGCGTTCTGCGGGGCTTGGTGCGGAATTGGTACGACCGGTTTCTTTGGCATTTGATGATTTGGGAATTTACTATGATCCCACCCGCGAGAGCCGGCTTGAGCGCTTGATAACCGCGTCGGTGGAGCTTCCGGAATACGCCTTGAAACGGGCGGATGCCCTGCGCCAATCCATTTTGGCGGCGGGGTTGTCAAAATATAACCTTGGCGGTGATGTCCCGTTGCTTGCGCCGGCCAAGGGACAGAAAACGGTTCTGGTTCCCGGTCAGGTGGAAGATGATGCCTCGATCCTCAAGGGGGCGGACAAGGTCCGGAGCAACCTTGATTTGCTCAAAGCCACCCGCGCGGCTTTTCCCGATGCCTATCTGGTCTACAAGCCACATCCTGATGTGCAAAAGGGCTTGCGCAAAGGCGCGCTTGCGGCATCGGAAACTGCCGATCTGGCCGATTTGGTGGTTACAGATGCCGATATTTCCGCGTTGCTGGATCAGGTGGATCAAGTGGCAACGATCACCTCCTTGACCGGTTTTGAAGCCCTGCTGCGGGGCAAGAAAGTAACCTGTTTCGGGGTGCCATTTTACGCGGGGTGGGGACTGACGCAGGATTTTGCCAAAACGCCAGCCCGTCGCCACGCCCGTCCATGTTTGCGCGCCCTGATCCATGCCACGCTGATCGGCTATCCGCGTTATTGGGATCCCGTGACCGGGTTGCCCTGTCCGCCGGAAGTTGTGCAAGAACGGCTGGCAAGTGGTGAAACCGGTCGTGGATCCCGTGCGGGAATTCGGCTGTTGGCAAAACTTCAGGGGGTTTTTGCCAGCTACAGCCATCTGTGGCGGTGAGGCGGTTTATGCCGAGAGAAGTTCCATATCCACGGACACCGGAAAATGGTCGGATGCGGTGAGCAACGCCTTGCATAGCCTGCCATTTTTAAAACAGGCAGGATCATTGAAGGGATGCCAGATCCGCCAGCGCGGCGCGGTGTTGGCGTTCAAATCCGCGCTTAACATCACATAGTCCAGCATCGCATTCAGATAGGTATCATCCCGCCGATTATAAAACCGCGATGACGTGGGAATTGCCGCGGCGCGCGGGGCCATCAGTGCCTTGGCGTGGGGATCAAATAGTTGATCCGAAAGGGGCTTGTCGCTTCCCAGAACGATTTCCACACCCGAGCGGCCAAACAGTTCTTCGTATTCGTCCAGCCCCGGACCATCGTTGAAATCCCCCAATACGATCACAGGCTGATCTGCTGCCAAATGCCCGTCAACCCGTTGGCGCAGCCAGATGCATTGTGCCAGTTGTTTGCGCCGGTTCTCAATAGAAATCCGAACCGCTTCGCGTTTGTTTCGCGCGCCATGCGGGGCCTTGGATTTGGCATGCACCCCGATCAACCGCATCGGTTGACCGCCGTTTGGCGTTAAAGCGATTTCCAGTGGCGGCTTGGAAAATGTTATGGTGTCCGGTTGATTGTCTACATTCAGATCAAGCTGAAACACCCCGTCAAAACGTGGTGCAACGGGGCTGTCTTCGGCCTGGATTTTCTCGCCTTGTGGATCATGGCGGGCGTTTATTTTTGTGGGGTCATACAGCAGGGCGATTTCTTGCTGAGTGTCATTTTCAAACCCGATCAGGGCCTTGTTCTGGCGCAAATTGAAATGGCGGGCAAAATTTTCCAGCGCTGCAACACCGGATTGGTGTCGGCCGGTGTCCGGGGCCTCGATCACCATGATTGCATCTGCATCAAGCGCGCGGAACACCTTGCCCAAGGCGGCAATTTGCTGTGATTTTGTTACATCGCGCCGACGGGACCAACTGTTGTCGTTAATCAGCTGGTTGTCGCGGTCAAACAGGGCTGAAAACCATTCCACATTATAGGTTGCCAGCCGCATGTTCTATTCCTCGTTGATCATATCGTTGATTTCTTCCCAAGCTTTATTCACCGCAATCATATGTTTGGTGGCCAGGGTTATGGCCTCTTCGGGCAGGCCGCGTGCCATCAATTGATCCGGATGTGTTTCGCGAATGCGCTGGCGCCAGGCGGTACGGATATCGGCCATGGGGGTGTCCGGCGTCACCCCAAGCACATCATAGGCATCCGGTGGGGCGTCCGGCGCAAAACGGGTGCGCAGCCCGCGAAAGCTGTCTTCGTCGATGTGGAATTTGCGGGCGACCACATGTACAAAATCGTCCTCGTTCGGATGGTAATGCCCATCGGCCATAGCAATGTAAAACAGCCCCTCGATCAGATCCTCAAGTACCTTGGGATCCTGTTTGAACATCGCCCCGACGGTGGCGGCATAAACTTCGAAACCGGCGACATCCTGACGTGCCAGATTGAACACCTTTGCCGCCTGTTTTTCATCCCGTTTTGGAATAAAAAACACCTGCCGAAAGGCCGCGACCTCGTCACGGGTAACCAGCCCGTCCGCCTTGGCCATTTTCGCCCCGAGCGCGATCACTGCAATGGTAAAGGCAACAGAGCGTTCCGGTGGGGTTTTCAGTTGCTCAAGCACATCCGACAGGCTCTCGCCTTTGGTTAACGCCGCAATAGCATTACCGATACGGGTCCAGATTGAAATTGCCATTACAGAACCTTTGGTGTGACTGTTTTCCCTGTGTTACAGGTTTTTTCGTATCGAAATCAAGTTCGGCGCGCAGGAAAGGCGCGTGCTTGCCGAGGTGTTCAGTCGCGGTAGGCCGTCCTTTATGCATGTGGAGCGAGTTTCAGTCCGCTTAACCTCCATGCTGAGACTAATTACGGGGGGATTCAGGACGATTTATTCGCCGTATGCTTTCAGTTATAAAATATAGGTGAGCCTTATAGTTGAAATGCAGTCAGAAATAGCGCACAAAAACGGATAACCAATTTTCAACAGGGGAAAACCAATGAGAAAACTATTTATATCGCTGATGGCCGTTCTGGTCAGTGTGCAGATGGCTGTAGCTGCCGGTGTCGAACATAAAGTTGCCATCCATGTAGATCAAAGCGATCCTAGGGTGCAGAATATGGCGTTGAATAACGCGATGAATATTTCCAAGTATTATGCGTCGCAGGGGGATACGGTTATCATCGAAATGGTTGCCTATGGCCCGGGCTTGACCATGCTGATTCCGGGGAAATCCAAGGTTGGCGCACGGATTTCCAAAATGGCGCTGGAACTGGACAACCTTACCTTTTCCGCTTGTGGCAACACCCACCGTAAAATGAGCGCCAAGGCCGGCAAAGATATCAAATTGATGAGCGAAGCGGTTATGACACCCTCCGGTGTGGTGCGTTTGATTGAATTGCAGGAAAAAGGTTACGCCTACGTGCGTCCGTAATGCTATAAAATGACCTGCCGCCCCTTGTCACCGCAGGGGGCGGTTTTTTGTGTTCAAAGGAAAAACCATGCGTATGAATCCCCTTGGCCGTACGGGCATAGAAATCAGCGAGCTGTGTCTCGGGTCTATGACATGGAGCACCCAAACCCCGCAAGCAGAGGCCCATTCCCAAATCGATATGGCGCTGGAACGCGGGGTCAATATGATTGATACCGCCGAAATGTACCCGACCAGCCCGCTTTCCAAGGAAACGCAGGGCAATACCGAACGGGTGATTGGCAACTGGAACGCAGCAAATCCGGCGCGACGGGCGGATTATATCTTGGCAACCAAAGTCTCCGGCTCTGGCTATATGAATGTACGTGATGGGGCACCGATTTCACGCCAAACGATTACAACCGCCCTTGAAAATTCCCTCCGGTCGCTAAGAACCGATTACATCGACCTGTATCAATTGCACTGGCCAAATCGCGGTTCCTATATGTTTCGTCAGAATTGGACATTTGATCCAACGGGCCAGAACCGGACCGAAACCCTTGCCCATATGAATGAGGTACTGGACACGCTTCAAGAATTCGTTAAAGCCGGAAAAATTCGCCATTTCGGCCTGTCTAACGAAAGCACATGGGGCACCGCGCAATGGTTACGCCTGTCCGGGGAAAACAATCTGCCGCGGGTGGTTTCAATACAGAATGAATATTCGCTTCTGTGCCGGCTTTATGATCTGGATATGGCGGAATTATCCCATAACGAAGACGTGGGCCTGTTGGCGTTTTCCCCCCTTGCGGCGGGGCTTTTGACCGGAAAATATCAAGGCGATGTGATACCGCCTGCATCGCGGCGGACGTTTGTTGCGGACCTTGGCGGGCATATGACGCCCCGTGCCCTTACGGCGGTGGATGCCTATCTGGCGATTGCGCAAAAACATGGGCTGGATCCGGTTCACATGGCGCTGGCCTGGTGCCGTACACGGCCATTTGTGGCATCTGCAATCTTCGGGGCAACCACGCTTGCACAGCTGGATCATGCCTTGGGATCCGTGGTAGTGACGTTACCGGATGTGGTTCTGGAGGATATTGCATCCGCTCACAAAGAACACCCGATGCCCTATTGAAAACGACACGGGGTCTTCGTTTTTAGAATAGCCTGCGTCAATATTTCGGTGCCTATTGGCCAAAACAGGAGGCTGCCATGCCATTATCGATGAACCGCAACGTATTTATCACCTGTGCCGTTACCGGATCAGGCAGCACGCAGGATCGTTCCCCGCATGTGCCCCGTTCCCCGGCTGAAATCGCCGATAGCGCCATTGCGGCGGCGCAGGCAGGGGCCGCTGTTGTGCATTGTCATGTGCGCGATCCGGAAACCGGCGCGCCATCGCGGGATTTGAAACTGTACCGCGAACTGACCGAACGGATACGTGATTCCGGCACGGATGTGGTGTTGAATCTGACGGCGGGGATGGGCGGTGATATGACCTTTGGCGACACGGAACACCCGTTGCCGCTGCAACAGGCCGGCACCGATATGGCCGGGGCGGCAGAACGGGTGGCGCATGTGATCGAATGCCGTCCCGAAATTTGTACGCTGGATTGTGGCACAATGAATTTCGCCGAGGCCGATTATGTGATGACCAACACCCCGGGCATGCTACGTGCCATGGGGCAGATGATGACGGATACCGGCGTGAAGCCCGAGATCGAGGCCTTTGATACGGGGCATTTGTGGTTTGCCAAGCAACTGGTAAAGGAGGGGATTCTGGAGGGGTCTGCTCTGATACAGCTGTGCATGGGGGTGCCTTGGGGTGCGCCGGATGATTTGAATACGTTCATGGCGATGGTTAACAATGTGCCGCAGGATTGGAACTTTTCCGCCTTTGCCTTGGGGCGCAACCAGATGGCATATGTGGCTGCCAGTGTGCTGGCGGGGGGGAATGTGCGTGTCGGGCTGGAGGACAACCTGATGCTGGATCGCGGTGTTTTGGCGACCAATGCACAACTGGTTGAACGGGCGCGCGAAATAATTGAACGTATGGGGGCATCTGTGATAGGTCCGGAACAGGTTCGCCAGACCCTTGGCCTAACAAAGAAAGCCCCGAAATGATCCGTTTAACCTTGATTGCCGCCGTGTTGGTTGGTTGTGCAGAAACGCCTCGTCCGATTGATCCGGCCACTGGAAAACCGGTGCCATCAAATTTGAACGTGGAATATTGCCGCAAAATTGCGGATGAAACGGCCCGTGCCGGCAAACTGAATTATCACCTTTGTCCGGGCTATATGCTGGACGGCTACCCTATTGAAATTCCATAAAATACCGAAACCCCCTAAATTAGGCAGGATGACAAGATGACCAAAACAGCAGCGATTATCGGTGGTGGTGTGATTGGCGGTGGCTGGGCTGCTCGTTTTTTGTTGAATGGGTGGGATGTGCGGGTGTTTGATCCAGATCCGGAAGTCGCTCGCAAAATTCGCGAGGTTCTGGACAATGCCCGCCATGCCCTGCCGAGCCTGTCGGATCGGGTGATGCCGGCGGAGGGCAAGCTCAGCTTTCACGCCACCATTGCAGAGGCGGTCAGGGACGCGGCCTATATTCAGGAATCCGTGCCGGAGCGGCTCGACATCAAGCATACCACATTCGCCGCGATTCACGCGGCGGCGCATCCGGAGGCGGTGATCGGATCCTCGACTTCTGGCTTTAAGCCATCCGAGCTGGCGCAAGGGGCGGAAAATGCCCGTCAAATCATGGTCTGCCATCCGTTTAATCCGGTTTACCTGCTGCCCTTGGCCGAGGTCGTGCCCAGTCCGGAAACCTCGGATGCTGCTTTGAAACGGGCGTTTTCGGTGCTGAAGGAAATCGGGATGAAACCTGTGAAAATCCGGCGTGAAATGGACGCTCATGTGGCGGATCGGTTCCTTGAGGCAGTCTGGCGCGAGGCGCTCTGGCTGATCAAGGATGACGTGGCCACCACCGAAGAAATTGACGATATCATTCGTTACGGGTTCGGTTTGCGCTGGGCGCAAATGGGCCTGTTCGAGACCTACCGCATTGCCGGAGGCGAGGCCGGCATGGCGCATTTCATTGAACAATTCGGGCCGGCTTTGAAATGGCCCTGGACAAAATTGATGGATGTGCCGGAACTTGACGATGCGTTGGTCCGGAAAATTGCGGACCAATCGGATGCACAATCCGGCATGTATTCTATCCGCGAACTGGAACGCATTCGCGATACCAATCTGGTGTTGATTTTACGCGGCTTGAAAACCCAAAATTGGGGTGCAGGAGCGGTTTTGAACAATATCGACAGCGCCGCCAAGGATGCTGCGGGCCTGCCGGATCTGCAAGGCCTGGTGCGTACGTTACACCGCACGGTGCCGCTGGATTGGTTGGATTATAACGGCCACATGACCGAATCCCGCTATCTGCATGCCTTTGCCGATGCCACGGATCGGTTTATGGAAATTATCGGCTGTGACGCAGAATATATTGCCTCCGGAGGCAGCTATTTTACCGCTGAAACCCACATCCGCCATTTGGACGAGGTCCATGCGGGGGCAGAAATTACGGTGGATACGCAGGTGTTAAAGGGCGTTGGCAAGAAGATGCATTTATTTCACCGGATGCATCACGCAGATGGTCGTTTGCTGGCAACGGGGGAACATTTCCTGTTGCACGTCAGCTTGAAAACCCGTCAATCCTGCCCACCGGCACCGCATATAGAGGCAAATCTTCTGGACATTTCCCGCAACCACGCCGCGTTGCCAATGCCGGAGGGGGCAGGCCGTGCAATTTCAAAACCTTAAGGTGGGAAGGCGTGGTTTGGTGCGCAGGGACAGGTGATGCCACTCTGGATTCCGATAACCATTGCCGCCGCCTTTAGCCAAAACTTGCGGTTTATGTTGCAAAAGCACCTGAAGGCGACGGGTCTGACGACGGCGGGCGCAACGTTTGCGCGTTTTTTGTATGCTGCCCCCTTGGCGGCGGGATTGTTGGCAACCTACATGGGGATGACCGGTGGAGGTTTTCCGCCGGTGTCCCCGCGGTTTATGGCGTTTGCTTCGCTTGGGGGGATGGCCCAAATTTTGGCGACAATGCTGGTGGTGGCGCTGTTTGCAGAACGTAATTTTACGGTCGGGATCACGTTTAAAAAAACAGAAACCATTCAAACCGCGCTGTGGTCGTTGTTGATTTTGGGGGAGGGGCTTTCTGGCAATGGCCTGATGGCCATTCTGGTGGGGCTGCTAGGTGTTATCGTGCTGGCCGATCCACCGCGTAACGGGGGGCTGGTTTGGCATCAACGGGTGTTTAACCGGGCCTCTGTTTATGGCATCGGCGCGGGGGCATTGTTCGGCTTTTCCGGCATGGCCTATCGGGGGGCGTCATTGTCGCTCGGGGAGAGCGATTTTTTCCTGCGCGCGGTGTTCACGCTGATATGTGTGACAAGTTTTCAAACGCTGGCAATGGCGTTGTATTTACGGCTGCGTCAACCGGGGGAAATCACCCGCGTTGCCCGCCATTGGCGGGTGACGGGGTTGGTGGGGCTGACCGGAATGCTGGGGTCTCTCGGTTGGTTTACCGCCTTTACTTTGCAAAATGCGGCATATGTAAAGGCGCTTGGGCAAGTGGAGTTGGTGTTCACCTTCCTGGCATCCTATTTCATCTTTAAGGAACGCAGCAGCCCCCGCGAATTGGCGGGGATAGGTCTGGTTTTGATCAGTATTTTACTGCTGATACTGGCCCTTTAGGCGCGGCGCAGGATGACCGACCCCACCGAATAACCGGCCCCGAACGAACAGATAATGCCCAGATCCCCAGCTTCAAAATCATCCGAATGCTTGGAAAAGGCAATGATTGATCCTGCGGAGGATGTGTTCGCGTAATCCTGCAAAATATTGGGCTGCTCATGGGGTTCCGGCACCCGTCCGAGAACCTTTTTCCCAATGAAATCGTTCATCGCCTTGTTGGCCTGATGCAGCCACATACGTTTGAGCTGTTCGGGTTCGATGCCTTCTTGGGTCAAGTGATTGCTCATATGTTTTGAAACGATTGGCAGCACTTGTTTAAACACGGTCCGTCCGTTTTGCATGAATTGCATATCGCGTCGGTCGGCCACACCGTCGGGACGGGAGCGGCGCAGAAAACCGTTGTTATTGCGAATATTATTGGAAAATTTGGTCAGGCATTTGGTTGACAGAATATTGAAATGGCCGGGTTTGGCGGTGTCTTTGCGTTCTATTACGGTAGCTGTACAAACATCCCCGAAAATAAAATGGCAATCGCGGTCGCGCCATTCCAGATGACCGGAACAAATTTCCGGGTTCACCACCAAAACCGCCCGTGCGGTGCCAGCACGGACCATATCGGCGGCGGCCTGAATGCCGAAAGTGGCGGAGGAGCAGGCCACATTCATATCAAACCCAAAGCCATCGATCCCGAGTAGATCCTGCACTTCGATAGCAATGGCAGGGTAGGCGCGTTCCAGATTGGAAGCGGCAATAATCACGATATCAATATCTTGTGCCGTTTTTCCGGCATCTGCCAGCGCTTTGGTACAGGCATCAAGGGCCATTTCAGCCATAATTCCAGGTTCATCGTCTGTGCGTTGGCGCAAGAGCGGGTGCATGATTTCCGGATCCAGAATACCGGTTTTATCCATTACATGGCGTTGGTGAATGCCGCTGGCATTCACGATGAATTCCTCGCTGGAATGCCCTTTGGCTGGCAACTCTCCGGCCTCGATCGCGGTGGCATTTTCAGCATTGTAGAGATCGGCATAAGCATTAAACGCGATCACCAATTCCTTGTTTGTGATGACTTGCTCTGGGGTGAAAACCCCGCTTCCCGAAATGACTGGTTGATACATGCTGCTCTCCTTGGCGATGTTGAACAACAAGGCCAATTGTTGAGGCCAAGGTCAAGTGGAAAGATGTATTATTGACGGAATGCTAGAGCACACCGGCCTTGCGCAGGGCAGGGCTATAACTACGCGAGACCGGAACGTCGCTGCCATCGGACATCCGGAGCCAGATTTTCCGATTGCGTTTGATGACACATTTTACTTCTTCTAGGTTGACCCAGTGGGATCGATGCACTTGCTGACCATTGGATCCGGTGAGCAATTCCACGGCATCGCCCAAACGCATCAACAATAACTTGGCACCGGTGTCGGTGTGGACCTCCACATAGTGGTCAGCGCTTTGCAGGCGCACCAATTTGTTGCCACTGTCCGGCCCGAGTTTTTGAAGTAGTCCACGAATGGACCCCATGCGCGAAACGGCGGAAATCTGATCGCGCACGGCAGCGGTCCCGCGTAGAATAAAGAAGAAAACGGGCATCAAGAGCATGCCAACCATAAGATTTAACAGGAACCAGCGACTATTGATTTGGCCGTGTTGACCGCTCGCAGTATCCATAAATAGGTACATGAGCACGAGGGAAATGCCCCCTATACAAACAAAAATCAGGGATACAATTGCCATGCGATGTGTGGTTGAACCGTCAGGATAAACCCGGCGCAGAGAAATATATGCCAGTCGATAGATCGGGTAACTGAGCAAAATACACATACCCAGTACCCCGGCATTGATGAGGGAAACAGGGCTGTCTGTGGTCAGACCGGGCGGCAAAGCCTGAAGTTCCGTCAAGACCGCATAAAGACAGCTGGCCATCCACAAGACAGCAGGCAATGCATGAAGCACAGTGCGGTCGCGTTGAGAGAAAACAAGTTTGATAGGGTTAGGCATTTACAATTCCGAATCTGTCACCAACTACATCCTGTTTGCGACATATGCAGCCAATAAGGTTAAAATATGACAAACAACACTTACAATGTGGCGCAACATAGGTGTTCTTATGACGCTTCGTGAAATGCACAGGTGATTTTTGGTGTGCATTTCACGAAACGTGGAGAATGCAAATTATTTTTTTGGTCGATCTGGCGAAGAATAGGTGTCGTTTCACGAATACGGGCTGGAAAACAAGCGGTTTATGCAAGATAACCATTCTCGACATCAAGGAGCTTTGGCTCCCCTCCAAGTCAACGGTACCCTAGGTACCAAATGTGTGAGTAAACTCAGGTCGGTTCCTCAAGAACCATCTCCAGGCCTCTATTGCGCCAGTGACGTGCTCGTCCCACGTCATTCCGGTACGCACCACACACCAAAAAAGCCGCGCTGGGTTTCCCAAGCGCGGCTTTTTGCTTTAATGTAGACTGTTCTTAGGCGCGGTGCTTGTCGTAGTAAAGGCCCACCACATGTTCTGCTTGGGCAAAGAACAGCCAGCGCGATGCAAACAGGCCAACCATATGCAGCACCAAGGCGCTGACAATGGTCAGATAACCGCCGGTCGAGAAGGACAGGATCATCACCGGCAACAGGCCAATGCATAGTACCGAAATGATCCGCAGCTTGGCCGCATGTTTACGCCCGATTTCGTACGCGAATTCTTTCAGCAGATAGTTGGTGCCGGAATGAGGCGATTCCAGCAAGCGTACCTGACCGAGGTTCCCCAGGCCGGTTGCTGTTCCAATGTTGGACCCGGCATTTACAAACGCCTTGTCGCCAATCACCCAATGCAGCATTTGCACCAAGGTTGCCAGCGCCAACAACAGTGCAGCCAAGGGCACCTGGCGGGTCAACAGCGCGCCACCTGCAAACATATAGACCAGATACAAGACCGGGGTCAGCATCTGGTTCCAGCGCGGAATGGTCTTCATCTGACCATAAATCATGGCGGTACAATACACGGTTGCAACGGTCAGAACCGATCCGATTATTCCGATAACCGGCAGCTTCATGTCCAGAAAAATCAACGCAGCCGCGTAAATGCCAAGGGTGCCCAATGCCAATACAGCCAGCACGCCTTCGCGGCTGAGCCAGGAGGAGCGCCACTGCTTAAAGGCTTTCATCGCCCGCTGTGGGTTGCCAAGGTGGAATGTTGAAGACAACAAGCCGCCAACAGCCAATGCGTATCCGATGAAGAAATAGCCAAATGCCGTCCATCCGGAGATTTCCGGTACGCCAAGGCCGAGGAAAAACAACATACCAAAGCCAAGGCCGGAGAGTGTTGTAAACAGAATTACTGAAGGTGCCGGGTGCATTAGATTGCCTCCAGTGCTTTGTCGAGCCAGCCCATAAAGCCGCCCTTGTTTTCAGGAACCGGCGCCAGAAGTGGTGCCAGAATATCGATGTCGCCGGAAATATCGGCCTTGGGGCGCGGTGGCAGATACCGGTTCACCGGCTTGGTTGCCAGTTCCGGCATCAATTCCATGCCGCCGCGTTCACGGGTCATCACCGACACATTGCTGTCCGGATCGGCAAAGTCGCCAAAATGGCGGGCCTTGGCCGGGCAGGTCCGTACGCAGGATGGTTCGCGGTCGATTTCGGGAATGTTCTCGTTGTAGATGCGATCCACACAGAGGGTACATTTCTTCATCACACCCTCGGCGGCATCCATTTCGCGCGCGCCATAAGGACAGGCCCAGGCGCACAGCCCACAGCCGATACAGTCGCTCTCGTTGACCAGAACAATGCCGTCTTCGACACGTTTATAGCTGGCACCGGTTGGGCAAACCGTGACGCAAGGTGCGTCTTCACAATGCAGGCAGGATTTGGGGAAATGTACGGTTTGTGCATTACAACCCGCGGATTTTACCTCGAATGTGTGCACGCGGTTCAGAAAAGTACCAACCGGGTTTTCCCCGTAGGCATCCATATCCGACAAAGGTGCCCCGTAATTCGAGGTGTTCCATTCCTTGCAGGAGATCACACAAGCATGACAGCCCACGCAGATATCCAGATCGATCACCAGACCCAATTTCTTGGCGGTAGAGGCAGGTAGAGTGGTCATTAAAAGTCCTCCCCGTAAGTGATGTCTTGTGGACCGCGGCCCACGGGTGATTTTTGTGCCGGTGTATCGGGTTGTGCAATTTCGTCCCCGGCGGCGGCTTTTTCGATTTTAACCCGCAGGTCAAACCATGCGGCCTGTCCCGTGACAGGATCGGAGTTGGCCCACCGCATACCGTCGCCTTTGGCTGGCAGCAATTCGTGGATCAGATGGTTCAGCAAGAAACCTTTGTTGGCTTCCGGTGCTTTTTCATCCAGTGCCCAGGCCCCTTTGCGTTTGCCGATCGCATTCCAGGTCCAGATGGTTTTGCCGTTGAGCGCATCCATCTTGACCACGGGGACTTTGATCTTGCCGTGAACCGATGTGACCCAAGCCCAGTCGCCTTCTTCAAAGCCATGCTCGTTCCAGATTTCGCCGGAAACATACATCGGGTTGGTACCATGGATCTGGCGCAGCCAGGCATTTTGCGTGCCCCAGGAGTGATACATCGCCATGGGGCGTTGGGTCAGGGCGTGGATCGGATATTCGTCCGTGTCCACAATCGTTTGTTCAAACGGTTCATACCAGATTGGCAGCGGATCCATGACCATATCCAGCTGTGCGCGCAGGTGCTCGGGGGGCTGGTGCGCGCCATGTCCCTGTGCGGCAAGCCGGAATTTCTGAACAGTTTCGCTATAAACTTCAAACACATAGGGTTGAATGCTGTCGAAAATACCGCGCTCCACGGCCCAATCCTGATAGGCGGCATTCCAGGGTTTGAAATAGGTGCCATCCTCGGGGATATGGTCAATCCAGAAGCCACCGTTGTCGATATAATCCTGAATCTGGTTCGGGTTTGGTTCCCCGCGACCCTTGCCTTTTTTGTCCTTGCCACGGAAACCGGCCAGCGGGCCAACGCCGGGACGACGTTCGTGGTTCTGGATGTAATCGGCGTAATCTTCGTACACGGCGCTGCCGTCTTCGTTGGTCATGCCGGGCAGGCCCAGACGCACGCCCAACTGGATCAGTGCGGTTTGGAATCCGCGCACATCACGGTCCGGTTCCACAACCGGCCAACGGATGCTGTCGGCAATGGCATCGGCCTCGCAGATCGGACGGTCCAGCAAAGAGATACAGTCGTGCCGTTCCAGATAGGTGGTGTCGGGCAGGATCAGGTCGGCAAATGCGACCATTTCCGAAGAATAGGCATCGGAGTAGATCAGCTTGGGGATCACATATTCGCCGTTTTCATCCTTGTCCGTCAGCATTTTCATGACTTCGGTGGTATTCATCGACGAATTCCACGACATATTGGCCATATACATGAACAAAACGTCAATTTTATAGGGATCACCCGCATAAGCGTTGGAAATCACCATATGCATCAGTCCGTGACTGGACATGGGATTTTCCCAAGTGAAAGCCTTGTCGATACGGGCGGCAGTGCCGTCCTCCTTGAGCAACAAATCCTCGGGGCCACGTACAAAACCCAGATGTGGGCCGTTTAGGGGCGCGCCGGCAGTTACGCCCATATGCGGTTTGGGGTGTGCGCTTACCGGTTTCGGATAAGGCGGTTTAAAACGGAAGCCCCCCGGACATTCAACGGAGCCGAGCAAAATTTGCAGCACATGCAGCGCGCGGCAGGTCTGAAAGCCGTTGGAGTGCGCAGAAATCCCGCGCATGGCGTGGAAGGCAACCGGACGGCCAATCATTTTGTCGTGCTTTTCGCCTTTCCAGTCGGTCCAGGGCTGATCAATGGTGATCTCTTCCTTGAACGCGGTATGGGCCAGCTGTGCCGCGATGGCTTTGATCCGTTCCGCCGAAATTCCGCAACGGTCTGCGGCTTTCTCCGGAGCGTATTCATCGGACATGTATTTTTCTGCCATCACAAGGAAGGCCGGCTTGTAGGTTTTGCCGTCGACCTCGTAACCATTGGCCATGTCCGCCATGATGCCCGGTGTGTCAAAGGCAACGAGCTTGCCTGTGGCACGGTCCAGAACTTGTGGTTTGTCGTCGGCATCGCGCAGGAACAGGCCGAATTCGGCGCTGCCCTCAACCGTATTCACCAGTTGCGGCAGGTTGGTATAGCGGCGCAGATAATCCACATCGACCTTGCCCGCCTTGAGCAGTTCATGGATCATCGACAGGATGAACAACCCGTCCGTACCGGGGGTGATGCCAACCCATTCATCGGCAATCGCGTTATAGCCGGAGCGGATCGGGTTGACGCCGATGATCTTGCCGCCGTTTGCCTTGACTTTGGACAGGCCGGTTTTGATCGGGTTGGAATCGTGATCTTCTGCAACGCCAAAGATCATAAATAATTTGGTGCGGTCCCAATCGGGCGCGCCAAATTCCCAGAATGCGCCGCCCATGGTGTAAATACCTGCGGCTGCCATGTTAACGGAACAGAACCCGCCATGTGCCGCATAGTTTGGCGTGCCGAAATTCTGTGCCCACCAGCTGGTCATGGATTGGGATTGGTCGCGACCAGTGAAAAAAGCCAGCTTTTCAGGGTTGTTTTCGCGAACCGGCTTGAGCCAGCTGACTGCGATGTCAAAGGCTTCGTCCCAGCTGATTTCCTCGAACTCGCCAGAGCCACGCTCGCCGACCCGTTTCATCGGGGACTTCAGGCGGGCAGGGGAATAATGCTGCATGATCCCGGCGGAACCTTTGGCGCAGAGCACGCCTTTGTTCACTGGATGATCGCGGTTTCCCTCGATGTATTTTACTTTGCCATCCTGCATGTGCACATTGATGCCGCAACGGCAGGCACACATGTAACAGGTGGTTTTACGGATCTCGTCCGATACCTTCGCAGAGGTATCTAGATCGGGCTGGTGCACAGTCATTTGGCGCTTGCTTTCCGAATTCTTCCCTGGGCGCTGAAACAGCGCGTGTCATATAGTTGAATATTCATATGCGTATAATTGAATTGGTTCGGCGAGTCATGGCTTTTTTGTGGCACTTGCCATGATTGCCGCCAGTGCTACCGATGCCAACCGCGCCTGAGGGGGATCTGCGCGGCTGGTTAACAGCACGGGAACCTTGGCCCCCATAACGATTCCAGCGGCGCAGGCCCCTGCCAAATAGACAAGGGATTTGAATAAAACATTGCCGGAAACAATGTCCGGGACAATTACGGCATTGGCGTTCCCTGCAACGGAATTATCTTGTAACCCTTTGATTAGTACAGAGTCTTTACTTAGGATCAGATCCAGCGCCAAAGGCCCCGCAACATCAATGTCCGGATATGCCTGCTCGGCCCAAAGCATCAACTCTTTTGCCGCAATAGAAGACGGCACCGATGCAATCGGTGTTTCGGTTGCCGATAAAATGGCGATTTTAGCGCGGCTGGCGGCGACCATCTGCAACATTTCGACGCAATAGCTCAAAGCGGCCTGTTTTGTGGCCATATCCGGCACCACATTCACCGCACAGTCGCTCAGGATCAACGGGTCGGTCGCATCCGGGACCGTCATGTGAAACAGATGTACCAGCCGGTTTTGTGTGCGTAACCCATTGTCACGCGACAGGATGGATTTCATAAACACATCCGTGTGCAAATGGCCTTTCATCAACACATCGCCATGGCCTGCCCCGCAGGCGGAAGCGGCGACAAAGGCAGCTTCGGTTTCGTCCTTGGCTGTCATAATTTCATAGGCCGAAATATCCCAATCCAGCGCGGCAGCCTGTGTTTTGATTTGATCCGGCTCGCCGACAAAAACGGGGATCATGATACCGGCATCTACCGATTGTTTGGCGGCTTGCATCGGCAGGCTGGCTCCGGCATTGGCAATCACCACACGCGGCGCGGGGCGGGATTGGGCAAGACGCAACAGGTTTTCAGGGCAGGTTATTTCGCGGGTTGATAAAAAGGACATGCAGGCACCAGTTCTAGGTTGTTCGCTTTTGGCTTAACAACCCGATGTGTGCTTGAATAGGGCCAGTGGAAAACACCGTAAGGCCAGTTAATATTGCCGCACGGCCTTGCCGATCAGGCGCACGCCTTCCTGAATGGCCTTTGGCTTGATGGAGGAATAGGCCAGGCGATAATAATTCAGCGGCTTGTCTTCGCCTTCGAAGAAATGGCCGCCGGCCTCGATCAACACGCCTTGTTCATGCAGCCGCGCCGCCAAAATGCCGGCATCCACATGGGACGGGGCCCTCATCCAGAAGCTCGACCCCCCAAAACTGGCGATGCCTGTTACCTCGAGGTTCTCTGCTTGCAGGGCTTTGGCCATGATCTGACGGCGTTCAAAAAAGGCGGTTTTCATACGTTGGATATGGGAATTATAATGTCCAAGTGCGAGGAAATTGGCCGTGGTGCGCTGCATATGCCCGGGTGGGTGGCGCAAAACCGTACTGCGCAGGGCACGGGCATGGCGAATAAACGGTTCCGGCCCAACCAGATAGCCGAGCCGCAATCCCGGAAACAGGGATTTGGAGAAGCTCCCGACGTAAATCACCCGCCCATCCGTATCCAGTGATTTTAACGCCGGGAGCGGTGGTTTGAGAAAGCTCATTTCGAATTCATAGTCATCCTCGACCACCAGAAAGTTATCCCGCTGGGCCTGTTCCAGCAGCGCATGACGGCGGTACATTGGCATGGTTACCGTTGTCGGTGCATGGTGGCTTGGCGTGGTGAAAACCACATCGCAGTTACGCGGCAGGTTGTTTGGATCCAACCCTTCGTGGTCTACATCAATCGGGCAACGGCGGCACCCCATTTGACGCAATATTTCGCGAACCCCAGGATAACCCGGATTTTCATAGGCCGCAGTTTTATCCGTATGGAGCAGCAACTGGGTTACCAGCCACAGTGCATTTTGCGCACCAATGGTGACCAGAATATTTTCAGGTCGAGCAAAAATACCTCGCTGGGGCAGGGTATGACGGGTGATGAAATCCACAAGTAACGGATCGTCGCGGACGCCGTAGTCCTGTGTCAGGCTGTCAAATTCCTTTTTGCCCAAGGCCTGATGCGCACACAGGCGCCAATTGGAATGGCTGAATAAATCCGGATCAATTTGTCCGTAAATGAAAGGATAGGGGTACAGGCGCCAATTTGGGGTCGGGTTGGCGGTAATCGAACCAGAATAATTGCGGTGTAACAATCGATCCCAGTCAACGCTGTCATTGACCGGTCCGCCCCCGCCCGTGTCCAGATCGGCGACAGGGGCGGTTTCTGAAACAAAATAACCCGACCGCGTGCGGGTCGACAGATAGCCGTCAGCCACCAATTCGTGATAGGACAGGGTGACGGTAATGCGGGAAATATTAAGGTGCTCCGCCAATTTGCGCGATGACGGCAGGCGCTCTCCGGGCAAAAGCCGCCGCGACAGGATTGCCGAGGTCACAATCTGGCGAATTTGGCTTTGCAGCGTACCCTTGAAATCCGGGTCAAGAAAGAAGGTATCTTCGCTTAGGGTCATCGGTTCCCAATCCCGCTGCCATTTTTGGACTTACTATGGATTAAAACTGGACTTAAGCAAGAGTAAAACCGGTTAAAGGCGATGAAATTGTGAAATGCCGTTTTCATGGGTGAAAAACGGAACCGGATGCTGTTTCTTTGGATAGCGCATCCGCGATTGAACCTCGGCGAGAACAACCTCGGTGACGAAAGGCAAGTCAAACTCGCGGGTTTTGGACAGGGGGATCCATTGCAAATGCGCCAATTCGTCCGATGCTGCTGAAAAATCATCCGGATCGCCCTTGATAGCACTGGCATTCCCGAGGAAAAACCGCGCGTCAAAGCGGCGTGAACGGCCCGGTGGGGTGATGGCGCGAAAAATAAACTGCAAACCGCTGGCATCCGGCAGCCAGCCTTGTTTGAAAAATCCTTGCCAGTTTTCCGGCTGCTCGGCCGCGATTTCACAGGCGCGCGGCGATTCTACTGCCAACGCGTGGCCGGTTTCTTCCCACATTTCCCGCACAGCCGCCAGTAACAATGGTTCGCTCAATTCAGGGTCCGAGTGTTTGGCCAATTTCGTTAACAAATCGGGTGCCGCGGGTTTTGCCAGCTTGATTTCCCGATCTTCAGGATCCAGAGCACCGCCGGGAAACACAAATTTATTGGGCATAAAGGCAGCCTTGGTGCCGCGTTGCCCCATCAATACACTGGGTTCCGGTGTGTCGTGACGAATGAGAACAACCGTCGCAGCATGACGAATAGCGGTTTTGTCCATGTGAGCATTTCCCTGAGTTTTAATCCGACTTAAGGCCAGAAGCACAGGTTTGTCCAGCGTTACAACACGGCTATTTCACGGGCCCCCTAGGAGTCCCCGAATCCGTGCATACGTTTTGCCCATTGCAGTGCCACAAACATGCCTTTGATGCGAGGCAACATAAACAACGCCATAGCAACAAAACCAATGGAAAACCCGACCATCAAAAGCAAAGGATCGGGGCGGTATATCTCAAACAAGACCAGCATCAACGGCGCAAGGATATGGCCGCAAATCAGGATCGTCACATAGGCCGGGCCATCATCGGCACGGTGATGGGACAATTCCTCGCCGCAAACCTCGCATTGATCATGAACGCTGAGAAAACCGCTCATCATCGGGCCGGTGCCGCAATTCGGGCAGAGCAGCTTGGCCCCGCGCAACAGCGCAGGTTTGAGCGGGCGATCTTCGGGGGCGGCGGCGCTTGGCGCGGCAATTTGATGTTCTTCAATCATACCTCCTATGTAATCATCCGGGGCGCAGATGGAACCCGTACAAAGTGTCTTGCGTCCGGATGTCGCAAAGGATCGCTTGGGGAGCCTGCCCCTAGGCCGCGCGCGGAATAATCGTGACGCGATTGCGCCCGGCCCCTTTGGATTGATAAAGCGCATCATCCGCAAGCTGGATCATCTTTTGCGGGAGGACGCACTCATTCTCGCAATGGGCGACACCAATACTGATTGAAGTGTGTATCGAGTGGGTGGGCGCATCTATCTGAAAGGGGCGCGCGTTGATATGGGCGCACATGCGCTGTGCAATTTTACGGGCTTGCGCCCTTGACGTGTCGCGCAGAACCACCAGAAATTCTTCGCCACCGACACGGGCAACAAGGTCGGCCCCCCGAAGATTCTGGGTTAACCGGCGTGCAGTTTCACAAATGACAGCATCGCCAATCGAATGACCGTGCGCATCATTGATAGCTTTGAAGTTGTCCAGATCAAGCATCATCACAGTAACCGGTCGTTTGGCAACGCTGTTGGATTTATTAAGATTTTCCAGATATTGCAGCGCATACCGGCGGTTATACAGGCCGGTCATTTCATCGCGAAGTGCCAGTTGCAGCTTTTCATCTATGGCACTGTCCGCTTGACGCTTGACGTGATGAAACCAAGCCAGCCGGCGCAAGCGGGTCGCCAGCTCGGCAGTGCCGTATGGCGTGACCATAAAATCATCCGCCCCGAGTTCCAGTACCCGTCGGTGGCTTTCCAGATCGTCCTCACTGGCGATAAAGAGCAGCTTGGGGATTGTTTTCCCTTGTTTTCCGGCACGCTTTAAGGCCCCGAGAAGTTGTAACGCTTTGTCGTGCCCCAACTGGGCCTCGTCGATAATTTGCACAACCGGTGAAGGGATCAGTTGGCTGACCAGTTTTACCAAAGCAAAATCCTGTTGCAGATGGTGGCGCAGATCATTTGTGCCGTATGCTGCCATGACCCGTAAAGCATAGGTGCAATCCACCCGTAATGGCCCCGGATTTCGGGGCGGGAAGACCAGACTCTCTTCCGCAAAACCCATATTCGCCAGCGTATTCTGGCGGTTTTGTTGTTCACCCAGCTGCTCTTTGCGGCGAATGATTTGTGTAAGCCGGAATGCCAGCAGTTTGATGTCGGAGAAATCGGGCAATATTTCTTCGACCCTCAAACGATAACTGCTCTGCCAAAAGCTGTCCTCGATGTGGCGGCATAACAGCACCAGCGGGATATTTCCGAGAACCGGATCCTGACGCAAGGCAGTGCTGGTCGCAAAACCGCTGGCCTCTTCGGTTTCGTAATTCAGCAGGATTACATCAGGCGGTATGCTGCGAAGTTGCTTGCGTGCGGAAGTAAGGTCATTGGCAATTCCAACGGTAAAATATTCTGCAACCAACTGCGCCTTAAGCACAACACGGTTGGTTACAATCGGGTCTATGACAAATACTCTGCCTGGCATGAACTACTCCGGTATCGACCGAGCCGCTGACGGACGGTAAAAGGTAGACTTATAAGAAAGGATTCTCACAGTGAACGCGAAATGTGTTAATGAAACCTTTCCAGAATATAAAAAAATTATGAAAAATTGGGGTCAATGCATGAAACAAGAGCAAGCAGAGGTCATCGGGCTACAGGCCTTGGTGTGGTTGATCGAAAATGAAGAATTGCGCCCGGTGTTCCTTGGGGCCAGTGGTGCAACGGTGGACGATCTGAAGACCCGGGCCGGAGACAGCGATTTTCTGGCGTCTGTGCTGGATTTCATCCTGATGGATGATGCCCATGTCACCGGTTTTTGTGATGCCAACAATTTGTCATATGACACCCCGATGCTGGCACTGCACAGCTTGCCAGGACAAGAGGTGCTTCATTGGACCTAAAGGTCGATTTCCAATATCCCATCCGGTTCTGCGGCGCGGGATTGGCACAGGATTATGGTGGTTTCACGTTGTTTGTTGGATAAAACAAAATCGCGGTGTTCAACGGCACCGGAGACCAGCCCGCATTGGCAGACCCCGCAAATACCGTTGGCACATTTGACCGTCACGGGGATGCCCGCCTTTGCCAGAACATCGGTGGCCGTTTCTGTGGCCGACACCGGAAATTCACGGCCCGATTTTTTGAGCCGCAAGGTAAAGGGATGGTTTTCGTATTCCGGTGTTTCCGGCGCGTCGAAATATTCCATATGGCGGGAATTTTCGCCAAAACCGTTTTCCGCAGCCGTATCCAGAACGGCAGCCATATAGGCCGCTGGCCCGCAGGTGTAAACGTGGCTACCGGATTGATAGTGTAATATTTCTTTAAGGTTTGCCCGGTTCCCCTGATCCGAATAGTGCAACTGGACATGCTTTGCCCAAGGCATGGTTTTCAACACTGCGTCAAAGGCGGCCTCGCTTGCGCGTGAGGCAGAGTAATGCAGTTCGAAATCCGCGCCGCTGGCGTGTAATGTGTGGGCCATGGCAATCATCGGTGTAATGCCGATCCCGCCCCCCATCAGATAGGTTTTTTGTGCCTTTTCTTGTAACGGAAAATGGTTTGTCGGGGTGCTGACAAACACCATGCGCCCGGGTTCAAAAATACTGTGCAGCAGGCTTGATCCTCCGCGCCCTTTGTCCTCTCGCAGTACGGCGATTTCATATTTTGAGCGGTCCATCGGGTCAGAGCACAAAGAATAGGGGCGCAAATATTCCGGAGCAACCACCACATCCAGATGTGCGCCGGCGGTAAAGGCCGGCAGGTCGGATCCGTCAGGGGCAACAAAACTGTATTTGGATACGGTTGTGCTCAGGCGTTCAACCCGATCCAGTTTTAGACGCATTACAGGGACATTGGCCGCCGTATCGATTTCATAGCGATGTTCCGGCGGGATGCCTTTTGCGCGCCGGGCCTTGTGTTCCGTGGCTGAAATCATGGCGTCATAGGCCTCGATTGCGGCGTTGCGGTCCATCGGATAGGGCCATGGATAGGGCGGAGGTAAAAGGTTGGCGGTATAGGCCGCAAGGGTTTGGTCGCTATGCTTTAGCACCAGATCCTTTTGCAACTGGCGTGTGTTAACCGGTTGTTGCGGTTGTTTATAGGGGCCTTCGTCCCGCATCTCCAGATCCCACCACCATTTCTTTTGCGGATTGATCGTGCCATTGTTCAGCGCATCATCCAGACGGGTTAACCATTTGGCTGCCTTGGGGAAATGCATACCAGCCCAACGAAACGGGGCTTCTTTGAATAGCCCTTCAAGGTTCCACGGACAGGTTTTCATGCAGCGGCCACACATGGCACCGCCTTCATTGGTGATGCGGTAATTGGTGCATTTCTGGCTGTCGGGTTTCCAGATTTCATAACCGTTGAACATACGCTTGGGGCCGGCGGTAATGGCACCGGATGGACATTCACGGGCACATTTATTGCAGCTGTCACAAAAACGCTGCAAGCCAAAATCAATCGGTTTGTCGTGCTCCATTGGCATGTTGGTCGTCACGGTGCCCGATTTCAATCGCGGCCCCAAGAACGGGTTGAGGATCACGTCCCCGATACGGCTGATTTCCCCCAATCCGGCCAGCAATGTCAGCGGCGGCTGGATCACGTCGCTGCCCATAACCGTATGCACTTTGGCGGAATACCCCATGTTGCGAATTTGCTGCGCCAACACACCGCCAAGCAAGGAAAATCGCAAATATGCCCGCATGGATTGGGCACAGGCAATCCAGTCGTCACCGCTTGCGCCCTCCATGGTTTCATGGCCCTGATCAATGACAATGGAAATGGCGTTTTTATGATAGGGTATCAGCTCTTCGCCATTGGGATCGTGGGAATAATAACACCAGTCCGGACAGCGTGACAGCCCCACGGCATCGCAGCCGAGGAAATAGGCTGTGGCCTTGAGGTTGGCGGCATTTCGCACGGGATCACTGGCCGACGGGGCGACTTGGGGGGCAACAGGCCCTTCCTGCAGGGGGACAAATGCTGCAAGAGCATAGCGAAAAGCATAGGCTGAAGCCGATTTTCTGACATAATTACCATTTTTTGCCGCTTCCTGAACCTTGGGGCCAAGATCGCCGAAAAGCGAGCGGGCAAACATGTCCGAGCGTTTTGGCACGCGCGCAATGTGCGCTTCGTCGAGGTAATTTGTTGTGGTTTCAACCCGTTTCAGGGTTTCAAAAGGAAAGGGGCCATTCACAAAGAACCGTTTTGCAAACGGATCATGGTTACGCCTGTTTCTGGCATTGGTTCCCAAGCCCAACTGATAGGAAACAAGGGGTACAGCCATGCTGGCCAAGGGCTGATCCGGCGTGATTTCCATATTCGTCGTCACCACAGACAGGCCGAAACGGTCGCCTAGCAGCGGGTTCTTGACGGTAGAACCTTGGAGTATGGCCAGACCTGCTGCTACCGCCATCATTGGCAAATGGACATCGCTGGCCGATCCGCTGTGGGCGCGCGCGCTATAGCCGAGGGACCGCAGGTAGCTCGCCAAAACGCTGGCGGTTTCTGCCCCGCGCAGGGCGGCGCGCTGGGCTTGAGCATGTTGGATCCAGTCGGTTCCGGGTTCATCTGTGGATGGGTCACGGGGGTATTCGTACAAAAATACCAGTGCATGGCTGTGCTTATGACAGCTAGACAAGGGTTCTTTCATGGCTTTTTTGATTGCAGCCAGTACAAAGTCGAGGCCCGAAGCCATGGATTTGGACTGTCCGGCATTCAGGCGTTTTTCCAGTCGGTGAACATCGGGGTTTTGAACGGGGTTTGATAGGCGCGCTGCAGATGGAATTTCGCAAACACCAACCATTGATGCATCGCAATAATAGCCAAATGCCTTGAGATGGGCTGCCCGCTCTTGGGGGCATTCTGGAATATCGGCAATTTCAGTCTTGACCGCGCCATCGCGAATAGCATCCATCATTGTCTGATATTCACCCATCGCGTTCACGATGGATAAAGGCGCGTCCTGATTTTTGAAGGGCACCGGCTCAAAGGGTGAAAATGCATCCCAATTTGGGAACCCGCTTGTTCGGTGTAGTTTTTCCAGAGGATAAGGCCCGAGGTCTACGGGGCGCTGCGCATATGAAAACAATTTACCCATCGTCAGAGGCCGGAAATGGCATTGGTGTCACCAGACAGTAATCTTTCCAGAATTTTAGAAAGCTGGTCAAATTCTTCCTCGGTCAGACGGTTACGCAAATTATCCTGCGCAGCCTGTGCCATGGGCATAGAAGCTTCGAGTGTCATTTGTCCGACCGGAGTTAAGTTAATATGGGTTGTCCGCCGGTCTTGGGTTCCGCTGCTGCGGGCCAAAAATCCTTTTTTCTCCATTTGGCGCAAACTGCGGGAAACAGACGTCCGATTCACCCCGATATACTGCGCTATTTCGCCCGGGAGGGCGATGTTTCGCGTCCCTACTGACACCAGAATGGCCCACATTTGGCGTGTTAACCCCAAGTTAGTAAGGTGGTTTTCAAAAAATTGCTGGTTTTTTCGGGCGGCCAGTGTCAAACGGTATCCCGGCCCGGAATGCAAATCGTATGGTTCGTTTTTTGTCATGGCCAGAAGATGATAAATATATGTAACAATGTCAACTATATTCTACCATTTCAAAAGGTGGCGTAACTGACTGTGGTTAAGTGAAAAGGGGAAAAATGGTTATTAAGGGTATTCTCTTTGATAAGGATGGAACTTTATTCGATTTTGAACGTACATGGGGCACATGGCTGGAGCGGGTGATTTCTGAACTGGCAGCAGGAGATCCGGCGTTGAAACACAGGTTGGCCCATTCCTGTGGCTATGATCTTGCCAAGCAGCGGTTCGTCGCGGGTTCCTTGATTGTGATTGCAACATCGGAAGAGGTGAACGCTGCATTGGCGGATTGCTTGCCTGACTTTACGATTGAAAGAGTGGACGCCGTTGCACGCCACCATTTGGCCGCGCTGCCTTGTGTGCCGGTGTGTAATTTGCGTCAATTATTGCAAGATTTACGGGAAATGGGGTACGTTCTTGGGGTGGCAACCAATGATTATCTAGAAGGTGCAAATAAACAGTTAACAGACGCAGGCATCAGTGATCTATTTGCGTTCGTTTGCGGTTCGGATAGCGGGTTTGGCGGCAAGCCCGGCGTTGGAATGATACAGGCATTTTGTGCTGAAACGGGATTGAAATGCGCCGAAGTTGCCGTTGTCGGGGATAGCATCCACGATTTGGAATCCGGAATTGCAGCGCAGGTCGGCAAACGCATTGGTGTTTTAACAGGGCCGGCAAAACAAAACGAATTAGCTCCGTTTGCGGATTTAGTGCTAGAGGATATTTCCTTGCTGATAATGACCGATGTTCAGTTGGGTTTTTGCCGATAAGGGGTGCTTGTCTATAGGGCCTGTTTGTCGCTCCTTGGTAAGGCAGTTGTCTGGATTGAGCGGAGCTTAGTCTGTATTTCTGAAGAATTTGTTACAGACCTGAGTTTTTTCAAATTAAACGGGGCAACAGTTTATCCTGAAGGTTTATTCAAGCGCAACTGTTGGGCAAACGGCGTGACGTATGAAAGGAAACTAAAAGGCGCTATAATTTTTGCAAACAGTAGCGGAATATTAATCTTTCTAACGTTTTTTAGATTTGTATTATTTATGAGGAAGGGTGGTGCCGTATGCACGGGATGTTTAATCGTGGATTGCAGTGTTTTGTGCGTGATATTTACGGGGCAGAGGTGTGGGAAGAAACCTGCTCGCGTGCGGAATTACCCTACTTTAACTTTGAAACGATGCTCCACTATGATGATAGCATCACGTTTCGTGTTTTACAGACTTTATCAACTGTATTGGGGCGTTCTGTTAACGATTTGCTAGAAGATTTTGGCACCTATGCTGTTTCAGAAGAGCGCTTGGCAATAGTGCGTCGGCTCTTGCGCTTTGGGGGGGACACTTATGAGGAGTTTTTGCACTCCCTAGAGGATGTGCACGACCGTGCGAAAATGGCCTTGCCGGATTTGGATATGCCGAATCTGCGGCTCACGCCGCATTCCGAAATGAAATTCACATTGCATTACCGGTTCGCCAAGCAGGGATACGGGAGCTTTTTTTTGGGCTTGCTGCGGGGGATGGCCGATGATTACGGTGCGCTTGTTGTGATTTCACACGAACCGAGCAGGCGGGGAACTCTGGATACGGATCGATTTGGCATTTCGTTGATGCAATTCGATTGGGCGGACTCTGATAGTCCAATGTCGCGAGTGCAGCAGTGATGGAATTATCTGTACAGAAAATAGAAAATTATGGGGCTTCATCCGCGGAATTATCGGCTGAAATGCTGGATATTCTATTGCCATTACATGTTTTGGTTGCAAAGCCGGGCCGGATAATTCATGTCGGTCCAACCTTTGCCAAATTGATGAATGCAGACAGCCCGGTTGGGCAAGATATTTTCAAATTGTTTGAGTTTCGTCGCCCGGTAGGATTGCGTCGTTGGGAAGGGCTTTGTAAATCCACTGGGTTGGCTTTAATCGCCCGATTGAAAAACCTCGAAAATCATAACCTCAAAGCAGTCTGTGTGCCTCTCGTGGGGGCTGATAAAATTCTTATTAATTTTTCGTTAGGGGCAGGAATTCATGAAATTGTGGCCAGCCGGAATTTGAAAATTAGGGATTTTTCCCCCGCAGAATCAACGGGTGAAATGCTCTATATGAAAGAAATCCAGTCGGTTGTTCTGAGCGCTTCGCGAGATCTGAATAACCGATTGGACGGAGCTAAAACGATGGCGGAAGAGCAAGCTTTTAGCGATTCTTTAACAGGACTGAATAATCGGCGAGCGTTGTATGGATTTATTTCGCGCCTACAAGACCGGAAGGCGCTGGGGGGATTTGCGATTATGCAGATAGACTTAGATTTCTTCAAATCTGTAAACGATACCTATGGCCATGCGGCTGGCGACCATGTGCTTCAAGAGGTTGCTCGAGTTTTACTTTCGGAAACACGCAGCACGGATCTGGTGGCGCGTGTCGGAGGGGATGAGTTTGTGATCGTTCTTAGTGATTTCGGAACGCAGGAACAACTAAAGGAAGTTGGGTTACGGATTATAGAAGAGGTTGCTAAGCCAATCAAATTCGGAGCGCACGAATGCTTGGTTGGGGCCAGTATCGGGGCGGTTATCGTACCGCAGGTGAGTGAAATAAAGGCTGACGATCTCTTGGCCTTGGCAGATAAGGCCTTGTATCGTTCCAAAAACGCAGGCCGTGGCATGTTCAACTTGGTACAGTGTTGAAGAGAATAGGACGATTTCTGAGGCTTTTTGCCTTTATTTTCCACCTATTGGAGATAAACCACCGGCTTGTCTTATGACTTTCTCAGGTTCCCGTGCGAGAAGGGAGCCGCTGACCGGCACCTTGTATATGCCGGACAGCGGCGGCGGCTGGATCGTCTCAGGCTTGGTTTTTG
>CAMZLM010000017.1 GCA_947311485.1 uncultured Paracoccaceae bacterium
GTCCAGTGTCGATACAAGGGTTTGAAACGAGGTTGCTTTTTCCAAGATGCTCTCCTCCAGATTGATCTTCTGGAAGAAGTTGAATCAGACAATACTCACCTCTGCAAACCCAATGTGCTATTCATGCGATCCCCCTGGTTACCGGTGCCTGTCCCCTTGCCCCGCAAGCAACACATCCATATAATAACCGGAACCGCAATATGAGGTCACTATGACTTTCTCCGCCCGTCACCTTTTGGGGATCGAACATCTTTCCCGCGAAGATATCACCGCCATCCTTGATCTGGCCGAACAATACGTCACCCTGAACCGGCAACCGCACAAGCACACGGACACGCTGGCGGGGCTGACCCAGATCAATATGTTTTTTGAAAATTCCACCCGCACGCAGGCGAGTTTTGAAATTGCCGGCAAACGTCTGGGCGCGGATGTGATGAACATGGCGATGGGGGCCAGTTCGATCAAAAAGGGCGAAACCCTGATCGATACCGCCTTGACCCTGAATGCCATGAACCCGGATTTGCTGGTGGTGCGCCACCCCCATTCCGGCGCGGTGGATCTGCTGTCGGAAAAGGTCAAATGCGCCGTGCTGAACGCAGGCGATGGCCGCCACGAACACCCGACACAGGCATTGCTGGACGCACTGACCATCCGGCGCGCCAAGGGGCGGTTACACCGCCTGTCCATCGCCATTTGTGGCGATATCGCCCACAGCCGCGTAGCGCGGTCCAACATCTTTCTGCTGGGGAAAATGGAAAACCGCCTGCGCCTGATCGGCCCCAAGACCCTGATGCCGTCCGGCGTGGAGCATTTCGGCGTCGAGGTATTTCAGGACATGGAAGAGGGCCTGCAGGATGTGGATGTGGTGATGATGCTGCGTTTGCAGACCGAACGCATGGACGGGGCCTTCATCCCGTCCAAACGCGAATATTATCACCGCTGGGGGCTGAACGCGGAAAAGCTGGGCCATGCGAAACCGGATGCCATCGTCATGCACCCCGGCCCGATGAATCGCGGCGTGGAAATTGATGGCGATCTGGCCGATGACATTCACCGGTCGGTTATTCAGGAACAGGTGGAAATGGGGGTTGCCGTGCGCATGGCGGCGATGGAATTGCTCGTACGCGCGCGGCGTGAAGCCTTGCAGGAGAATACCCTTGTCTAATCCCGTTTCGCCCTTGCCGAATGAAACCGTAACTATGGAAACCCGGCCCGACCGCAGCGTCTATAACCGCGAACATGCGATCATTGCCCTGATCGGTGCAGCGCTGATGTACGGCGTGTTGATGTATGTGGGCAACCCGTTCCCGTGGACCGGTATTGTCGGGTCATTCATCGCAATTTTCATCCGCTGGATTTACGTCGCTTCCGAGGCCATGGACAACGTCTGGATACTCACCGAAAAGCGCCTTTACGGGCCATCCGAACGTTCCATTCCCCTCGGCGATATCGCACAGGCCCGCAGCCTGTTTTCCGCAACCCAGATCATCACGGATGACGGCGAAAAATACATGATCAAATATCTGGCCGACCCCAAGGGCGTAGCCGAACAAATTCTGGCCACGCGCAACGGAGTCTTTGCATGAACGGCAAAACCGGAATCCTCCGCCTGTTGCGCTCTCTTCAAAAGGCAGAAACATGAGCAACCTTTTTCTCACCAACGCCCGCCTGATTGATCCCGAAGCCGGGACCGAAACTCCGGGCGCACTGCGGATCATTGACGGTAAAATCGCCGAGGTTCTGCCCGCCGGTTTCACCGCACCGGACGCGATTGATTGCGCAGGGCATTGCCTTGCCCCCGGGATCATCGACATCGGGGTCAAGGTTTGCGAACCCGGCGAGCGCCACAAAGAGAGCTTTCGCACGGCGGGCAATGCTGCGGCAGCGGGGGGCGTCACCACCATGGTCATTCGCCCCGACACCCTGCCCGCCATCGACAGCCCCGAAGTGCTGGAATTTGTGCATCGTCGCGCGGTCGACAAGGCCTGTGTCAATGTCCTGCCCATGGCCACCCTGACCAAGGGCCGCGACGGGCGTGAAATGGCCGAAATCGGCTTTTTGCAAGACGCCGGAGCCGTGGCCTTTAGCGATGCGGACAGCGTGATAACCGACAACAAGATTTTTGGCCGCTGCCTGACCTATTCCAAAGGACTGAACGCGCTGGTGATCGGGCATGTTCAGGATCCCGGGCTGTCAAACGGGGCCTGCGCCACGTCCGGTCCATTTGCAAGCAAGCTCGGTCTGCCCGCCGTATCCCCCATGGCCGAACGAATTCAGCTCGAGCGGGATCTGGCGCTGATTGAAATGACCGGTGCCCGTTATCACATCGACCAGATTTCCACCGCCTGCGCCCTGCCCGCACTTGAACGCGCCAAGGCCGCCGGCCTACCGGTAACGGCAGGGGCCTCGATCCACCATCTTACGCTGAACGAATTGGATGTCGAAGGCTACCGCACCTTTTTCAAGGTCAAACCGCCCTTGCGCAATGAAACCGACCGCGTCGCCATTGGTGCGGCTGTGGCCTCTGGCCTGATCGACATCATCAGCTCCATGCACACACCGCAAGACGAAGAAAGCAAACGCCTACCATTCGAGGAGGCGGCCTCAGGTGCTGTGGCGCTGGAAACCTTGCTGCCAGCGGCTTTGCGGCTGGTGCATGCGGGGGTGATGGACCTCCCCACGCTTTGGCGCGCACTGTCGTTCAATCCTGCCAAATTACTGGGGCTGAAAAGCGGGCGTCTGAAGGCTGGTGCCCCTGCCGATCTGGTATTGTTTGATCCGAACCGGCCCTTTGTGCTGAACCGGTTCAAGCTGCAATCCCGATCCAAAAACACACCGTTTGACGGGCATCGTATGCAGGGAAAAACGTTGCGGACATTTGTGAACGGCAAAGAGGTGTACAACAGCACCCAACCGGATTGCACACCGGCAACAGTCATGGTTTAAGAGCGCACAAACAAAGAATTTCAAATCAATGCGTTGACGATCCGATACAACTTCGCGACACTGTCAGCAGCAACTGGGTCACTGCCTTTTGTGGCCCACCGACACCCTGATACACACACCGCACAGACCCGGAGCAAAAAATTGAAGAAACCCGCCGCTGCCCTGACAATGGTCAAAGACGATTACTTCTTTTTGCAAAAATGGATCGCCTATTACGGCGGCCTGTTCGGGCGCGATGCCCTGTACATCATCAGCCACGGCGGTGATCCGGAAGTGGACAGAATTGCAAAAGGCTGTTCGATCATTCGCATTCCGGGCGGCATTGACCCCGGCTTCGATGCCAAGCGCTGGCGCATGTTGAGCTTTTATACCAATGGCTTGTTGAACTACTACAACTATGTCATTTGCGGGGATGTGGACGAATTTGTGGTCATGGACCCCAAAACCAACCTGAACCTTGCGCAGTTTTTGTTGAAACGAAAGCCCTCGATCATCACCCCCATTGGTCTGGAGGTCGTACACCGCCTTGATAAGGAGCCCGATTCCATAGAGGGCGGGATTTTGAAAGCACGGCATTACTGCCGATATTCGAGCTATTTTTCCAAGCCGTGTGTGGTCGGAAAACCCGTAAAGTTTGCACGGGGGGGGCATTATTGCACTGAACCCGAGCTGAAGCTTTTCCGAAATTTATACCTGTTCCACATGAAATACGCAGATTTTGACGAATACAAAGGCCGGCTCTTGAACCGCTCTCAGGCAATGGCCGCGCTCAATCTGAAAAACGACACAAGCCATTCCTTTAGCGCCCACTGGTTTGCAAATGAACAAGGTTTCGGTGCCGAAATAGAGAAATTGTCAGCCATGCCTGAAATGCCGGAATTCGATTTGCGCGAAGAAATCAAATGGATGGACAGCACATGGGAACAACGCAACAAGCACGGATTGTGGCATTTCAAAAAACGGGTCGGGGACCGGCTGTTTCCAATACCGGAGCGTTTTGCCGGAATCGTCTAATTGCCCTGCACTCTGAGCTTGAACCGCTGTATCTTGCCAGTGGCGGTCTTGGGCAGTTCATCCACAAACGCAATCCAGCGCGGGTATTTCCAAGGGCCAACAGCCGATTTCACGTGGTCTTTCAGCACATCGAACAAACCTTCCTCGCACACGCCGGCATTCAGAACAATAAAGGCTTTGGGTTGCCGCCCCGCGCCCGCCAGCCCTCCCCCACATCACCGTCAAGCCACAGCGTCACCGACCAGATCCCGGTTGTATTCCGGCCAGTTGGTCACGCGGTAGCGTGGTTTCGGAGTGGAGGGCTGCGGGCGGGTTCGGAGTTTCTGTACCATCCAAAGGGTGAATCACGTCCACGCGTAAATGGGAATCCCCTGATTGCGCGAGGGTTCTATGCAACAACGCCCCTGCTGATCTTCCCGATGACATCGAGCTTTTGAA